>JAEWHN010000320.1 GCA_023387775.1 Pseudomonadota bacterium | reverse complement strand
CCGTAGCGCTCCACCTCGTCGCGCAGGGTGCGGATCATCTGGCTGTGGCAGGCATAGCAGCCTTCGCGGATGTAGATGTTGCGCCCGGCCAGCTCCAGCGGTGTGTAGACGCGCATGTCGGGCGCCTTCTCCACGGTTCCCTTGATGGTGAACAGCGGTGCGATCTCGATGAGGCCGCCGATGCTGGCGACCACCACGATGGCCAGCACGAAGCCCATCGTGCTGCGTTCGAGCTTGCGGTGGAAGAATTCTGGCATCGGGCTACTCCGCCGGCCTGGCCGTGAAGGTGGGCACCGGCAGGTCCGGTTCCGCCGCCTCGGCTTGCCTGGGTGCCGTGCGTATGGTCATCCAGACATTGTATGCCCCCACCACCGCCCCGACCAGGAACAGCAGGCCGCCGACGGTCCGCGCGATGTAATAGGGGTGCATGGCCTCCACCGACTCGATGAAGGAGTAGGTCAGGGTGCCGCTTTCATTGTAGGTCCGCCACATCAGCCCCTGGATGATGCCGGAGTTCCACATGGCAAAGACGTAGATGATGGTGCCGGCCAGCGCGAACCAGAAATGCACCTCCACCAGCCGCGCCGAATACATGTGCTCGCGCTTCCACATCCACGGCACCAGGCTGTAGATCGCGCCGAAGGTGATCATCGCCACCCAGCCGAGCGCGCCGGCATGGACATGGGCGATGGTCCAGTCGGTGTAGTGCGACAGCGAGTTCACCGGGCGGATCGCCATGAACGACCCCTCGAAGGTGGAGAGGCCGTAGAACACGGCGGCCACCATCATGAAGCGCAGCGTCGCGTCCGTCCGGACCTTGTCCCAGGCGCCGTTCAGCGTCGCCAGCGCATTGCCGGCCGAGGCCCAGGACGGCACCAGCAGGATCACCGAGAAGGTCATGCCCAGCGACTGCACCCATTGCGGCAGGGCGGTGTAGTGCAGGTGGTGCGGCCCCGCCCACATGTAGATGAAGGTGATGCCCCAGAAGCTGATGATGGACAGCCGGTAGGAGAAGATCGGCCGGCCGGCGCGCTTGGGCAGGTAGTAATAGAGCATGCCCAGGAAGCCGGCGGTCAGGAAGAAGGCCACCGCGTTGTGGCCGTACCACCATTGCGTCATCGCATCCTGCACGCCGGAAAAAGCCGAATAGCTCTTGGCATGCGCGAGTGATACGGGAACCGCAATGTTGTTGAACACATGCAGTATCGCCACCACCAGGATGAAGGCCATGTAGTACCAGTTGGCCACATAGATGTGCGGCTCCTTGCGCCGCGCCAGGGTGCGCACATAGATCGCCAGATAGGTCACCCACACGATCACCAGCCAGATGTCGGCATACCATTCCGGCTCGGCATATTCCTTCGACTGGGTAACCCCCATCAGGTAGCCGGTCACGGCGATGACGCAGAACAAATTGTAGCCGAACAGCACGAACCAGGGGCTGACCTGGCCGGGCAGCCGCGCGCGCGAGGTGCGCTGCAGCACGTGCAGCGAGGTGGCGATCAGCGCATTTCCGCCGAAGCCGAAGATCACGCCCGTGGTGTGCGCCGGGCGCAGCCGCCCGAAGCTTGCCCAGGCGGCGTCGAAAGTCAGGTCCGGCCAGGCCAGCAGGGCCGCCACCCAGACGCCCAGGAACATGCCCACCACGGCCCAGGCCATGGTCAGCACGATGCCGACCTTGATCGGATCGTCATAATAGTGGGACAGCCGCTCAGGCGAGGGTTCGGGCTGGTGGTAGCCGGAAAGCACCACGAATATCATCGCCATGCTGGCCAGCAGGGCGATCAGGCCATGCACGCCGATCGGGTCGCTTCGGCCTGTGGCCGCCAGCGCCAGCCCGGCAATGGCGACTGCCGCCAGGAGATACAGGCATAAGCGACGTTCTGCGACTGTGAGCTGGGCGACCATGGACTTGCTACCCTCCTCCTGTGAAGCAAAAGGTCAGTCAGCCGAAGTAATAACGTTATCCTTTCCGGGCCGGATGTCCAGAAGGCGTGCCAGGATATCCATGTTTGCTGTCAGGTCGGCGAGGCTGTATTTGTCGAAGACGGCCAGGTAGGCGTCCAGCGCTTCGCGCACCACGTCCTTCAGCCGGCACGCAGGCGTGATGACACAGTGCCCGCCATCGGTCTTCAGGCATTCCACCAGCGCGAAATCGTCCTCCATCCGCCGTACCAGGCGGCCGAGATTGATCCTTTCCGGCGGGCAGGCCAGCGCGATGCCGCCCGTGCGGCCGCGGGTGGTTTCCACCAGGCCCATGTTCTTCAGGTTCAGCGCCACCTTCAGCAGGTGGTTGCGCGACAGCCCGTAGGCGTCGGCCACGTCGCTCACCGTGCAGGCGTCGCCGCAACGGGTCGCCAGATAGATCAGCATGCGCAGGGCATAGTCGGTGTGCTGCGTCATGCGCATGTTGCGCTCACTCTCCCTCGCGGCTCGCGGCGGCTGCGGGCGGCGTTGCGCCCAGCGCCCGGGGCAGGTGGAAGAACATGGCAAGCTGCAGGCTTCGGGCAATCCGCTCGGCGCGATCGATGAACACCGCCGCCACCTCAGGCTCGCAAAGCTCGCGCGCGGTCTCGCGGAAATGGCCGAGCCAGATCGCGAAGTCTTCTTCCTTCACCATCTTCAGCTTGAGATGCGCCGGGACCGGACGGCCCTGATAGGTGCCGGTCTTCAGGATCACCGAGGACCAGAAGTCGGTCATCTTTTCCAGATGCGGTTCCCAGTCGTCGGCAATCACCCGCTCGAAGATCGGGCCGAGGCGGGCGTCGCGCCGCACCTTGATGTAGAAGGCGCGCACCAGCCGCCCGATGAAGTCGCGGTCCACCTGCGGATGGGAGAGGGGAGTTTCCGCGACCGGACGAACCCTTTCGACAAAGGCCATGTCGTGCCTCTTTAAGTGGTAAACTAGATGCCACTTTACTGGCGTGCGGTCCGCCGCGCAAGCAGCGGAAATGTCGCAGCCGCTGCCGAATGCGCTATTGAGCCGTCGTCGCTTCAGCCGGACGCCAGCCTGTGCGCGCCGCCAAAGCCGGTGAGGAAAGAGGTGAGATTGTCGGAAAGGGCGTCGCACAGATAGCCGCCTTCCTGCACGATCACCGTGGGCAGGCCGAGCCCGGCAATCGCTTCGGCAATGCGCGCGAAGCCCTGCGTCGTCACCGAAAGCCCGCCGAACGGGTCGCCCTCGAAGGCGTCGAGGCCCAGCGCCACCACCAGTGCTTCGGGCGCGAAGGCGCGGATGCGCTGCAGGCCCTTGTCGAGTGCGGCCAGGAACTCCGCGTCGGCGGATTTGCGCGCGAGCGGCAGGTTGAGGTTGTAGCCGAGGCCCAAGCCTTCTCCGCGCTCGTCCGCATGCCCCCAGAAGAACGGATAGAAGCGCACCGGATCGGCATGGATCGACACCGTCAGCACGTCGGGCCGCGCATAGAAGATGCCTTGCGTGCCGTTGCCGTGGTGCAGGTCGACGTCGAGGATCGCCACCCGCGCCGCATCTTTGCGCAGGCGCTGCGCGGCAACCGCCGAATTGTTGATGAAGCAGAAGCCGCCGGCGACATCGGCAAAGGCATGGTGGCCGGGTGGGCGGCAAAGCGCATAGGCCGCCGGCTCGCCCGAAAGCACGGCCTCCGCCGCTTCCACCGCGCTCCATGCGCTCCACAGCGAGCTTTCCCAGGTCTCCGCCGAGATCGGGCAGGAGGTGTCGGCCATATGGTAGCCGGCCTGGCCCACCGCCGAGGCCGGATAGCTGCCGCCGCGCGCAATGGGGTGGATGTTGGGAATGACCTCTTCCGAGGCCTCGGGAATGCGCTGCCAGCGCGCGTGGATGTGCTCGAGGAAATCCAGATATTCTGGCGTGTGCACGGCCGCGATCGGCCCCAGCCCGTGCTGGCGCGGCCGCACGATCTCGCAGCCGGCCGCGCGCGCCCCGGCAAGCAGGCGCTCCACGCGCTCCGGCTGTTCCGGGTTGGGTTTTGGCGCCCCGCTGGAAAGAAAGCCCTTGGGGTCGTGGCGCTTCTGCTCGTCGGCGTAGAAGGCTTTCATGGGAACTCCTCGTTCAATTTCCGTCATTGCGCGCCAGCGCCAGAAACGCCTCGCCATAGGCCCCGTGCTCGCGGTCGCTGTCGAGCCAGCCGATGCCGAGCCTTTCGTAGAAGCGCTGCGCGGAAATGTTTTCGACATCGACGGCCAGCCGCAGATAGACGCCGCCGCGCCGGCGCGACCAGCCTGCCGTGGCGCGCAGCAGCTTTTCCCCGAGCCTCCTGCCGCGGAACCGCTCGTCGACATAGAGGTCCTGCACATAGACGCCGGGCCGCCCGAGCCAGGTCGAGAAGATCGGGAAGAACAGGCAGAGCCCGGCGAACTCACCATCAACTTCCGCGATCAGGCTGTGGAACGCCGCGTCCGGCCCGAAGCCGAAGCGCCGGAAATCTTCGGCCGTGCTGGCGATCTTCTGCTCCAGGCCGGTGAAGCGCCCGAGTTGCAGGATCGCCTCGTGCATCGCCTCCGCGTCGGCAGGCTCTCCCGGCCGGATGGTGATTTTGTGGGCAGGGAGGCTCATGGCAATTCCTTGACGACGGATTGCGAGGCACCCCCCTCTGGCCTGCCGGCCATCTCCCCCACAAGGGGGGAGATTGGCAGTTTCAGCGCCACCACTCTTTTTCCACCGTCGGAGATTTGCGAAAGCCGTCGCGGCATCTGATCTCCCCCCTTGTGGGGGAGATGCCCGGCAGGGCAGAGGGGGGTGCATTTCAAACGCACCTCTGCCATCAGAACGCCACCCGGTCGCCGCCCTTCAGCTCCAGCATCTCGCGTGCCTCGGCAGGCGTCGCCACCTCCAGCGACAGCGCCTCCAGCACCTTGCGGATGCGGCGCACCTGGTCGGCGTTGGAGCGCGCAAGCTGGCCGCGCCCGTCATAGAGGCTGTCCTCCAGCCCCACCCGCACATTGCCACCCATGGCGGCGGCCATGGTTATCATCGGCATCTGGTGGCGGCCGGCGGCCAGCACCGAAAAGCTGTAGCCGTCGCCGAACAGCTTGTCGGCAATGCGCTTCATGTGGGTCAGGTTGTCCGGGTCGGCGCCGATGCCGCCGAGCACGCCGAACACGAACTGGATGAACAGGTGCCCGCTCACCAGCCCGCGGTCGCGCAGATGCGCCAGCGAATAGAGATGGCCGACATCGTAGCATTCGAACTCGAAGCGCGTGCCGCAACCGCGCCCCAGCCGTTCGAGGATGTGCTCCATATCGGCGAAAGTGTTCTTGAACAGCGTGCTTCGCGTGGCTTCGAGCAGCTTCGGCTCCCACTCGTGCAGCCATTCAGTCGGCTTGTCGAGGGCAGGGAACAGCGCGAAATTCATCGAGCCCATGTTCAGCGAGCACATTTCCGGCTCGGCGCGCAGCGAAATGGCGAGGCGGTCATCCAGCGTCATCAGCGAGGAGCCGCCGGTGGAGATGTTCACCACCGCGTCGGTCGCCTGCTTGATGCGCGGCAGGAACTGCATGAACACGTCCGGGTCGGCCGTGGGCCGGCCGTCCTTGGGGTCGCGCGCATGCAGGTGCAGGATGGAGGCGCCCGCCTCCGCCGCCGCGATCGCCTCGGCGGCGATCTGGTCGGGCGTGATCGGCAGATAGGGCGACATGGTCGGCGTGTGGACCGAGCCGGTGACCGCGCAGGTGATGATGACCTTGCCGCGCGTCGATCTGGTTGAAGCCATTTTCTGTTCTCAGCCGTTGACGGGAAGATCGAGTTCGGCGGCAAGCGCTTCCAGCGAATCCGCCAGAATGGCGACCATCTCGCCCACCTGCGCGGCATCGATGATCAGCGGCGGCGCCAGTATGAAATTGTCGCCCTCGATGCCGTCGCCACGAATGCGCCGCGAATAGACGATCATGCCACGCTGGTAGGCGTGGTCGAGAAGCCTCTGGTTGGCGTTCAGCGCCTTGGGCAAGGGCGCGAAGGTCTCGGGGTCGGCCACCAGGTCGGCGCCGATCAGCAGCCCCTTGCCGCGAACGCCGGCAACGAAGGGAAAGCGCTGTGCCAGCCCTTCCAGTTCCCGCTTCAGCAGGTCGCCCATGGCGGCGGCGTTTTCCACGCAGCCCAGGCGCTCCATCTCGTCCAGCACCGCCAGGCCGGCGGCGCAGGACAGCGGGTTGCCGGCATAGGTGTAGCCGTGCTGGAAGCCGCCCATGTCGAGCACCGGCATCACCAGCCGCCGCGAGGCGGCCATGGCGCCGAGCGGCGCATAGCCGGAGCCGATGCCCTTCGACAGGGTGACGATGTCCGGCCGGCATTGCCAGTGGTCGCCGCCGAGATACCTGCCGGTACGCCCGGCACCCGTCATCACCTCGTCATGGATCAGCAGGATGCCGTATTTGTCGCAGATTTCGCGGATGCGCTTGAAATAGCTGTCCGGCGGCACCAGTGCCGCGGTCGCCGCGCCGCCGATCGGCTCCATGATGAAGGCGAGCACCGTTTCCGGCCCCTCGGCCAAGATCCTCTCTTCCAGCATGTCGGCATAGCGCAGGCCGCGCTCTTCCATCGAAAGGTTGTCGCGGTCGCGATAGGCGGTCGGCGCCGGCACGGTCGGCATGTCGCGGATCTGCGGCGCAAAGGTTTCGGTCAGCGCCAGGTCGCCCGTCACCGCCAGCGCGCCCACCGTGCCGCCGTGGTAGGAGGGAAACCGCGCCACCACCTTCCAGCGCTTCGGCTGGCCGGTGGCCACCGCCCATTGCCGCGCAAGCTTGATGGCCGATTCCACCGCTTCGGAGCCGCCGGAAACGAAGAAGATGCGGTCGAGGTCGCCCGGCATCTTCTGCGCCATGCGCCGGGCCAGTTCCTCGGCGGCCTCGTTCTCGAAATGCAGGCGGTAGGCGAAGGTCACCCGCTCCATCTGCCGCTTCATGGCGTCGAGAACGTTGCGGTTGCCGTGGCCGACATTGACCACCATGGCGCCGCTGGCGCCGTCGATCATGCGGCGACCCTGCTTGTCCCACAGATAGATGCCCTCGGCGCGGTCGACCAACGGTCGGCGCAGCCGCGTCATGTAGAACAGGTTCGAGGCCGGTCGCTCGGCTTCCGCAGCATAGGCAAAGGGCAGGCTGGCAGCCTCAGGCATTGGACGTCCCGTGAAAATGTTGTTCGGAAAAAGCGGGCAGGGCAGTGCGGCAAGGCGGCGGCCTGTCCCCCGCCGCGGGGGCGTTCGCGCCGCGCAGGGTCATGCTCATTCCGCTCTCGCGCGTCGCACGCTCCACCGCCGCCTCGCCTCGTTGCCCCCAGCATTACTGATGCGCGGTCGGCACGCATCCGGGAGGCAGGATTGCCTTTGTCGGGTCATTGCGCAAATAGATAATGGAAATAGGGAGCATAGATTTTCAGAATGGCCTCGCCGCGGTCGGAAAAGCTGGTCTGGGAGCTGGACTGGAACCTGCTGCGCACCTTCGTCGTCATTGCCGAGGTCAAGAGCATCACCCGCGCGGCCGAGCGCCTCAACCTCAAGCAGCCCACCGTCAGCAACGCGCTGCGCCGTCTGGAAGAGCGCATCGGCCAAAGGCTGGTGGAGCGCGCCGCCAACCGCTTCGAGCTCACCGAGGCCGGCCGCCTGGTCTACGAGCAGGGCATAGAAGCGTTCGGCGCCATCTCGCAACTGCCCGTTCTGGTGCGCGGCGCCGGCGAGGACGTCACCGGCCATGTCGCCATTGCGGTCGCCAGCCACATCGTCTCGCCGCTGTTCGACCGCGCGCTGGCCGAGTTCCGGCGCAACTATCCGCGCGCCAGCATCGCCATCACGGTTGTCCCAAGTGCTGAGGTGGCCAGGCAGGTGCGCGAGCGCCGCGCCTCCTTCGGCCTGTGCCTGGTCAGCGAGCGCGACCCCGCGCTCGACTACACCATGGTCTATCGCGAGTTCTTCGGCTTCTTCTGCGGGCCCGGCCACCGGCTCTACGGCCGCACCGGGCTGGCGCTGGCCGATCTCAAGGGCGAGCCTTCGGTGTCCTTCCACACCGACCACATCGCCGACGCGCTGCGGCCGGTGGCGCTGCTGCGCAGCGAAGCCATGCTGGACGCCAGCGTCGTCGGCGTCTCGTCCAGCCTGGAGGAGGTGCGGCGCATGATCGTCGCCGGACTGGGCATCGGCCCGCTGCCGGTGCATGTCGCGCGCCGCGACGTGGCCGACGGGCTGTTGTGGCGGCTGCCGCCCTACGAGACGCCGCCGGCCATCGACATCTTCCTGCTCGTCAATCCGGAAAAGACGATGAACCGCGCCGAAGCAGCACTGCTCTCCGGCCTGCAGAAGCTGATCGCCGACACGCCGCAGGAAGAGCGCACCTATGACCGCTGAGCTACGGCCAGCATGTATGACCGTTCTCACGAGACAATGGCCAGGCGACCCATGAATATTCGCAGAGCGAAACACTCAGACGCGGCAAGCCTTGCGGCGCTCTCCATCGAAGTCTGGGTGGGCACCTATCTTCGCAAGGGCATCAGCGAGTTCTTTGCGGACTACGTGTTGTCTGAGTTCACCAAGGCCAGTTTCGAACGCCTTCTCGTAGATGCGAACGAGATCTTCTTCGTTTCCGAGAATCTGGACGGCATTGACGGCTTTATCAGGATTTCCCGCGGCCGAAAGGCGCCAGTCGAGGGCTGCTCGGCTACAGAAATAAGCACTCTCTATGTACAGCCTCGGCATCAACGAAAGGGGATAGGCGGCAAATTGCTCGATACGGCGATGGCCCACTGCGCCCGCTTGGGCGTGGACTCCGTATGGCTGACGACAAACTCTGAAAACACGCCCGCTATCGGGTACTACCTGTCGCGTGGTTTCGTGAAATGTGGTGTGACCAACTTCCGGATTGGTGATCAGGCATACCCGAACGACGTGTTGTCATTGGCTATCGAAGCTGATCGCGTTGGCTAACGGACTTCCGCGCAGGTGGCCGGGGCTGTGAGTCGAAAATCACATAAGGTTTGTTATGGAACTTCCTGCCGTAGCTCCGGCTACCGGACCGGCCTGAACCAGCAGCTGCACCGCGCCTCTGGCAAAGACGCCCCGGCTGACGATATATTTTGCGCATCGGTCTCGCCGTGAGGGATTGAACGATGGCAGAGATGCGGCCGTCCATGCGGGGTCAGGCAGCCATGGGCTGGCGCTTCGGCTGCGGCATGGCGCTGTTCGTCGTGGCTGTCGGGCTGGTGCTTAGCATCCCGTTCCTTGCTGCGTCCGGGCTGCGGCCGTCCACGCTGGCGGCGTTCACGGGCGGCGTCTTCATCATAAACAAGATCCTGCTGGTGCTGATCATCGCGCTGGTGGGCAAGGCCGGCTTCCAGCAGCTGAAGCACATTCTCGCCGGCTTTTTCCCGCGCCTGCATTCGGTGCCGCCGGTTGGGCCGGTGCGCCATGCCATAGGGCTGGTCATGTTCTGGGTGCCGCTCACATGGTCGTTGCTGGAGCCGTATGTCGACTATTTCTGGCCCGGGCTCAGGCCCAACAGATGGGAATACCAGCTTGCCGGCGATCTCGTTTTCGTGGCGGGCATTTTCGTGCTGGGCGGCAATTTCTGGGAAAAGGTGCAGGCGCTGTTCATCCGCACCGCCCGCGTGACCGACACGTCAAGCCATGGCCCGGACTGATGCATTCAGGCGCGAAACATGTGCCCCGAAGCCGGGCGCTCCTTGAGGATCGCCGAAAAGCGCGGATCGAAGGCGCGCGAGATCGGCTCGGCCGCGGCCCCCAGCGCCACCGCCCAGGGGTCCGCCAGGCCGGGCTGCAGCCGCGCCTCGGGAAAGCGCCTGGCCCGCTCGGAGACCGACGGCAGCAAGGGCTGCATGCGCTCGATCAGCCGCTCGATCAGCGAGCGCGGCGCGCCTCCGCACAGGATGATGGTCTGCGGATCGAAGATCGATTCCAGCATCTGCACCGTCCGGCGCAGCCGTTCGGCCGCCTTGCCGATCCAGTCCTCGGCTCGCGGGTCGGCCCGCGCGACCGCATCGGCGATCAGCTCGAACAGCTTCGGGTCGGAAGGGTCGAGATCCAGCGCCTTGCACAGCGATGCGATGGAGGCGAAGGTTTCGAGCGAGCCCACGTTGTCGCCCTCATCGGGCGAAAGCGCCAGCATCATGCCGATCTCGCCGGCATTGCCATAGGCCCCGCCATAGAGCTCGCCATTGACGATCAGCCCAGCCCCGAGCCCGTAGCCAAGGAAGATGCAGATGGCATGGTCCACGCCGTGGGCCGCGCCCAGCATCTTCTCCGCCGTCGATGCGGCCGCGGCGTCGTTCTGCAGCACC
Organism: Pseudomonadota bacterium; assembly: GCA_023387775.1. Taxonomy (GTDB): domain Bacteria; phylum Pseudomonadota; class Alphaproteobacteria; order Rhizobiales; family Rhizobiaceae; genus Pseudaminobacter. The sequence continues at coordinate 10,801 of JAEWHN010000320.1, read as the reverse complement.
ACCTCCAGCCCGGTTCCGGCCGCGATGGTCTCCAGCAGCGGAAAGGCCTGCCAGGCGGTCATCGCCCATGGTTCGCCATAGGGCGCGCTGATGCCGAACGGGCCGGGCATGGCGATGCTGAGGCCCACCAGCCGCTCCTCCGCTTGCGGCACGCGATCCGACAGCGCCTTGCGCGCCCAGGCGATGAGGTCGAGCACCACCTTCACGCCCTCAGTCGGGCCACCGGCGGGAAGGTTGGCTTCCATCTTGGCCAGCACCTCGCCGACCAGATTGACCACGATCGCCCGCGTCACGTGGCGGTCTATCTGCAGGCCGATGGCGAAGGCGCCTTCGGGCACCAGCCCGTAGGGCGTCGCCGGCTGCCCCCTGCCCTTGCGCACCGTGTCGAGCGAGCGCACCAGCCCGTCGCGCGAAAGCTCCTCGATGATGTTGGAAACGGTCTGCGGGGTCAGCCGCGTCGCCCGCGCCAGGTCGGCGCGCGACAGCGCCCCGTTCACTCTCAGCGCGTCTATCATCACCCGCCGGTTATGCGCGCTGGCGCCGCCGAGATTGGTCCCGCTTTTCGCCCGGATATGCCGTGTATCGTCCATCGACATCTCTCTTGACACGTCCCCAATATTCAACAAGGAATATTTCAAGACAATTGAATTAATGAAAAGGCACAACGTTTTTGCGCTCGGAGGGCACCGGCCCCAGGCTTTTCGGCCAGCGAGACGCCGCAGGCGCCCGCTCGGCCATGCGGCTTGCTTGAAACCGGGCGCGAGGTTGGTCAAAACTCAAACCGAGAACTGCACAGCAAGGTGGTGGAGGAAACAATGTTGAAATCGATCAAGACGGCGCTGCTCGGCGCAACCCTGTTCACCGCGGCCCTTGGCGTCGCGCATGCCGAAACCAAGCTCAACGCGCTCTTCATGGCGCAGGCCGCCTACAGCGAAGACGACGTGCGCGCCATGACGGAGGCCTTCACCAAGGCCAATCCGGACGTGACGGTCAATCTGGAATTCGTGCCCTATGAGGGCCTGCACGACAAGACGGTGCTGGCGCAGGGCTCCGGCGGCGGCTACGACGTCGTGCTGTTCGACGTCATCTGGCCGGCCGAATTCGCCACCAACAACGTGCTGGTCGACATTTCCGACCGCATCACGCCCGCAATGAAGGAAGGCGTGCTTCCGGGCGCCTGGACCACGGTCGAATATGAGGGGAAGCGCTTCGGCCTGCCGTGGATCCTCGACACCAAGTACCTCTTCTACAACAAGGAAATCCTTGAGAAGGCCGGCATCCAGAATCCGCCCAAGACCTGGGCCGAGCTTGCCGAGCAGGCCAAGCTCATCAAGGACAAGGGCATTCTCGACACGCCGATCTCCTGGAGCTGGGCGCAGGCCGAGGCCGTGATCTGCGACTACACCACGCTGGTCAGCGCCTATAAGGGCGACTTCCTGAAGGACGGCAAGCCGGCCTTCCAGACCGATGGCGGGCTGGACGCGCTGAACTACATGGTTGAGTCCTATTCCGCCGGCCTCACCAACCCGAACTCGAAGGAATTCCTCGAGGAGGACGTGCGCCGCGTGTTCCAGAACGGCGAGGCCGCCTTCGCCCTCAACTGGACCTACATGTACAACATGGCCAACGACCCCAAGGAGAGCAAGGTGGCCGGCAAGGTCGGCGTCGTACCTGCGCCGGGCGTCGATGGCAAGAGCGAGGTTTCGGCCGTCAACGGCTCGATGGGGCTGGGCATCACCACCACCAGCAAGCATCAGGACGAAGCCTGGAAGTACATCGAGTTCATGACCTCGCAGGCGACCCAGAACGCCTATGCCAAGCTCAGCCTGCCGATCTGGACCTCGTCCTATGACGATCCGGCCGTCAGCGAGGGCCAGGAAGACATGATCGCCGCCGCCAAGGTTGCGCTCGGCGCCATGTATCCGCGCCCGACCACGCCGAAGTACCAGGAGCTGTCGACCGCGCTGCAGATCGCCATCCAGGAAGCCCTGCTTGGCCAGGCCAAGCCGGAAGACGCCCTGAACTCGGCGGCTGAAAACAGCGGTCTCTGATAGAAGTAACGCGGGCGGCGTCCATTTGGCGCCGCCCGTGGCTTTCCGCGGGCTCGCCCGGCCGGCGGCAGGCAGGTGATTTTTCCAAGGGTTCGGTCAGGTCCGCCTCATGTCCAGCACCTGGATCAGCACGCGCGCATGGCTCCTGATGCTGCCCCTGCTCATCGTCATGGTCGCCGTCATCGGCTGGCCGCTGGTGGACACGGTGCGGCTCTCCTTCACAGACGCCAAGCTGGTCGGCACCTCGGGCAATTTCGTCGGCATCGACAACTACGTGAAGATGCTGTCGAATTCCGGCTTCCAGCGCACGCTGATCACCACCACATGGTTCGCCGTCATTTCGGTGGCGGCCGAGATGGTGGTGGGTGTGGCCGCCGCCCTCCTGCTCAACCAGCAATTCTACGGCCGCACCGTGCTGCGGGCGCTGATGATCCTGCCCTGGGCGCTGCCCACCGTGGTCAACGCGACGCTGTGGCGGCTGATCTACAATCCCGAATATGGCGCGCTGAACGCAGCGCTCACCCAGATCGGCCTCCTCGACGCCTATCGCTCCTGGCTCGGCGAACCGGGCACCGCGCTTGCCGCGCTCATCCTCGCCGACACCTGGAAGAATTTTCCCCTCGTGGCGCTGATCGCGCTCGCCGCCCTGCAGGCCGTGCCGCGCGACATCACCGCCGCCTCCATGGTCGACGGCGCCGGCGCCTGGTCGCGCTTCCGCTTCGTCATCCTGCCCTATCTCGCCGGCCCGCTCATGGTGGCGCTGGTGCTGCGCACCATCGAGGCCTTCAAGGTCTTCGATATCATCTGGGTGATGACCCGCGGCGGCCCCGCCAACTCTACGCGCACGCTCTCGATCCTCGTCTACCAGGAGGCGTTCTCCTTCCAGCGCGCGGGGTCCGGCGCATCGCTGGCGCTGATGGTGACCTTGCTGGTCACGGTGCTCGCCGTCGTCTACGCGGCGGTCATCCGCAGAACCGCGGGAGCAAGCTGATGGAACGCCGCAGCCTCGCCGCCACGATCCTCGTCTATGCCTGCGCCATCCTTCTGGCGGCGGTCATCCTCGCGCCGGTGGTGTGGCTGTTCGTGATGAGCATTTCCTCCACCGCCGACCTCACCGCCAAGCCGCTGCACTGGTGGCCCGAAACGGTCGACCTGTCGCGCTATCGCCGGCTGCTCACCGCCGTCGGCAACACCGAGGGCGCCGCCTTCGTCGCGGCCCTGTTCAACAGCCTGCGCGTGGCCAGCATGGCGACGATAGTTGCGCTGCTGGTCGCCATTCCCGCCGCCTGGGCGGTGTCGCGCACGCCAAGGGTGGGTACGTCGCTCTACGCGGTGATCGGCACCTACATGCTGCCGCCGGTGGCATTGGCCGTGCCGCTCTATATGGGGCTTGCAGCACTCGGCCTGCTCAACACCGTCTACGGTCTGGCGCTGGTCTATCTCACCATCCTCGCGCCCTTCACCACCTGGCTCCTGAAGTCCGGCTTCGACGCCATCCCGCGCGAGATCGAAAGTGCGGCCATGATGGACGGCGCCCGCCTCGACCAGATCCTGCGGCTCATCACCCTGCCGCTGGCGGCACCCGTGATGGCCACCGCCGCGCTGTTTGCCTTCCTGCTGGCGTGGGACGAATTCTTCTATGCCCTGCTCTTCACCTCCGACCTCAGGGCCAAGACCCTGACGGTAGCGATCGCCGACCTCGCCGGCGGCAGGGTGTCCGACTACGGGCTGATCGCGACCGCCGGCGTGCTTGCCGCCTTGCCGCCGGTGCTGATCGGGCTCTTCATGCAACGCGCCCTGATCTCGGGGCTGACACAGGGCGGCGTCAAGGGATGACAGTGACAGCACAGAACCTACGCCCGGCGGGCCTCGTCGCGATCGAGAACGAGATGGCCCGGCAGAATGCCGACTCGATCGCCTCCTTCGAGGCGGCCAAGCCGGTCGCGCACAAAATCGCCGAGGCGCTGCGCGCCACCGGCCGCCTGCTGCTGCTCGGCATGGGCGGCTCGCACGCGGTCGGCCGCGCGGTCGAGCCGCTCTATCGCGACCTCGGCATCGACGCCGTCGCTGTGCCGCTGTCCGAACAACTCGGCCAGCCGCTGCCGCTTTCCGGCCGCACCATCCTCGTCACCTCGCAGTCTGGCGAGAGCGCCGAGGTCCTGCGCTGGTTCGTCGAGGCCGGCGTGCCGGAACACACCTTTGGCCTGACGCTCGACGGCAACTCGACGCTCGCCAGAACGGTCCCTTGCCTCACCGGTGTCGGCGGGCAGGAAAAAGCCTTTGCCGCCACCCGCAGCCTCACCATCAGCTTCGCGCTGCACCTGGCCGTGCTTGCGGAGCTTGGCGCCGACCCCACCCAGGCGCTGGAAATCCTGAAAAATCCGTCCGCCGTTCCGGTCGATGCGGCCGCCGCATCGCTCGCCAATGTCTCGGCCATCGTCACCTCCGGCCGCCGCACGCAAGGCGTGGCCGAGGCCATCGCGCTCGGCCTCACCGAGCTGTCGCGCGTGCCCTGTTTCTCGCTCGAAGGCGGCCAGCTGCGCCATGGGCCGATGGAGATGCTGGGCCAGAATGTCGGCGTGGTGCTGTTTCGCGCCGCCGACGCCACCTCCGAGCTGGTCGCGCGCATGGCCACCTCGGCAGCGCAAGCCGGCTCGCCGGTGGTGGTCTTCGACGCCTCCGGCGAGGCGCCGGTTACCGGCACCGAAACCGTGAAGATCGATGCCGCGTCCGGTGCCGCCGCGATCTTGGCCTTGCTGCCGGCCGCGCAGCGCTTCATGCTGGCCTTCGCCTCCGCGCGCGTGGCCGATGTCGGAACGCCGGTGCGTTCATCCAAGATCACCAAGGTCGAGTAGCCCCATGACCCTCTACACCATCGCCGGAGAAGGCCGTTGAGCGCGCTGGACATCATCGGCGTGCGCAAGCGCTACGGCACGGTCGACACGCTGAAGGGCATCGACCTGTCGCTGGAGAGCGGCGAGTTTTTGGTGCTGCTGGGCCCTTCGGGCTGCGGCAAGTCCACCCTGCTCAACATCATTGCCGGCCTCGCCGAGCCCACCGGCGGCGACATACGCATCGACGGGCGCTCCGTGGTCGGCGTGCATCCGAAGGACCGCGACATCGCCATGGTGTTCCAGTCCTACGCGCTCTACCCCAACATGTCGGTGGCGCGGAACATCGGCTTCGGCCTGGAAATGCGCAAGGTCCCGGCCGCCGAGCGCGAGGAGGCGGTGAAGAAGGCCGCAAAGATCCTCCAGATCGAAAACCTGCTCGAGCGCCGGCCTTCCGAGCTTTCCGGCGGCCAGCGCCAGCGCGTCGCCATCGGCCGCGCGCTCGTGCGCAACCCGCAGGTCTTCCTGTTCGACGAGCCGCTGTCCAACCTTGACGCCAAGCTGCGCATGGAAATGCGCACCGAGCTGAAGCGCCTGCACCAGATGCTGCGCACCACTGTGGTCTATGTCACGCATGACCAGATCGAGGCGATGACGCTTGCCACCCGCATCGCGATCATGCGCAACGGCCAGATCGAGCAGCTTGCCACGCCGGCCGAAATCTACGAGCGCCCGGCCACGCTTTACGTCGCCGGCTTCGTCGGCTCGCCCTCCATGAACATGCTCGACGCGCGCATTGCCGATGGCGTCGCCCGCATCGGCGGCTCGGATGTCGCCATTTCGCTGCCTGCCGAAACCGCCGCCAAGGCCAGGCCCGACCAGAAGCTGGTGCTGGGCATCCGCCCGGAAAACCTGCGGCTTGCTTCGGACGGCGAAGGCCCTTCCTTCGAGGCGAATGTCGAGGTGGTGGAGCTGACCGGCCCGGAACTCGTCGTCAGCGCCACGGTCGGCCCGCAGCGCATCACCGCCAGCCTGCCGCCGAAATCCGACATCCAGGCCGGCACGCGCCGCCGCTTCGCGCTCGATACGGACGCCCTGCACGTCTTCGACAAGGAAACCGAAAAGCGGCTGTAGGCGCCTGCAATCCAGCCGGCTCGCCCAGGATTGCACAAAGAAAAGGCCCGGCATCAGCGACGCCGGGCCCTCAAAACTTTCGGTGTTACCTTTCGGCTCAGACGCGCTCGAGCGCGATCGCAATACCCTGGCCGACGCCGATGCACATGGTGGCGAGCGCCAGCTTGCCGCCGCGTGCCTTCAGCTCAAGTGCGGCCGTGCCCGAAATGCGCGCGCCCGACATGCCGAGCGGGTGGCCCAGAGCAATCGCGCCGCCATTCGGGTTCACGTGCTCCGCGTCCTCGGCAATGCCGAGGTCGCGGAGCACGGCGATGCCTTGGGAGGCGAATGCTTCGTTGAGCTCGATGATGTCGAAGTCCGACGGCTTGATGCCCAGACGGGCGCACAGCTTCTTGGTCGCCGGCGCCGGGCCCATGCCCATGATGCGCGGGGCAACACCGGCGGTAGCGCCGCCGACGATGCGCGCGATCGGCGTCAGGCCGTATTTCCTGATCGCCGCTTCCGAAGCGACGATGAGGGCCGCAGCACCATCATTGACGCCGGAGGCATTGCCCGCCGTCACCGTGCCGCCTTCCTTCTTGAAGGGCGTTCCCAGCTTGGCCAGCGTCTCGACGGTCGTGCCGGCGCGCGGATGCTCGTCCTTGGCAACCACCACCGGATCGCCCTTGCGCTGCGGGATCGTCACTGGCGTGATTTCCTTCGCCAACCGGCCGCTTTCCTGCGCGGCCACGGCCTTGGCCTGGCTGCGCGCGGCAAAGGCGTCCTGGTCGGCGCGGCTGATGGAAAAATCCTCGGCCACGTTCTCGCCGGTCTCCGGCATGGAATCGACGCCATACTGCTTCTTCATCAGCGGGTTGATGAAGCGCCAGCCGATGGTGGTGTCGTAGATCTCGGCATTGCGCGAGAACGCCGTATCGGCCTTGGGCATGACGAAGGGCGCGCGGCTCATCGATTCCACGCCGCCGGCGATCATCAGCTCGGCCTCGCCGGCCTTGATGGCGCGGGCGGCGGTGATGACGGCATCCATGCCCGAGCCGCACAGGCGGTTCATCGTCGTGCCCGGCACCTCGATGGGCAGGCCGGCCAGAAGCAGCGCCATGCGCGCCACGTTGCGGTTGTCCTCGCCCGCCTGGTTGGCGCAGCCATAGATCACGTCATCCACGGCGGCCCAGTCAACGGAGGCGTTGCGCTCGACCAGCGCCTTCAGCGGCACCGCGCCAAGGTCGTCGGCGCGCACCGACGAGAGCGAGCCGCCGAAACGGCCGATCGGCGTGCGGATATAGTCACAGATATAGGCGTCAGCCATGTTCAAACCTCCGGAACGACAAGATCTTTGACGGTGCCTTCGATCACCAGCTCCGCGCCGGTCACCGCCTGAAGCTCCTCAAGGCTCATGCCAGGCAGCTTCTCGCGCAGCACGAAGCGCGAGTTCACGATGTCGATGACGGCAAGGCTCGTATAGATGGTCGTCACGCAGCCAACACCGGTCAGCGGCAGGCTGCAATTCTTGACGAGCTTCGGTTCGCCCTTCTTGGTGACGTGGTCGGTGATGACGCAAACCCGCTTGGCGCCGTGGACAAGATCCATCGCGCCGCCCACGGCCGGCACCGAGCCGGGGCCCGTGCTCCAGTTCGCCAGGTCGCCGTTTTCGGCAACCTCGTAGGCGCCCAGGATGGCGACATCCAGATGGCCGCCGCGCACCATGGCAAAGCTGTCGGCATGGTGGAAGAAGGAGGCGCCCGGGTTGAGGGTCACGGCCTTCTTGCCGGCGTTGATCAGGTCCCAGTCCTCCTGGCCGGCGGGCGGGGCCTCGCCGAAATCGAGGATGCCGTTCTCGGTGTGATAGATCACCTCGCGCCCATCGGGCTTGAACTTGGCTACCATCTCGGGAAAGCCGATGCCGAGGTTCACATAGGCGCCGTCGGGAATGTCCTGCGCCGCACGCCATGCGATCTGTGCGTTGGTCAGTTTTGCAGCCATCACTTGGTCACCTCGCGCAACAGAGCCTCTTCCTGCTTCGGGTTTGGAACTTCCACGATCCGCTTCACGAAAATGCCCGGCGTCACGACATGCTCGGGGTCGATCCCGCCCGGCTCCAGAATGCGGCTTGCCTGCACGATCGTGGTCGCGGCCGCCGTCGCCATCAGCGGCGAGAAATTCCGCGCCGCCATGTGGTAGGTCAGGTTGCCCTTGCGGTCGGCCAGTTCGGCCTTGATCAGGGCAACGTCTGCCTTCAGCCAGCGCTCCTGGACGTATTTGCGGCCCTCGAACTCAGCCACCGGCTTGCCTTCGGCAACCAGCGTGCCAAAACTCGTCGGCGTGTAGAAGGCGGGAATGCCGGCGCCGCCGGCGCGGATGCGCTCGGCCAGCGTGCCCTGCGGCACCAGCTCCAGCTCGATTTCACCGGCGAGATATTTGTCCGTGAAGGCGCGCGGGTCCGACGAGCGGGGGAACGAGCAGACCATCTTGGCCACCATGCCCGCATAGATCATGGCCGCGATGCCGACATCGCCGTTGCCGGCATTGTTGTTCACCACGGTAAGCCGGCCGGGCGATCCGGTCTTCTTGTATCGCTCGACCAGCGCATGGATGAGCTCGATCGGCGCGCCTGCCCCGCCGAAGCCGCCAATCATCACCACCATGCCGTCCTGGATGTCGGCGACCGCATCCTCCAAGCTTGGACTGATCTTGTTCATCGTTGCTCTCACCCATCCTGACTGGCGGCCGTCACGGCCGCAGCGAGAAACCATTGGCGACCACCTTGTCTACAGCCTGTCGCCCTGGCCATGAAAGTTCGCATTGCGAACATTTGTTTTGTATGCGATACTTTGCCATGATCACCGTTGAAGAGTCAACATTCGGTGCGGCCCATGGCCGCGCTCATGGAGGCATTGCCCATGACGGATGAAGCTGCCTCGAGAGACCATGTGAACTCGCTGGAGCGGGGGCTTGGCGTCATGGAAATCCTCGCTGCGCACCCGGCCGGGCTGACGCTCACCGAAACGGCCGAAAAGGCGGGCCTGACGCGTGCCGGCGCGCGGCGCTTCCTGCTCACCCTGGTCGCCACCGGCTATGCCACACAGGCAGGCCGGCAGTTTTCTCTTTCGCCACGCCTGCTCTCCGTGGCGCGCACCTGGCTGCAGGGCACCTCGCTCTGGGCCTTCGCCGAGCCCTTCATGCGCCAGACGGCGGCTGCGTTGCAGGAATCCTGCTCGGCCACAATTCTATCCGGCGACGATGTCGTCTATGTGGCGCGCGTCGCCGGCCCGCGCATCGTCAGCCTGGAACTGCATGTCGGCGCGCATCTGCCGGCCTATTGCACGGCCATGGGGCGCGTGCTGCTGTCGGGCCTGAAGACCGAGGAACTCGACGCTTTTCTCGCCCGCATCTCCCCTGCCCCCAAGACCGCAAAGACGCTTACGGATCCGAAACGGATTGCCGAGGCGGTCGGCAGGGCCGGCCGCGATGGATACGCCGTGGTCGACGAGGAGCTGGAAATCGGAATGCGCTCGATCGCGGTGCCGCTGCGCGACCGCTCCGGCGCGACCGTCGCGGCGATCAATGTCTCCACCCAATCCGCACGTCATTCCGTGGCCGAAATGGAGCGCGATTTCCTGCCGCTGCTGAAGCAGACGGCGGCGAGGATCGAGGATTTTTTCGTGCAGTGAGCGCCAGCGCTTTGTCGCGGGCCGTGCAATCGCAGATGCTGCGACCTACCCCCACTCCGCCTCGCTACGCTCGCCACCTCTCCCCCTCAAAAGGGGAGAGGAAGGGTGCCAAGCTTGCGGACGGCGTTCCTCTCCCCCGTCGATCGGGGGGTCCGAAGGACGGGCGAGCCCCGTGGCTCGCCCCGCAATGGTGCCGAGCGAAGCGAGGCGGAGTGGGGGTCGAATTCTATGCGAAGGCCGCGCGCTGCCGCGAGGACCCCTCCCCGATCCGCTGCGCGGATCGACCCTCCCCTCAAGGGGGAGGGAGAGCGCCGCGCTATCAGTGCAGCCCGCCCACGCCCAGCAATCTCTCCACCACCTCCGGCTGCGCCGAAAGCTCGGCCGGCGTGCCCGACCAGGCGATGCGGCCGCGCTCGAGGATGATGGCGTGGTCTGCAAAATCGAGGGCGCTCTGGATGCGCTGCTCCACCAGCAGGATGGTCATGTCGCCGCTGGAGGCGAGCTTGGAAAACGCCGCCATCAGCTCCTCGCAGATCACCGGCGCCAACCCTTCGAGCGGCTCGTCCAGCAACAACACGGTCGGCTTGCCCAGAATGGTGCGGGCGGTCGAAAGCATCTGCTGCTCGCCGCCGGAAAGCTGCGAGCCGAGGTTCTTCCGGCGCTCCTTCAGCCGCGGGAACATGTCGTAGGCTTCCTCGATCGCCGAGCGGTCGCGATCCTTCAGGCCTACGAACAGGTTTTCCTCCACCGTCAGCGAGGGGAAGATGCAGCGCGCCTGCGGAACGTAGCCGAGGCCGGAACGGGCGCGAGAGGCGCTTTCCATGCCGGTCAGTTCGGTGCTGCCCAGACGGATCGTGCCGCCATAGCGCTTGGTCTGCCCGGCGATGGTGGCAAACAGCGTGGTCTTGCCCATGCCGTTGCGGCCGAGCACGGCAAGGCGCGAGCCGGCGGCAACCGAGAAGCTGATGCCTTCAAGAACGCGCGTCGGGCCGTAGCCGGCGCTGAGATCGGTGACTTCAAGCAGCGCTGCGGTCATTGGCGTAATTTCCGAGATAGGCTTCGCGCACGCGGGCATCCTTGGTCACATCCTCGGGAGAGCCGTCGAAGATGATGGCGC
>JAEWHN010000301.1 GCA_023387775.1 Pseudomonadota bacterium | reverse complement strand
AAGGAATACTACATCAACGACGCCGGCGCGCAGATCGACGTGCTGGCGCGTTCGGCAATGCTGCGCTACCGCGAGGCGCTGGGCGAGGATATCGGCGAGATACCGCCGGGTCTCTATCCCGGCGACTATCTGGTGCCGGTGGGCCAGGCGCTGGTGAAGGAGTTCGGCGGCACTCTGCTCGAGAAGCCGGAACCCGAGGCCCTCGCCATCGTCAAGGATCGCACCATCGATGCCATGATGGAGATGATCCGCGAGGATCTGGCGCTGCTCAACGTCCGTCACGAAGTGTTCTTCTCCGAGCGCACGCTGCACGCCAACGACGCTGCTGCCATTCGCTCCGCAATCACCGACCTGACCCTGAAGGGCCATGTCTACAAGGGCAAGCTGCCGCCGCCGAAGGGCCAGAAGCCCGAGGACTGGGAGGATCGCGAGCAGACGCTGTTCCGCTCCACCGAAGTCGGCGACGACATCGACCGGCCGCTGGTGAAGTCTGACGGCAGCTTCACCTATTTCGCCGCCGACGTCGCCTACCTGAAGGACAAGCTGCAGCGCGGCTTCAACGAGACCATTTTCATCCTCGGCGCCGACCATGGCGGCTATGTCAAGCGCATGGAGGCGCTGGCCAAGGCCGTCTCCGGCGGTTCGATGAAGCTGACGGTGCTGCTGTGCCAACTGGTAAAGCTCTACCGCCAGGGCGAGCCGGTGCGCATGTCGAAGCGCTCGGGCGATTTCATCACGCTGCGCGACGTGGTGGAGGAGGTCGGCCGCGACCCGATCCGCTTCATGATGCTCTATCGCAAGAACGATGCGCCGCTGGACTTCGATTTTGCCAAGGTGACCGAGCAGTCCAAGGACAACCCGGTCTTCTACGTGCAGTATGCCTCGGCGCGTTGCCATTCGGTGTTCCGGCAGGCGAAGGAGCAGTTCGGCGATGAAGATTTCGGACGGACTTCGCTGGCCGAAGCCGCAGAGCGGCTTACCGACGAAAGCGAGATCGGGCTGATCCGCAAGCTCGCAGAATATCCGCGTCTGGTGGAGTCCGCGGCCCAGGCGCAAGAGCCGCATAGACTGGCGTTTTACCTGTATGATCTCGCCTCGACTTTCCATGGACACTGGAATCGGGGCACTGATAACCCGGACTTACGGTTTGTTAAGGTTAACGACCGAGAATTGACGCATGCCAGACTTGGGCTGGTGCAGGCCGTATCCGACGTTTTGACGTCTGGCCTGGCGATTATCGGGGCCGATGCGCCCACGGAAATGCGCTAGGTTGTAGGGGAAAACCTGTCACCTTTTGCCCACATTGCGCTGGTAAGGCCCAACCTTACGTCACGTCCTAGACGTGCGAATGTGCGAGTTTCGGGAAAGAGTATGGCAGACAGAACCCAGCTGAAAGTCGCCGAAAACGACCAGTTGTCGAGCGACGACCCGTTCGCCGAATTGACGCGGATCATGGGATTTGATCCGCGGGAGTCTGGACGGTCGCAATCCGAAGCGGAGCAGGTGTCTGCAGAGGTTCTTGGCGACGATTTCGGTATCGATCTCGAGAAGGAATTGCTTGGCGCATTCTCGCTCGACGAAGCCGGGGACCAGGCGGACGCGTCGCACCAATTCGAGACCGTGCCGCACGTAGAGGCTCAGGAGGCGGCGCACGTCGCCTATGCGCCGACGTCGCCCGTGCAGGAGCAGGACGCCTACGCTTATTCCGTCGAGGAGACCCAGTACGATTTTGCGGAGCCGGAGCCTCGCTTCGAGCCCGCCGAGGTCGTTTCGGAGGCCTATCAGGTCGAGGCGCCCGGATACCACGATCAGGTTTCGGGCTACGAAGCTGCAAGCTACACCGCCGCCAGCTATAAATACGAGCCGCAAGTAGCCGTTGAATATGAAGGCGGCATGGCCGATTTCGACCACCAGGTGGCTGCGGAGCTGGAAGGCAACCTCGCCACCCATGGCGAATGGTCGCCGGACTTCGCCGAGGAGGATTTCTCCGCACAGGACCATGCTTCTTCTGAAGACGAGCGCTATCTTGAGGCGCCGCAGGAGCCGGTGGCCGGCTATGTCTATTCAGACGAGGTGTCGGTTGCGGCGGAAGCTCACGCCGTGTCCTATGACGCCGCTCAGGCCGTCGCGCTCGACGATGGCTTCGAACTGAGCGAGGCGCACTGGTCTGTGGCCGAAGAAGTCGCGCCCTTCGCGGAAGAGCCGATGGAAGATCTATCCGCGGTTGAGCCGGTAGCTGCCTATCAGCCCGACTATGCCGATCAGGCCTCTGTCGATCTGGCCACCTCGGCCAGCGTGGAGGACTTTGACGAGGATTTCGACGCCGCGCTGGCCGAAGTCGACATGGACTTCACCGCCGTTCCGTTGAAGTCGTTCCATCAGCCCGTTCCGGAACAGCCTTCGTTTGCCGATGAGCCTCAGTTCGTGGCCGCTGCGACGGAAGCGGCGGAGCCCAGCCTGGAAGACGAGCTGAACGCGCTTCTCGGTAATCTGTCGAGCCCGCACCAGCCAGCCATGGATGAGCCGGTGGCGGTCGAGGCTGTCGAAGAGCAGCCTGCCTATGACCAGTATGACGCCGAACCGGACTTCGATGTCGATCTGGGTCTTTCGGACGAAGATTTTCTGCCGGAGGCGGCCTCGCCTGGCTTCCAGGAGCCGGCCGCCGAGCCGCAGTACACTGCTGGCAGCATCGGGTCCGAACGCGTCTACTCGCGAGGAAACTACCGGATCGAGTCCAGCTATGCTGCGCCGGCGGAAGAGGCGTACGTCGCCCCGGTGGCAGACGCCTATGTGCCCGAGCCGAACCCCGTCGACGCCGAACCGGAGTTGAGCCTCGACTTCGATGACGCCGCATTCAGCCAGGCGTTCGCCAACTCCTTCGAGGAACCGACTTCCGAAGACCATGGCGACGAGCAGCCGGCAGAGGAGCAGCTTGATGCCGAGGACGCCACGAGCGCGGCCAAGCCCGCCGATCCTTATGCCGAACTCGCGGCGCTGACGGCCTCGTTCTCGTCCGCCTCGGCGGCAACGCCGTCGTGGGACGAGGAGGCTCCGACCCCGGCGGAAGAGCCCGCAACGCACTATGGCGAGGCGGATGAGTTTGCGTCGCTCGAGTCCTCTGCGCCGGCATTCGAGGACGTTCCCGATATCGAGACGGTGGATGTGCCCGAACAGGCGGTCGCACTGGCCGATGACCTGGACCTTCCCGAGCTCGTATTCGAGGAAGACGTTCCTGCCGTTTCGACCTACGACGATCTCGACGCCGAGTTCGCCAATCTTCTCAACGACATGAGCTCGCCCGCGCCGGCGACGCAGGCACCTGCCCAGCCGGTTGCCAAGTCGGAAGAGGAATTCGCCGCCGACTTCGAGCGCGAGTTCCAGATCGAAAGCGAAGATTACGCGGCTGACAGCACCTATCCGGCTGCGGCTGCTGCTGCCGCCGGTGTTGCGGCTGCGGCGGTTGCATCGGCAGCATATTCGCCGACGGCCAACAATGCCTATGCGGTGGGCGACTTCTCGGATGCCGGACAAAACCGGTTCCAGTCCTCATCCGACTATCTCAACTACGATGCCGATCTTGACGATGAAACCGGCTCACCTGCAGCGCAGGAGCGCAAGCAGCCTCAGCGTCGTGGCGTACTGCTGGCGGCGGTAATCGGCGGCGTCGTCGTTCTGGGCGGCGTAGGCGCCTATGCTCTTTCGGGCGGCGGTGCAGGCTCCGGGGCCCCGGCGATCATCACGGCCGACGAAAGCCCGATCAAGATGCGTCCGGAAAATCCCGGGGGCACCTCGGTGCCGAACCAGGAGAGCAAGGTCTATGAGACCGTCGCTCGTAGCGACGCGGATTCAGAGCCGACGCAGCAGCGGCTTCTGACCACGGCGGAACAGCCGATCGACATGGTTGCCCAGCAGGCGCCTCTGGACGAAGAGGAAACCTTCGTCGGCGAGGAACCGGCCGACCAGCCCGTCGGCAAGTCCGAAGACCGCATCACTCAGGTCATCGAGGATGCAGGCGCCGGCCAGAACATGGAAGTTGCCGCAGTGGCGCCGCGCAAGGTGCGCACCATGGTCGTCAGGCCCGACGGCACGCTGGTGCCGCGCGAGGAAGAGCCCGCTCCGGCGCAGGTGGTTGACCCCGCCCCGGCAGCACCGGTTGGCGCTGCCACGGACGCCCCCGAGTCTCCTGCAGTGTCGGCTCCGGTCGCCGCTCCGGCAGTGCCCGAGCAGGCTCCTGCCGCCGCCGCGCAGGCGCCGGCGGCCGAGCCCTCGGCCACGCCGCAGACGGTCGCAGTTGCTCCGTCGCGCCCGTCTGACCAGCCGGTGAATGTCGTCGGCGAAGTGAAGCCCGATCAGGTTGCCCTCAACGCCGCCAGCGCTGGCGAGTGGGCGATGCAGATCGCCTCCCAGCCGACCGAGGCCGCGGCCCAGTCGTCCTATCAGGACCTGCTGCGCCGCTACGGCAATGTGCTGAACGGTCACCCGGCCAACATCGTCAAGGCCGAGATTGCCGGCAAGGGCACGTTCTACCGTGTCCGCGTACCGGCGGCGACCCGCAACGATGCGATCGCCCTGTGCGAAAGCTACAAGGCGGCCGGCGGCAATTGCTTCGTCTCGAAGTAAGTCGACCCGCAGGTGGCAATGCAGTGAAACAAAAGACCGGCGCGAGATCTTCGCGCCGGTCTTTGCCATTCTGGAAGGCTGGTAGCGCGTGCCCAGCCTGCGGATTTCCAGCTTTCTCGAGTTGATCTAGTTTGAAAGCCATGACCGAATCAAAATCCATGATCCTCGGCTGCGCCGGGAAAACGCTCACCCCGGATGAACTTCGCTTCTATGGCGACGAGCGCCCATGGGGCTTCATCCTGTTTGGCCGCAACATCGGCGAGCCGGAGCAGATCCGCGACCTGGTGGCTGCGATGCGCGACAGTGTCGGGCGGCCCGATGCCCCGGTCTTCATCGACCAGGAGGGCGGGCGTGTTCAGAGGTTGCGCCCGCCGATCGCGCCCAACTATCCGCCGGCGGGTGAAATCGGCGCGCTCTACAAGAACTACCGCGAGGCGGGCCTGCGGGCAGCCTGGCTGTTGTCGCGCCTGCATGCCTTCGATCTGCGCCGCTTCGGCATCAACGCCGACTGCCTGCCGGTGCTGGATGTGCCCATCGAGGGTGCGAGCGACGTCATCGGCGACCGTGCCTACGGCAAGGACCCGGATTCCGTCACCGCGCTCGGTAAGGCAGCAGCAGACGGGCTGCTGGCCGGCGGAGTGCTGCCGGTCATGAAGCATATTCCCGGCCACGGACGGGCATTTTCCGACACGCATTTCGAACTCCCCACGGTGGATGCGCCGATCGAGGAACTGCGTGCGCACGACTTCGCTCCGTTCAAGGCGCTTGCGAACCTGCCCGCCGCGATGACCGCGCATGTCGTCTTCGCCGCGATTGACCCGGCAAATCCGGCCACGACTTCGGAGAAGGTCGTGCGTGAGACCGTGCGCGGCGAAATCGGCTTCGACGGGCTTCTGATCAGCGACGACACCTCGATGAAGGCGCTTTCTGGGGATTTCCCTTCCAAAGCCGCTTCCATCCTTGCGGCGGGGTGCGATCTCGTCCTTCACTGCAATGGCGTGATGGAGGAAATGGTGGGCATCGCATCGCGCACCACCCCGCTTCAGGGCAAAT
>JAEWHN010000270.1 GCA_023387775.1 Pseudomonadota bacterium | reverse complement strand
GGCAGGGGCAGCCGCGCTGTCGGCCAGGCGGGTGTCGTCGGCGGTCAGCGCCTTGCCGAGCTCCAGGCCTGCCAGCCCCATCATGATTGCCACCGCGGCCATCAGGATCGGCTTGCGGCGCGCCTTCAGGAGGTCGGCGATCCGGCCGGCCCGCACCGGGCTCTTGTCTTCCGAGCCGCGCTTGAGCGCCTCCGCCTCCGCGGCGGCGGCCTGCGCCGCGCGGCGGGCGGCAGCGATGAAGTCGGCCTTGGCGGCGTCGGCCTCGGCGGGCTTCATGCCCTGACCGCGCTCGTCGCGCACCCGGCGCATGATCGCGTTGAGGTCGGGGGCGCCGGAGCCGGGCTCCAGCGGCCGGTTGGCGAATTTCGGGTCAAGCGGCTCGTCGAGGTCCACGGCCGGTGCGATGTCGAGGGCCGTCGGTGCAGCTTCGATCGACTGCTCGGCCTTTACGTGCTTCTTGCCCGCGAACATGCGGCCAAGCCCGCCGAACCTCGAGCGCGGTTCGCCGCCTGGTCCGTCGACGGTCGCGTCGGCGCCCAGCGCCGCAACGGCGGCGTCGGCCGCGGCCTGGGCCGGGCTGCGCGCGCCGCGCTCTGCCTGGGTGACCGGCGCCGGCGCCTCCAGCGCGTCCATCAGCGGCAGCGGCGTGTCCAGATCGAGCGAGGGCGCATCTTCCACCGTCATCTTCGGCGCGGTCGCCGGCTCCGCCGCGGGCATGGCCGCGTGGCCGCCCTCCAGCGAGCCCAGCCGGTCGACGATCTTCAGAAGCGTGTCGTGGATCGCCTCGAAGGTCTTCGCGTTGCGCTCGTCGGAGCGGCGCGTCAGCGCTTCCAGCGTGCGCAGGTCGTCGGCCAGGCCAGCCACGGCTTCGCTCTGATTGGCGCTGCCCGCCATGGACCGCACTGCGCTCTCCGCCGCCTGGCGCGCGGCTTCCATCAGGCTCTCGTGGCTGCTGGCGATCGAGCGTTCGATGTCGTCGAGCCGCGGCGCGATGTCCTCGAATTCCGGCAGCGGTCCCGTCGGGCGCGCCAGGTGTTCGGAAAGCCCGGCCACCTGCGCCTCCAGGTTGCGGATCAGCTCGGGGTCGATGCCGGTGAACTGGCGGGACGAGGTGTCGAGCCGGCTCGAAATGTCGTCCAGCCGCGCCTCCAGGCTGCGGATGGTGTGGTCGTCGGCGCCAAAACCTTCTGCCTCGATGCGTTCGGCAAGCGAGGCAAATCGCGCGTCGATGGCTTCCATGATGCCGGCGCTGTCGAAGGCCGGTTCATGCACGCGCTGGTCCAGCCGCTCGGCCACTTCGTCGAGCCGTCGTTCCAGGTCGCGAAACAGCAGGTTGCCCTGTTCCAGCACGTCGCCCTGGCGGCGTTCGATCATGCTGGAAAGAAGGTCGAACCTCTGCTCGATGCCCTGGAAGATAAGGTCGGCGTCAGGCGCGGGCGCGTGTTCGATCTTCTCGGCGATCATGGCGATCTGGTGGCCCAGCCGCTCCACCGCCGCCTGCGGCAGGTGCACTTGCTCGGTGATCGCGTCCACGCGCTGCGACAGCAGGTTCAGCCGCTCGATTACCTCGCGGCCGGGCCTGTCCTCGGCCACTTCCTCGATCTGCCGTGCCAGCGCCGAAATGCGCGCCTCGATGCGCTCGAAGGGCTCGGGGTCGAAATTGGGCATCTGCGCCGCGGCGGCCGAGGCCACGATCGCGCGCGAGATCTCGTCCAGGCGCTCCTCGATCTGGGCGAAGGTTTCGTTCCCCTGAGGCTCGTGATGGCGCACGAAGTGGTCGACCGCCGAAGCCAGCATGCGCACCTTTTCCTCCAGCGAGCGCAGCGACAGCGATTCCGGCAGATTGTCGACAGCGTTGCTGATCTGCTCCAGCCTTGCGGCAAGCGCGGCAATCGCCGGGTTCTCGCCCGGGGCGGCCGATACGCGGTGCTCGAAGTCGGTCCAGCGGCGGTCGAACTCGTCCCAACGCCGGTCGATGGAGCGCACGGTCTCCTCGCGGGCAAGCGCGTCCAGCGCGCCCTTCACCTGCTCCAGTTCCAGCCGCAGCAGGTTCAGGCTCTTGTCGTCGCTTCGTTCCGACAGCGCCTGTATCGCGCCCGAAAGCCGCTCGAATTCAAGCGCAAGCTCCTGTTCATCGCGGCTGGAGGCCGGTTGGCCGATGCGTTCCATGTCGCGGCGCATGGTTTCGAACTCGCGGCGCATCCCCGAAGAAACCTGCTGGCGCAGGTCTTCGCGCAGCGCATTCAGCTCGGAAGCAATCTTGCCGAAGGCGGCCATGCCGTCTTCCTGCGCGCGGATGTGGTCCAGGTCGCGCGCTATGGCCTGGTAGGGCTGGCGCTCATAGTCGTTCGCACGGGGCTCCGGCCTGCGCGGCGCGGGCACTTCGTCGCGATGCAACGCGCCTTGCGGCGCCTCGAAAGCCCGGGGCTGGCGTTCGTTGCCAAATTCGGTGGCGGGTTCCGCGTGGCGGCTCAACCGCTGCTGCAGATTGTCCAGCGAGCGGTTCAGATCTTCCAGGGTGGCGTAAGGCCTGCGCGGCCTGCCGGCGTTGAGTGACTCGAGATAGGACCGCTTGCTGTTCATCGAAACGTCCGTTCGCCGGTTGCTGGTCTGGCCAGAGTGAAAGTCCGTGTCGGGCGGATGCGAGGTCGGCAGTTGGAATTCCGTCTTTGCCTCTCCGCTCTCCAGGGCCGTGAACAAATCGGTACGGAACATTCACGGCAGACCGACACGCCAACGTTTCGCCCAACGTGGTAAACAAGCGGTTAATTGCGGGCCATGGGCGAGGATTACTTTAAAAAGCCGTAAAACTGTTTCACGTCGCCCGCGCTTGCAACGTGAAGAACGTGTGAGTATAGCATTTACGTAAACGTAAGCAGTGCGCCGCGCGCACCGCTTGCTACGTGTTTTGTGGAAACCATGACTGGAAGCCGGTCTCGGGCCCTAGCAGGGCCGGGGTCGCCCCCGATCGCTTCCAAGCCGGTGCCGGCCTCGCCAGGCGCCTCAACGGGAATGCAAATGACGATGAAACTTCTTAAAGCCGACGAAAGCGCGGCCAATGATGACATGAGCGGGCACGACGACGAGATGGCCCGCATCGGAGAAATCGCCAAGAAATACGGCGTCACGCTGCGCACGCTGCGCTTTTATGAAGACAAGGGCCTGCTGGCCCCCAAGCGCGAGGGCAGCACGCGCCTCTACACCCATCGCGAGGAAGCGCGCCTCAAGCTCATTCTGCTCGGCCGCAAGGTCGGCTTCTCGCTGCGCGACGTCAAGCAGATGCTGGACCTCTATGAGCCGGCCGGCTCGAACGTGAAGCAGCTGCGGCTGACGCTGGACAAGTCGGAAAAGCAGCTTGCCCGCCTCAACAAGCAGCGCCAGGCCATCGACGACGCCATCCGCGAACTCACCGACACGATGGAGATCGTGCGCGGCAAGCTGGCCGAACAGCGCCCGATGCCCATCGCAGCCAACGGCTGATCTCTCCCGAGGACGGGCCAAGCAAAGGCCGCGCGATGCCTGAAAGAGGCGCCGCGTGGCCTTTTTGTTTACGAGCGTCGGCGCATTGTTTTCGCGCGCGGGCAAGTAAGGTCGCCGCCGCGTCTCCCGACCCCGCTTCCCGGTGAAAAATCACTCCCGACCCGAAGTTGACGTTTACGCAAACGTCAATTATTGCTATGGCTTTCCGGGAAAGCGGCTACGGGGCTTCACAGGCGGGCGCCGAGGCCGCATGTTTGTGATGGAGGACAAACCATGCCGTCATACAGGGCGCCGGTCGCGGATACGCTTTTCGTGCTGAACGAGGTGCTCGGCTACGAGCGCTACAGCAACCTGCCCGGATTTTCCGACGCCACGCCCGATGTGCTCGAGGCCATCCTCGCCGAGGGCGCCAAGCTCGCCGAAAACGTGCTCCAGCCCACCAACCGTGTCGGCGACATGGAAGGCTGCGTACGCCACGCGGACGGCTCGGTCACCACACCCAAGGGATTTAGGGAAGCCTTCGACCAGTATCGCGAGGGCGGCTGGCTCGGGCTGGCCGCGCCGGTCGAATTCGGCGGGCAGGGGCTGCCCTACACGGTGCACTCGGCGGTCGCCGAATACATGGTCTCGGCCAACATGGCGCTGATGATGTATCCGGGCCTGACCCAGGGCGCCATCGCCGCGCTTCTCACCCATGGCACCGACGAGCAGAAAAACACCTGGCTGCCGAAAATGGTCGAGGGCAGCTGGACCGGCACCATGAACCTCACCGAGCCGCATTGCGGCACTGATCTCGGCCTGCTGCGCACCAGGGCCGTGCCGAACGGCGACGGCAGCTACAGGATTTCCGGCCAGAAGATATTCATATCCGCCGGCGAGCACGACATGGCCGACAACATCATCCATCTTGTGCTGGCCCGCATCGAGGGCGCGCCGGAAGGCGTGAAGGGCATCTCGCTCTTCATCGTGCCGAAATTCCTGCTCGACGGCGACGGCGAACCGGCCGCG
Organism: Pseudomonadota bacterium; assembly: GCA_023387775.1. Lineage (GTDB taxonomy): Bacteria > Pseudomonadota > Alphaproteobacteria > Rhizobiales > Rhizobiaceae > Pseudaminobacter. The sequence continues at coordinate 14,316 of JAEWHN010000270.1, read as the reverse complement.
CGCAACGCCGTCTCCTGCGGCTCCATCGAAGAGAAAATGGGCATCCACGGCAACGCCACCTGCGTCATGAACTATGACGAGGCCACCGGCTATCTGCTCGGTGTCGAGAATGGCGGGTTGAAGGCCATGTTCACCATGATGAACGAGGCGCGCCTTGGCGTCGGCCTGCAGGGGCTGGCCGTGTCAGAAGCCGCCTATCAGGGCGCGGTGGAATACGCCAAAGAGCGCCTGCAGGGCCGCTCCCTGTCCGGCCCCAAGGCGCCCGACAAAAAGGCCGACCCGATCATCGTCCACCCCGACATCCGCCGCAACCTGATGACAATGAAGGCCTTCAACGAGGCCGGCCGCGCGCTGGCTTTGTGGACTGCGCTCAATGCCGACATTGCCCGACGCGGCGAAGACGAGGCCGAGCGCCAGGCTGCCGACGACCACATGGGCCTGATGACGCCGGTGGTGAAGGGCGTGCTCACCGACAAGGGTTTTGAACACGCAGTGATGGCGCAGCAGGTGTTCGGCGGCCACGGCTATATCGAAGAACACGGCATGAGCCAGTTCGTGCGCGACGCCCGCATCGCCATGATCTATGAGGGCGCCAACGGCATCCAGGCGCTCGACCTCGTCGGCCGCAAGCTGGCGCTGAACGGCGGCCGGGCGCTGCAGGCCTTCTTCAAGGAAGTCGGCGAGTTCTGCGAGGAAAACCGCGCCGACGAGAAGATGGCGCCCTTCACCAAGTCGCTGAAGAAGGGCCTCAACGACCTCCAGGCCGCCACCATGTGGCTGATGCAGAACGGCATGGCCAAGCCGGACAATGCCGGCGCGGCCTCCACCGACTATCTGCATCTCTTCGGCCTCGTCGCACTCGGCTACATGTGGGGCCGCATGGCCAAGGCCGCCTACGGCAAGCTCGCCAACGGCGCCGGCGACAATTCGGCTTTTTACGAGCACAAGCTGGTTACCGGCCGCTACTTCATGGAGCGCGCCATGCCCGAGACAGCAGCGCATCTCGCGCGCCTGTCGAGCGGCGCCGACACCATGATGGCGCTGCCGGCCGAGGCGTTCTAGGGTGTGTGACGCGGGCGCCATCGAGGGAGCAAACGCATGACGACCAATCCCGCCGAAGTCCTTTCTCTCCCAAAACCCGCCTGGGTTACCGAAGACGTCGCCATGCTCTACGACATGGCCACAAAGTTCCTCGAGACCGAGATCGCGCCGCGTTACGAGGAATTCGAGAAGGCCGAGATCTTCGACCGCGAAAGCTGGAAGAAGGCCGGCGAGGCGGGGCTGCTTTGCGCTTCCATGCCGGAGGAATATGGCGGCTCGGGCGGCACCTTTGCGCATGAAAGCGCCATCATGGAAGCCGTCAGCCATGTCGGCGTCGATGGCTTCGGCATCGCGCTGCACAACTCCATCGTCGCTCCCTACATCCTCCACTATGGTTCGGAGGAGCAGAAGAAAAAGTGGCTGCCCAGGATGGCGACCGGCGAGCTTATCGGCGCCATCGCCATGACCGAGCCGGGTGCCGGCTCCGACCTGCAGGGCGTGAAGACATCAGCCGTCCGGGATGGAAACCAGTATCGCATCAACGGCTCCAAAACCTTCATCACCAACGGCCAGCTCGCCAACCTGATCGTTCTCGTCACCAAGACCGATCCGTCCAAGGGCGCCAAGGGCACCTCGCTTATCGTGGCCGAAACCGACGAGGTCGAGGGTTTCGAGCGCGGCCGCAACCTCGACAAGATCGGCCTGAAATCCAACGACACGTCGGAACTCTTCTTCAACGACGTGCGCGTGCCAACGGCCAATCTGCTCGGGCCCGAGGAAGGGCAGGGTTTTGTCCAGCTCATGCAGCAGCTGCCGCAGGAGCGCCTGCAGATCGGCGCCACGGCAATCGCCATGGCCGAGCGCGCGCTTGCCGTGACAATCGACTACGTCAAGGAGCGCCAAGCCTTCGGCAAGCCGATCCTCGATTTCCAGAACACCCAGTTCAAGCTTGCCGAGCTGAAGACCGAGGCCACCATCGGCCGCGTCTTCTACAACGACTGCGTCCAGCGTCATCTGAATGGCGGCCTCGATCCGGTAACGGCGTCCATGGCAAAGTACTGGCTGAGCGAGCTGCAGGGCAAGGTCGTCGACGAATGCCTGCAATTGCATGGCGGCTATGGCTACATGAACGAATACCCCATTGCGCGCATGTATCGCGACGCCCGCGTGCAGCGCATCTATGGCGGCACCAACGAGATCATGAAGCTGTTGATCGCGCGGAGTTTGTGACGAGGAAGTTGAACCACCCCCACTCCGGCCCTTCGGGCCACCTCTCCTCCTGCCTGGGGGAGAGGAAAGGCGCCAAGCTTGCGGCCGGCACTTCCTCTCCCCCGTCGATCGGGGGAGAGGTGTCGAGGCGAAGACGGAGTGGGGGTCGATTGATGCAAGCGAAGCTATGGCGGTTCTGCCCGGTTTCGCCTTAGAGGAGAGAAAATATGGCTGACGCTTTTGTCTATGATGCCGTTCGCACCCCGCGCGGGCGCGGCAAGAAGGACGGCTCGCTGCACGAGGTTCCGGCCGTGCGGCTGGCCGCGCGCACGCTGGAGGCCATCCGCGACCGCAACGGGCTGGACACTTCGACGGTCGACGACATCATCTTCGGCTGCGTCGATCCGGTGGGCGAGGCGGGCTCGGTCATTCCCCGCGCGGCGGCCTTCGAAGCCGGCTACGACACCAAGGCACCCGGCATGCAGATCTCGCGCTTCTGCGCATCGGGGCTCGACTCCATCAATATCGGCGCGGCCAAGATCGCGCAAGGCGCGGACGAGATCGTGATTGCCGGCGGTGTCGAAAGCATGTCGCGCGTCGGCATGGGCATGTCCGGTGGCGCCTGGTTCATGGACCCGTCGGTTGGCCTGCCGGGCTGGTTCGTGCCGCAGGGCATCTCGGCCGATCTCATCGCCACCAAATACGGCTTTTCGCGCGACGACGTGGATGCCTATGCGGTCGAGAGCCAGAAGCGCGCCGCCCATTCGTGGGAGAAGGGCTACTTCAAGAACTCGGTCATTCCGGTGAAGGACCAGAACGGCCTCACCATCCTCGATCATGACGAGCACATGCGCCCCACCACCGACATGCAGGCGCTGGCGTCGCTGAACCCGTCCTTCGTCATGCCGGGCGAGATGGGCGGCTTCGATGCGGTCGCGGTGCAGAAGCATCCCGAGATCGAGGCGGTCAACCACGTCCACCACGCCGGCAATTCGTCGGGCATCGTCGATGGCGCGGCCGCCGTGCTGCTCGGCTCCAAGAAGGCCGGCAAGGCGATGGGCCTGAAGCCCCGCGCCCGCATCCGCACCTTCGCCAATATCGGCTCCGAGCCGGTGCTGATGCTGACCGGACCGGTCGACGTCACCGAAAAGCTGCTCAAGCGCGCCAAGATGAAACTGTCGGACATCGACCTGTTCGAGCTCAACGAGGCCTTCGCCTCGGTCGTGCTGCGCTACTGCCAAGCCTTCGACATTCCGCACGACCGGATCAACGTCAATGGCGGCGCCATCGCCATGGGTCACCCGCTCGGCGCCACCGGCGCGATTATCTTCGGCACCGTGCTCGACGAACTGGAGCGGCGCAACCTCAACACCGCGCTGGTCACGCTCTGCATCGGCGCCGGCATGGGTACGGCCACCATCATCGAGCGGGTGTAGCGCATGACGACCTTGCCGAAAGACGCGGCCCTCATCCTCATCGACGTGCAGATGGCGTTCGTCGAATGGGAGCGCGCGGGCCTCAGGCGCAACAATCCGCAGGCGGTGGACAACATTGCCCGCCTGCTGGGCGCGTTCCGCGATAGCGGCATGACCGTGATCCATATCCGGCATGCCTCGACCGAGCCGGATTCCGCGCTTAGACCGGAACGAAGCGGCTATCAGCCGATCGAGCAGGCGCGCGAGCGCAACGGCGAGGCCGTCCTCGTCAAGAACGTCAATTCCTCCTTCATTGGAACCGACCTTGAAAAGCGCCTGCGCGACGGCGGCCACCGCACGCTGGTGATTGCCGGCATCACCACCAACCACTGCGTGGAGACGACAACGCGCATGGCCGGCAATCTGGGCTTCGACGCCCGCCTCGTCGCCGATGCCTGCTACACCTTCGATCGCGTCGGCCTCGATGGCAAGGTGCGCAGCGCCGAAGCGATCCACGACATGACCTTGACCAATCTCAACGGCGAGTTCGCCTCGATCGTAACAACCGACGCCATCGTGGCGGCTGTCGCCGAAAGCATTGCGGCGTAAGGAGGATTCGATGACCTACAGGAATTTCACCGTCGAAACCGACGCTGACGGCATCGCTCTCGTCACCTGGGACATGCCCGACAGGTCGATGAACGTCTTCACCGAGGAGGTGATGGACGAGCTCAGCGCCATCATCGACCAGGTCGCCGGCGACGCGGCAATCAAGGGCGCGGTCATCACCTCCGGAAAGGATTCCTTCTCGGGCGGCGCCGACCTCACCATGCTGCAGAAGATGCTCGGCCTGTTCCACAAGGAGAAGGCCAGGGATCCCGACAAGGCGATCAAGCTCCTGTTCGACAATGCCGGCCGCATGAGCCAGCTGTTCCGCAAGCTCGAAACCAGCGGAAAACCCTGGGTTTCGGCCATCAACGGCACCTGCATGGGTGGCGCCTTCGAAATGTCGCTGGCCTGCCACGGCCGCGTCGCCGCCGAGGGCGATAACGTCAAGATGGCCTTGCCCGAAGTGAAGGTCGGCATCTTCCCGGGCGCCGGCGGCACCCAGCGCGTGCCGCGGCTCGCCAACCCGCAAGATGCCCTGCAGATGCTCACCTCAGGCCAGAACCTGACCCCGCAGCGCGCGAAAGTCATGGGGCTCATCCACGCCGTGGCCGAGCCCGCAAAGCTCGTCGAGGCAGCCAAGGCGATGATCGCCGCCGGCCTGAAGCCGGTGCAGCCCTGGGACGAAAAGGGTTTCAAGCTCCCCGGCGGTCCGGTCTATTCGGCCGCTGGCGCCAACCTCTGGCCGCCCGCAATCGCCATCCTGCGCCGCGAGACCCATGGCAACTATCCCGCCGCCTCCGCGATCCTGAAATGCGTCTATGAGGGCCTTCTGGTGCCCTTCGACACGGCATTGAAGATCGAGCAGCGCTACTTCACGCAGATCATGCAGTCGAAGGAAGCCGCGGCGATGATCCGCTCGCTGTTCGTATCGCTGCAGGAGCTCAACAAGGGCGCGCGCCGCCCTGAAGGCGTTCCGGCCACCAAGTTCAAGAAGATTGGCGTCATCGGCGCCGGCTTCATGGGCGCGGGCATCGCATATGTCACCGCCAAGGCTGGTATCCCGGTCGTGCTGATCGACCGCGATATGCCCTCGGCCGAAAAGGGCAAGGCCCATTCCGACGCGCTCATCTCCGAGCAGGTCAAGAAAGGCCGCGCCAAGCCGGAGGACAAGGAAAAGCTGCTTTCCCTCATCACGCCGTCGGACGACTACGCCGCGCTCGAAGGCTGCGACCTAGTCATCGAGGCGGTGTTCGAGGATTCCGAGGTCAAGAAGGCGGCCACCGAGAAGGCCGAGGCCGTGCTGAAGTCCTCGGCGGTCTTTGCCTCCAACACCTCGACCATCCCGATCACCTCGTTGGCGAAGAACTCCGCGCGGCCAAAGAATTTCGTCGGCATCCACTTCTTCTCGCCGGTCGACAAGATGATGCTGGTGGAAATCATCCTCGGCAAGAAGACGGGCGACAAGGCGCTTGCCGTGGCGATCGACTATGTCCGCGCCATCAAGAAGACCCCGATCGTGGTCAACGACACGCGCGGCTTCTACGTCAATCGCTGCGTGCTGCGCTATATGTCGGAAGCCTTCAAGATGCTGATCGAGGGCGTGCCGGCCCCGATGATCGAGAATGCCGCGCGCGCGGCCGGAATGCCGGTCGGACCGCTGGCGCTCACCGACGAGACGGCCATCGATCTCGCCCAGAAGATCATGAAGCAGACCATTCGCGACCTCGGCGAAAAGGCTGTGGACGCCGAACAGATGAAGCTCATCGACACGATGGTCGACAAGCATGGCCGCTTCGGCCGCAAGAACGGCAAGGGCTTTTACGACTATCCGGAAAAGCCCGCCAAGAAGCACCTCTGGGCCGGCTTGAAGGATCTTTACAAGCAGCAAAAGCCCGACAAGATCGACTTCGAGGAATTGAAGCAACGCTTCCTCGTCGTGATCGCGCTCGAAGCTGCGCGGGTCATGGAGGAGGGCATCGTCACCGACCCGCGCGAGGCCGATGTCGGCTCCATCCTGGCCTTCGGCTTTGCGCCCTATACGGGCGGCACGCTGTCCTACATCGACGGCATGGGCGCGCAAAAGTTCGTCAAGCGCGCCAAGGCGCTGCAGAAGAAATACGGCGCCGAGTTCAAGGCGCCCAAGCTGCTCGTCGACATGGCCGAGAAGGGCGAAACCTTCTATCAGCGCTTCAACCCTTATCCGAAGGAAGAGGCGAAGAAGGCGGCTTGAGGCAGGGCGATCGCATCTAGATCCTCCGGTTTGCTTCGCAAACAGGCCACGGATCTTGTCCGTCCTCGGGCCCCCGCTCGACGGGGGAGAAGAACTGCGTCCGCAGGCTGGCACCCTTCCTCTCCCCTTTTGAGGGGGAGAGGTGGTTTGCGAAGCAAACCGGAGTGGGGGTAGATCGTGCCATATGGGATTGTCCTGCAGTGCGCGAGACCATCCTCGCCCTCCTTGAACAGCAAGCCGGGTGAGGGGCGCCTCAATCACGCGGGCAAATCGAACAGGTGAATTGAAATGTATGTCTGGGCACGTCTGGCCAGGATGGCACTTACCGCGCGCGGCCGTGGCGATTATCGCATGGGCGACGAGAGCCGGCTGAGTTTCCGCTGCCTGCCGACCGATATCGACACCAACCTGCATCTCAACAATGCCCGCTACCTGATGCTGGCCGATGTCGGCCGCATCGACATCTTCTACCGAACCGGCCTGATCGCGCTTGCGCGCGAAAGGGGCTGGGCGCCCATGCTCGGCGGACTGCAGACGGTCTTCGTCCGGGAAATCCGGCTATGGCGCAAGTTCGACGTCGTCTCCACCGTCGAAACCTGGGAAGGCTCGCAAGTCATCGGCCGGCACGAATTCGTGCTCGACAGCGGCGAGACCGCCGCAATGGTGCTGACCACCGCTGGCATCTACGACCGCCGCGGCCGCCGCTTCCTTCCCTTCGAGGAGGTCATCGCCGCCCTCGGCCGTGAGGCCACCGCGCGCCCGCCCACCGAGGCCGAGCGCATCTTCATGGCTTCCCACGCTGGCCTGCGCGCGCTGGCCAAGCAGAGCCGCTAGCGGAAATGCCCCTCATGCGCTGATCGAAAGCCTGCTTTCTCACCCTGCATGGCGGTGGTAGGATTTTGGCATCGTCCATTTACGTGTGTCAGGCCTGAAAGGATTGACCATGCGTATGATGCTGAAAGTCTCCATCCCGGTCACCGAAGGCAGCGGTGCCATCAAGGATGGCACTCTCCCCAAGATCATGGAAAAGGCGCTCGCCCAGTTGAAGCCGGAGGCCGCCTATTTCACGCTCGACAACGGCAAGCGCACCGCCTTCATCGTCTTCGACATGACGGATGTGACGACGATGCCGAGCATCGCCGAGCCCTTCTTTTCGGGCTTCGGCGCAACCATCGACATGACCCCGGTGATGAATGCCGACGACATGCGGGCCGGCCTCAAGGCGATCATGCAGGGAGCCTGAGGCGCTTGGCTGGCAAGTCCCGGTTCTCCGCTTGTCTGCCGCGCGGCACGCGGGCCCCTTTCGAAAGTGATGGGGTGGCGCTATGTTGTCTGCGAAAGGGAACGCGATGACCAAGCTCGAACGCGCCGTTCAGGAAGCCCAACAACTCCCGGCTGAAGTGCGCGAGCAGCTTGGCGACGATCTCCTGCACCGCATTCACAAGCTCCTGGCCTTGCGCGATGATCTGGCCATCGGCCTCGAGCAACTGAATTCCGGCGACACTGTCGACGGCGCAACAGTCTTCGCTGACCTGAAGGCGCGATATGGCGCTTGAGATCGTCTTTGCGCGACAAGCGCAGCGCGATCTTCAAGACCTCCTATCCTTTATTGCCGTCGACGACGCAGCGGCCGCGCAGAGAATGGCGCGGAGAATGGAAAAAACCGTTCTGCTCCTGGCGGAGCGTCCTTACATCGGGCCGCTGGCATCAGGTCTGGGCGATGCGGAATTGCGCAAAATGTCGGTGCCTCCTTACATCATCTTTTATCGGCTGAAAGGGGACAGGCTGCAGATCGCGCGTATTCTTCATTCAGCGCGCGACATAGACACCCCTACATTTTTCTCGGCGTGACCCCAGAAATCGTGCTGCTTTCTGGACAAAGGGTCGCCGTCGCTCTAAATCAAACGAACAAGGTATATTTTCCTGTTTTAGCTTCAGGGCCACGACGATGCTCTCGCATGAACGTGTCTGGGCCGCTATTGACGCGCTGGCCGCACGACATTCGCTGTCGGCCTCCGGGCTGGCCAAGCGCGCGGGCCTCGACTCCACCGCCTTCAACAAGTCCAAGCGCGCCTCCGCCGATGGGCGGCCGCGCTGGCCGTCCACCGAGTCCCTGGCCAAGATCATCGAGGCCACCAATTCCACGCTCGACGAATTTCTGGGCCTCGTCGAAGGCCAGCGCGCGGAGAAGGGTCGATCCGCGCCGGAGAACACATCCGCCGTGCCGCTGATCGGCTTCGCCCAGGCCGGCGCCGGCGGCTTCTTCGACGATGCCGGCTTCCCGGCCGGACAGGGGTGGGATCTGATCGAACTGCCTACCCGCACCACCGAGAACTCCTTCGCCCTGCAGGTGCAGGGAGATTCCATGCTGCCGCTCTACCGCAATGGCGACGTGCTGATCGTGGAGCCGGGCGCTACGGTGCGCAAGGGCGACCGCGTCGTGGTCAAGACACGCTCGGGCGAGGTCATGGCCAAGGTGCTGGCGCGACGTACGTCCGGCGAGATCGAACTGCTTTCGATCAATCCGGAACATCCGAACCGCAATTTCTCCTTGGGGGAAGTCGAGTGGCTGGCGCGCATCGTCTGGGCCAGCCAATGAACGTATGGGCCAGCACTGAAAGGAGCAAGCCATGCGTACGGCTGTCCTTCTTTCCTCTGTCGCAACGCTGGGGGTCCTCTGCCTGGCTATAGTGTCGGCCGGCAAGGCGCTCAATTCGAGCGAGGGTGCGCTCGTTCCTTCCGCCGAAGATGCAGTGGCAGCCGATTTCGGCGAGGAAGCGGCGGGCTACGACATCTACGAGCCCGAGGCGCTGGACGGCGCAGTCGCAACCGCCGCAGATGAGCCCGGCAGAGACCATGCACAGGCTGCATCGCCCGCGTCGCCCGGCCCAGGTGTCGCCAAGGCGCCGGAAGACGACACCGGAGGCAGCATGTACATGCGCGACGGCGACGCCGACAAGGTCCTCTACGGTCCGCTGGCCACCGGGGCCGGCACGATCAAGGCCATGGGCTACCTGATCGTCATAGATGGCATCGAAGCCGTTCGGCTCGAGGAAAAATGTGACTTCAACGGCAAGTCCTGGCCCTGCGGCCAGCGCGCCCGCACCGAGTTTCGTGCCTGGATGCGCGACCGTGCCCTCACCTGCAGGGTGCCGCCCGCGCCGGCAGCGCGCGCCGTGTTGACGTCGTGCCGCATCGGCAACCAGGACGCCGGCGACTGGCTGGTGAAATATGGCTGGGCCCGCGCCCTTCCGACGGGACCCTACGTCAAGGCAGGCGAGAAGGCGCGTACCGACAAGGTCGGCATTTTCGGCGCGCCGCCCGCACTGGACTGAAAGCCGAAACGCCAGAAGGCCGGACGGGCCGCGGCCCGTCCGCGGGGTTTCCTGAGCTCTATGTCGCCAGTTGGCCTTCCAGCGCCTTGGCAATCAGCTCGCGCGTCTCCGGAATGCCGTAGAGCGCGGCAAACGAGCCGAAGCGCGGGCCGCGCTCCTGGCCGATCAGCACTTGGTAGATCATCTGGAAGAAAGCGACGGAAACGCCGGGGCCGCCTTCCGGGCTCTGCTTGGTGTGATCCTGGTAGCGCTCGATCTTGCGCGCGACATTCAGCGCGGCGTTCTGGATCGCCTCGCCGTCGGCATCGGCCGGCAGGGCGGCCAGCGCTTGCGAAAGCTGCGCCAGCGCCTCGCGCTCCTCTTCGTCGGGCGCGCGGTGGGATTTCGTCGGCTTCACGAAGTCGTCGAAGTAGCGGACCGCATAGTCCGCCAGCTTGTCGAGCTCAGGGTGCGTGGCCGGCGTGACGCCCGGCACATGGCGCGAGATGAAGCCCCACAGCACGTCCTTGTTCTGCGCGTTGGAAGCGCTGACCAGGTTGAGCAGCATCGAGAACGGCACCGGCAGGTCGATCGCCGGCGGGTTGCCGCTATGCATGTGCCACACGGGGTTGCCCAGCCGGTTCTTCCAATCCTGCTTCGGATAGGCCGAGAGGAAGCTGTAATATTCGTCAACCGCTTTCGGGATGACGTCGAAATAGAGCTTCTTGGCCTGCCGCGGCCGCTGGAACATGTAGAGGCCGAGGCTCTCGGTGGTCGCATAGGTCAGCCACTCGTCGATGGTCAGGCCGTTGCCCTTGGACTTGGAGATCTTCTGGCCGTTCTCGTCCAGGAACAGCTCGTAGACGAAGTGCTCCGGCGCGTGGCCGCCCAGAATGTTGCAGATGCGATCGTAGATCGACGCATTGGTCTGGTGGTCTTTGCCGAACATCTCGAAATCGACGCCGAGGGCTGCCCAGCGCATGCCGAAATCCGGCTTCCACTGCAGCTTCACGTTGCCGCCCTTCACCGAAAGCGTGGTCTCGGTGCCGTCCTCGTCCTCGAAGGTGATGGTGCCGGCCTTGGCGTCCACATGCTTCATGGGCACGTAGAGCACGCGGCCACTCTTGGGCGAGATCGGCAGGAAGGGGCTGTAGGTTGCCTGGCGCTCCTCGCCCAGCGTCGGCAGCATCACAGCCATGATCTCGTCATAGCGTTCGGCCGCGCGCAGGAGCATGTCGTCGAAGCGGCCCGACTTGTAGTACTGCGTCGCGCTGGCGAATTCGTAGTCGAAGCCGAAGGTGTCGAGGAAGCGGCACAGCATCGCGTTGTTGTGGTCGGCGAAGCTCTCATAGTCCCCGCCGAACGGGTTCGGCACCGACGACAGCGGCACGTGCAGATAGGGCTCGAGCGCGGCCCGGTCCGGCACGCTGTCAGGAATCTTGCGCATGCCGTCCATGTCGTCGGAGAAGCACAGCAGCTTGGTGGCGACCTTGCCCTCGGTCAGCACGTGGAAGGCGTGGCGGACCATGGTCGTGCGCGCCACCTCGCCGAAGGTGCCGATATGCGGAAGGCCGGACGGGCCGTAGCCGGTCTCGAACAGCACCGTTTTGGGGAACTCACGACCTTTATAGCGCGCGATGATCTTGCGCGCCTCCTCGAACGGCCAGGCTTTGCTTTCGGCGGCCGCCGCGAGGATTTCGGGGTTGAGATCTATAGTGGCTGATCCCGTCATGTCGCTGTTCCTGCATCGGTGTGCCGGCGCTTGCTCGCCGGCGCAGCATGTGTGTGGAGGCTTGGTCAACTCGCTCGCCGGGGCGGATGGCTATATCAGGCGTCCGAGAGCGGAGTTGGCACACGGTGTCTAAGCGGGACGGTCGAGGGCGTCAACGATAACCGGCATTTTTCCTTGCGGCGCAAGCCCGGGATTCCTACCTTCCGACCATCACAACGCGAGGACCGCCCCGAAATGTCGAAGCCCACCGCCCAGGAAGCCCTGATCTACCTGATGGTCATCACCTCGGCCTCAGACCGAGACATGACCGATCTGGAGCTTGCCCGCATCGGCGATGTCGTGCGCAGCTGGCCGGTCTTCGCCGACTTCGACGAGAACAGGCTGATCAGCACCGCGCAGGATTGCCAGAAGCTGCTGCAGCAGCCTGCCGGGCTCGAAGGCGTGCTGACGCTCGCGGCCAAGGCCATTCCGCCTCGCCTGCACGACACGGCCTACGCCGCCGCGCTCGAGGTCGCGACGGTCGACCTGGAGATGCGGCTGGAAGAGGTGCGCGTACTGCAACTCTTGCGCCGCCATCTCGCAATCGACACACCTACCGTCACCGCGGTCGAGCGCGCGGCCAAGGCGCGCCACCGCATGCTTACTTGAGGCGAGGACCAGCAGGGTGGCGCCATGAACGATCTCATCCCTTCAGAGCTTGCCGCCCGCTCGATAGCCTTCCTGGCGATCTTTCTCGGCATGGCCCTGTTCGAGCTCTGGTCGCCGCGGCTGGAGCGCGCGGAAATGAAGGGCGCGCTCAAGTCCCGCCGCTGGTTCACCAACCTGTCGATGGTGCTCATCTCGTCGCTGGTGCTGCGGGTGGTGTTTCCGGCCGCCGCCGTGGGGGCGGCCGCCTGGGCGCAGGCCCAGGGCTGGGGCCTGCTGCGCCTTGCCGGCATCAATCCGTGGCTCGGCGGCGTCATCGCCTTCGTCGTGCTCGATTTCGCGGTCTGGCTGGAGCACGTCGCCAGCCACAAGGTCCCGGTCCTGTGGCGCATCCACCGCATGCATCATGCCGACACCGGCATCGACGTAACCACCGGGTTGCGCTTTCACCCATTGGAAATCCTGCTGTCGATGTTCTGGAAGGCGGGGGTGGTGCTGGCGCTCGGGCCCCCGGTTCTGGCGGTGCTGGTGTTCGAGATCGTGCTGAACGGCACCTCGATGTTCAACCACTCCAATGTGCGCATCGCCCCCCATGTCGACCGCTGGCTGCGGCGGGTTATCGTCACGCCCGACATGCACCGCGTGCACCACTCGGCCGAACACCGGGAGACGGATTCCAACTACGGCTTCAACTTCCCGTTCTGGGACCGCCTGTTCGGCACCTACATCTCCGCCCCGAAGCTCGGGCATGACGGCATGGTCGTCGGGCTCGAAGAGTGGCGCGGCGGCGAGTCCGCCCGGCTCGGCTGGTCGCTGCTGCTGCCGTTTCGGCCGGTCCGGCGGCGATGGGTGGCCTGGCAGGTCCGCAAGCCTCAGTAAAAACTCACCGGGAAATACCGCAGGTAGAGTTCGGCGAAGGTGCCCTTCACCGAAATCGCATGCAGCGCATAGTTCAGCGCGTCGGCCAGCTCCGGCTTGTCAGCCTTCACGGCGATTGCAAGGCCGGTGCCGAGATATTCCGGTGCCAGGTAGGGCCCGCCGGCGAAACGGCAGCAGTCCGCCGCGTCGGAGCCCGCCAGCCAGAAACCCAGGCGCATGCCATCGCCGAAGGCGCCGGTGATTTTGCCTTGCTTCACGTCGGCATACAGCGCTTCCTGCTTCGGATAGGTCTCCACCTTCACGTCCGGAAAATAGTCGCGCAGCATCCGCTCATGTGCCGACCCGGCCACAACGCCGATCTGCTTGCCCTTCAACTTGCTGTAGAGCGGTTCGCCGAGCACGCCCGCCTTGGGCATTATGAAACGCGCCGGGAACTGCAGATAGGGCCGCGAGAATGCATATTTGGCACGCGTTTCCTGTGTCACAGCAATGCCGGCGATGATCGCCTCGCCATCGCCCTTCTGCAGCGCTCCGTCCAGCTCGCCCCAGGGGAGTGCCTGGATCTGGCATTTTGCGGCCATGTCCAGTTCGGCGCATATGGCGCGCGCCAGGTCTACATGCAGGCCAGACAGCCTGCCGCCGGAATCGATGAAGTTGAAGGGCGGAAAGTCGGTCGTCGTCAGGAAACGCAGGCGGCCCAGCGCGGAAAGGTCCGGCTTGGGAAGGCGTTCCTTGGAATCCCACAAGACCGGCACCTGCGGTTGTTCGGCACGCGCCTGCGAGACCGCCGCAACCAGGCCGCAAAGCACGATGATGAGAAAGGCGCGAAACTTCACCAAAGACTCTCGGCTGAACGGAACTGAAGGCGGCTACGGCTCCGCCTTTCATTAGCGCCAATACGCGGCGATTCCCACCCCGATGCCTGAAAACGGCGATCGCGGAAAACCTCAGGTTGTACTACTGCTCGGACGCTATCAACGGTAGGTGGCTTATCCATGCGCGCCGTGCATAGCTGCGCCGGGGCATTGTCAGCATGACCAGCAACATGGGGTGTTGCAGTGGGCGAGCGTATTCACATGCCGAGCCGGCTTCGGTCGGTGACTATTCCTGCCGGCTTGCCTCTGTCGCAAGCCGTCCCTTCGTCGCCTCTCGCTTCCGCAGTTCTCGTGGGTTTTCGACGGGCGGCTTGCTATGGCTCTCCTTGACGCCGAAGAAAGCAGTCATCGTTCAAGCGGACAGCAA
>JAEWHN010000258.1 GCA_023387775.1 Pseudomonadota bacterium | reverse complement strand
GTGCCGGGCATGCGTGAACACGATGTCGGGTGCGACGCGCGTGCGCAGGTCGAGCAGCCATTCCTTGATCCCGCGCCGCTGGTCGGGGAAATGGCTGTCCTCGAACTCCGCGACCTCGACACGGGCTTCATCTGCGCCTTCCAGGAAGGCGGCCGCTGCCGAGCGCGCTTCGTCCGCGCGCCGGCGATCGGCGCTCAGCACGCACCAATGTGCGTTCAGCCGGACGCCGGAGGCGATCAGCTTGATGATCGTGCCCCCGGCGCCGATTTCGATGTCGTCGGAATGGGCGCCGAGACAAAGGACGGAAAGCGTCTCCCCCGGGCGTGCAAGGCCAAGTCCCTTCACGACGCGGCCTTCAGAACGTCGCGCCGCGCCCTTTCGGCGCTCACCGTGGCGTTCCATGGCATGTCGCCATTTTCCACCATGTCCTCCAGCGCCTGCCAGTCACGCAACGTGTCCATCGAGCGCCAGAAACCCTCGTGCTTGTAGGCCATCAGCTGGTTGTCGGCGATCAGGCGGTTGAACGGCTCGAGCACCAGTTCCTCGCCTTCGCGCATGTAGTCGAACACCTGCGGCCGGAAGACGAAATAGCCGCCATTGATCCAGATTTCGGATGTTTCGGTGGTGCGGAACTGGCGCACGCGGCCGTCATCGGCGATATCGGCGATGTGATAGGAGAGCGGCGCCCGCACCGCGAGGAAGCAGGCAGCCTTTCCGCTGGCCTCGAACCTTGCGATCATCTCGTCCAGGTTCACATCGGTAAGGCCGTCGCTGTAATTGGCGAGGAACATCCGCTCGTTCTTCACGTGGTCCCGCGCGGCCCAGAGCCGCTCGCCGATGTTGCGCCAGATGCCGGTGTCGAGCAGCGTCACGCGCCAGTCCTTGCCCGGATCGCCAAGGAGCTGGACATCTTTCCCGCCGCCGGAAACCACGCAATCGGCAAATGTCTGCGGCTTGGTGTTCAGGAAGAAGTCCTTGATCACGTTGCCCTTGTAGCCCAGGCACAGCACGAAGTCGTCGTGCCCGTAGTCGCTGTACCACTGCATGACATGCCGCATTATCGGCTGTTGCCCGAGCGGGATCATCGGCTTGGGCACGCTCTCGGAATACTCGCGTATACGGGTTCCTTTCCCGCCGCAGAAAAGGACGACCTTCATCTGGCTACCTCCGCTGGATCGATGATGGTGACGAATGGAATCGGCACGATGAACCTGGCGCCCCACGCGGATGCATGGCGCATCTGCCTGATGATCTCGTCCTGGATGTTCCACGGCAGGATGAGAATGTAGTCCGGCTTCGCCTCGTCGATGGCTTCGACGGGCCGGATGGGAATGTGCATTCCCGGCGTGAAGCGGCCGTGCTTGTAGGGATTGCGATCGACGGTGAAGTCGAGGAAATCGGTCCCGATCGCGCAGTAGTTCAGCAGCGTGTTGCCCTTGCCGGGCGCGCCATAGCCGCAAATCCGCTTGCCCTCGTTCTTCGCGGCGATCAGGAATGCCAGCAGGTCGCGCTTCGCGCGCTGCGCCTTGTAGCCGAAGGAGGCGTAGGTGGCGATGTCGGTCAGGCCGTGCCGCTTCTCGCGCTCGATAAGCTGGCTCACCCGGGGGGCAGGCGCGACGCCGTTGCCGTCGTGAACGAGATAGACGCGCAGCGAGCCGCCATGTGTGGGCAGTTCCTCGACATCGATCAGCTTGAGCCCATGCCGCTTCGCCATCCTGTCGATGGTCAGAAGCGAGAAGTAGGAGAAGTGCTCGTGGTAGATGGTGTCGAACTGGCCTTCCGCGATGAGCTTTTCGGTGTGCGGGAATTCGAGAGTGATGACCCCTTCCGGCTTCAGGAGGATCTTCATGCCGGCGACGAAGCTGTTGAGGTCCGGCACCTGCGCCAGCACGTTGTTGCCGATGATGAGATCGGCCCTGACGCCTTCCTCAACCAGTCGGTTCGCAAGCGGCACCCCGAAGAACTCCACGCGCGTCGGTATGCCCTTGTCGATCGCCACGCGTGCGACATTTGCCGCCGGCTCTATGCCGAGCACCTGCACTCCCAGCGGCAGGAAGTGCTGGAGCAGATAGCCGTCATTGCTTGCAAGCTCCACTGCCAGGCTGTCCGGGCCCAGTTTCAGCCGCTCGGTGATCGAGGCGCAGTAGGCCTTGGCGTGCGCGACCCAGCTTGCCGAATAGGACGAGAAATAAGCGTATTCGGAAAAGATCGCCGACGGGCTGACGTACTCCTTGAGCTGCACCAGGAAGCAGGTGTCGCAGACCAGGGCGTGGAGCGGGTAGTACTCCTCCATCTGGTCGATCTGGTGGGCATGGAGGAAATTCTCGCACGGTGGCGACATGCCGAGATCGACGAAGGTGTGCTTCAGCCGCGCGCCGCACAGCCGGCAGCCGGCCTCAGGGGAAGCAGTGACGGGGGAATGAACCTTGTCGAATGTCTGTATGTTCATCCTGAGCTCCGGTCGCGCGAGGCTTGTTGGCCGGAACAGTCTAGGAGGGTGGAATATCTCCTTCACTCTGCCAATCCGATGGCACCCGCCATACGAATGGGGAGGAAAAATCGGGCCGGTTCTACCCTTTAGGTTGAAGGTCGCTCATGCTTAGGAGGCTCTTCCGGCATCGGGCGCGAATGCGACAAGTTTCAGGACTGGCTCATTCCCAATCCGGCTTGATTGCGAGGCGACGGTGCGATTCACGGAGACGAAATTGAGCGGGGTCTGGCTTGTCGAGCCGACGCCGATAGTCGACGAGCGCGGCTCTTTCGCCAGAACTTTCTGCGAGAAGGAGATGGCCGAACATGGCCTTGCGACGCGGTTCGTGCAGCACAGCCGGTCCACCAACCTGCGCAAGGGCACGCTGCGGGGCTTGCATTTTCAATCCCCGCCGCATGGGGAAGTGAAGATCGTGTCCTGCCTGAAAGGTGCCGTCTACGATGTGGCCGTCGATCTGCGGCCGGCGTCCTCCACCCGCTACCATTGGGTGGCATTCGAACTCACGCCTGAAAACGGCCGCCAGGTCTATATCCCGGTCGGCTTCGCGCACGGTTTCCAGACGCTTACGGAAAACGCCGAAGTCTCCTACCTTATTTCCCAGTTCTATACGCCGGCTGCCTCGGCCGGGATCCGCTATGACGATCCTGCCCTCGCCATCGATTGGCCGATACGAGTGTCGGTGATTTCGGACAAGGACCGCTCATGGCCGCTGCTTGAAGAGCAAAGCCGGCGAAACCAGTAGGTGCGCAGCGGTGGCTGTCAACTGGATGCTACCGCCTCGGCCAGCAGGCCGTGCTCACGCAGCAGTGCGGCAGCGGCGGCCAGTTCGCCGAAAGGCAACCCCGACCGTTCCGCCATCGCAAGCAGGGAGTGGTCTCCGTCCGCCAGGTTGAGCACCCACAGCATGGCCATGGTGCTGGAGGCGGTGGTTCTGTTACCGCCCTGGGCCGAATAGAGCCCGCGCCGTCCGAGTTGCGGCTCGCCCTTGGGACAGAGATTGATAGGCGTCCAATCGCCTTCGATGATCTCAATGGCTTCCATGATCATGTCGTAGGAGGCGGCGAGGTGCTCCGGCCTGATGAAGTTCAGGTCGTCGGCCGAGCTGTGGTATTCCGGAAAGGTGGCGAAGGCGCTGCGCTGGAACAGGCCGACGGGAAGGTTGAAGCCCGGCGAGCAGAACTGCCGTTCGTCGTAGCCATAGGGTGAGAAGTCGAGCAGCTTCGCCCCATCGCCCCGGCGACCGACCACGAGCGCCATGGCGCGGTCGATGAAGGCATCGCCCCGGCGGCTGCGCTTGTAGGTCGGGCCGCCGCCATCGCCCACGCAGGACAGAACGAGCCCGTGGTCGATGCGCCTCAGCCGCTGTTCGTTCCGGGCCAGCCAGGCAAGTGCGCCGATGGTTCCGGGGGCAAA
>JAEWHN010000385.1 GCA_023387775.1 Pseudomonadota bacterium | reverse complement strand
GTTGGTGTACATGCGGTTCATGAACTCCGCCGCATCCGGCCCGACGATCTCGATCTTGCCGAGCGTGGAGGCGTCGAACATGCCGAGCGACTGGCGCACGGCCCTGCATTCACGCGCCACCGCCTGGTGCATGGTCTCGCCGGCGCGCGGGAAGTACCAGGCGCGCCGCCACAGCGACACCGGCTCGAACACGGCGCCGTTTGCCTCGGCCCAGCTGTCGATCGGCGTCTTGCGCGTGACCTCGAACAGCTCGCCGCGATTGTAACCCGCGAACGCGCCGAAGGTGGTCGGCGTGTAAGGCGGCCGGAAGGTGGTGAGCCCCACCGAAGGCGGCGCCTTGCCAACGGCGTTGGAGGCGATGGCCAGGCCGTTCATGTTGGACGTCTTGCCCTGGTCAGTCGCCATGCCGTTGGTAGTGTAGCGCTTGATGTGCTCGATCGACAGGAAGCCTTCGCGAACGGCAAGGCGGATGTCCTTGGCGGTCACGTCGTTCTGGAAGTCGACGAACGCCTTTGCGCGGCCGGCATCGCGGTCGCTGGGCAACTCACGGTTGCTGACACCCGTGCAGGGGAAGTCGCCGTCGACCGTGTAGCTGGACTCGCGAGCGGAGAAGCCCGCATCGCGAGCTGCAGCAGCACCCGCCTCCGCTCCTTCTTGCAGGGCTTCGGCCAGTCCGAAGTGGCCGTTGCCAGCGCCCGCGCAGCGGCTTTCCTCGGTCCGCTCGCCGGGCAGGAACATCTGCAGTTCCTCGTTCCAGTCGAGCTTGCCCTTGGTGTGCGAGAAGAGATGCACGCTGGGCGTCCAGCCGCCGCTCATCAGCACCGCCTCGCAGTTGATGGTGCGGGCCGGCCCGACCTGGCCGCCCCGGCTGACCGGATTGACGCGCACCGACGACACGCGGTGACGCCCTGCGGTGCCCGAAACGGTCCAACCAGCTAGCACCTCGATGTTGAGAGAGCGAGCACGCCGCACGAGCTCGTCGGACACCGTGTGGCGGATATCCACGATCGCCGGCACGCGCACGCCTGCCTGGGCGAGGTCGAACGCGGCAAGCCAGGCGCTGTCGTGCGAGGTGACGACAACCGCGCTGTTTCCGACCTTCACGCCATAGCGGTTGAGGTAGGTTCTCGCAGCGCCGGCCAGCATCACGCCCGGCCGGTCATTGCCGTCGAACACAAGCGGCTTTTCGATTGAGCCCTGCGCCAGCACCACCTGCTTGGCGCGCAGCCGCCACATGCGCTCGCGCGGCGCGTTCGCCGGCGGGTTGGCGAGATGGTCGGTAAGGCGCTGGCAAAGGCCGAGGAAGTTCTGGTGGTAGTAGCCGATCGCCGTCGTGCGCGGCAGCAGCGTGACGTTGGCCATTCCTTCCAGTTCGGCCCGCATGCGAGCCACCCAGTCCGAGGCGGAGAGGCCGTCGATGGTGGCTTCGCCTTCCGAAAGCAGCGAGCCGCCCAGTTCCGCCTGCTCGTCGGCGAGGATCACCTTGGCGCCGCTCCTGCCAGCTTCCAGCGCGGCCGCAAGGCCGGCGGGGCCGGAGCCCACCACCAGCACGTCGCAGTGCGCGTGGCGGCTGGCATAGGTGTCCGGATCGGGCATCGACGGCGACTTGCCAAGACCGGCCGCGCCGCGGATGAAGGGCTCGTAGACCTTGTTCCAGAAGGACTTCGGCCACATGAAGGTCTTGTAGTAGAAGCCGGCCGAGAACAGCATGTACATTGCGTCGTTGATCGCGCCCACGTCGCGCTTCAGCGAGGGCCAGTGGTTCTGGCTGGTGGTGTTGAGGCCTTCGAAGACCTCCAGCACCGTGGCGCGCGTGTTCGGCTCGAAGCGGCCGTTGCCGCGGTCGGTGCCGACAAGCGCATTCGGCTCCTCGGAACCGGCCGAGAGAATGCCGCGCGGGCGGTGGTACTTGAACGAGCGTCCCACCAGGTGGACGCCATTGGCCAGCAGCGCGGAGGCGAGCGTGTCGCCCTCGTAGCCGGTGTAGGTCATGCCGTTGAAGCTGAAGCGCACGGGCTTGCGCTGGTCGACCCTGCCCTTCCCCTTGATGCGATAGGCGTTCATTTGCGCATTCCCTCGAGTTCGGCGTCGGTCGGGCGCGGCAGGCCCGCCTTGTATGTGGTCACGAACTTGTCGCTCACGGTGTCGCGGACGGCATTGAAGAAGCGGCCGCAGCCGTGCACATGGCGCCAGCGCTCGAAATGCGTGCCGCGCGGGTTGGTACGGATGAACAGATGGTCCTTCCACTGTTCGTCGGTCAAAGTGGACGGGTCGGCGGGTCTTGCGATGTGGGCCTCGCCGCCATAGGCGAACTCGACCTCGGGCCGCTCGGCCTCGCAGTAGGGGCAACGGATCAGAAGCATTGCGGAACCTCCCTCAGTGCGCCACGGCCGCAGCCGCGGCCTCGTCGATCAGCCGGCCGGTCGTGAAGCGCTCGAGCGTGAACGGCGCATTGATCCAGTGCGGCTCGTCGCGCGCGATGGTGTGGGCAAACACATGGGCCGAGCCCGGCGTCGCCTTGAAGCCGCCGGTTCCCCAGCCGCAGTTGACGTAGAGGCCCGGCACCGGCGTCTTGCCGAGGATGGGCGAGCGGTCTGGCGTGACGTCGACGATGCCACCCCATTTGCGCAGCATGCGCATGCGGGTGAAGATCGGGAACACCTCGCAGATTGCCGAAACCGTGTGCTCGATCAGCGGCAGGCCGCCGCGCTGGCTGTAGGACACGTACTGGTCGGTGCCCGAGCCGATCACCAGCTCGCCCTTGTCCGACTGGCTGATATAGGCGTGCACCGTGTTGGACATGACCACGCATGGGAACACCGGCTTGACCGGCTCCGACACCAGCGCCTGCAGCGGGAAGCTCTCCAGCGGCAGGCGGACGCCTGCCGTATCCATCACCACCGAGGTGCTGCCGGCGGCCGAGACGGCCACCTTCTTGGCGCGGATAAAGCCCTTTGCGGTCTCGACGCCGGTGACCTTGCCCGAGGCATCGCGGCGGATCGCGGTCACCGGGCAGTTCTGGATGATGTCGACGCCGCGCGCCGCCGCGCCGCGGGCATAGCCCCAGGCAACCGCGTCGTGGCGGGCAACGCCGCCGCGCCGCTGCAGTGCCGCGCCCATGACCGGATACCGCGCATTGGGGGAGAGGTTGAGCGGCGGGCAATATTCCTTCGCCTGTTCGGGCGTCAGCCACTCATTGTCGATGCCGTTCAGGCGGTTGGAATGAATGTGGCGCTTGAAGCTCTGAATGTCATGCACGTTATGCGCCAGCATCATCACGCCGCGCTGCGAGAACATGACGTTGTAGTTCAGTTCCTGGCTCAGCCCTTCCCAAAGCTTCATCGCATGCTCGTAGAGCATGGCGCTTTCGTCATAGAGGTAGTTGGAGCGGATGATGGTGGTGTTGCGGCCGGTATTGCCGCCGCCGAGCCAGCCCTTTTCGATCACCGCGACATTGGTGATGCCATGCTCTTTGGCCAGGTAATAGGCCGCGCCGAGGCCATGGCCGCCGGCGCCGACGATGATGACGTCATACTCCGGCTTGGGCTCGGCATTCGGCCATTGCGGCTGCCAATTCTTGTTGCCGGTCAAGGCGTTACGCAAAAGCGACGCCCAGGAAAACTGGGTCACAGGAACCTCCTCCCGATGGAAAGTGCTCCAAGTATCGACGTGACCGTTGATCTTGCACAGGATGTATGCGTCAATTGAAAGAGAGATTTGCGACAGCCCTTCAAGACGGGGAAACATGGCCGACAGGTTGCAGAAATTGCCGGACGCGAAGGAGCCGAAGGCGCGGCTGTCTGTCGGTTTCATCCTGGCGCGCCGCTTCACGCTGTGCGCCTTCGCCAATTTCGTCGACGTCCTGAGGCTCGCCGCCGACGAGGGCGACCGAAGCCGCCCGATCCTGTGCAAATGGACCGTGCTGTCGGACGACGGCCACCCGGTCCAGTCGAGCTGCGGCGTTTCGGTGCAGCCGCAGGAGCGTTTCGGCGACCCGAAGAAGTTCGACTACATCGTCGTGGTCGGCGGACTGATGGACGAGATCCCCAGCGCCAACGCGCAGCACAACAGCTTCCTGCGCAAGGCCGCGGCTGCGAACGTGCCGCTGGTGGGCGTGTGTACCGGCGCATTCATCCTGCACCAGGCCGGGCTGATGAACGGCTATCGCTGCTGCGTCAGTTGGTTCCATCACGCCGATTTCCTCGAGCAGTTCGACGGATTGAAGCCCGTCTCGGACCAGATCTTCGTGGTCGACCGCGACCGGCTGACCTGCTCAGGCGGCGCCAGTTCGGCGCATCTGGCCGCCTTCCTGGTGGAGCGGCACGTCGGCAAGGCGCAGGCGACGAAAAGCCTACACATCATGATGTTCGACGAGGCCGAAATCGCGGAAACGCCGCAGCCGGGCATTCCGCTCGACCTCCACACCAACGACCCGATGGTGAAGAAGGCGCTGCTCCTGATGCAGCAGAACATGGACACCCCCTACACGGTGGCCGAGCTTGCCCAGCGCATGGGCATAAACAAGCGCCAGCTGGAGCGACGTTTCCAGGCCGCACTACAGACCTCGCCGATGGCGGCGTGCACCATGATCCGGCTGGAGCATGCCCGCTTCCTCGTGCAGCAGTCCGACCGCTCGATTGCCTCCATTGCGGCGGAGTCGGGCTTCTGCGACGCCTCGCATCTCAGCCGCGCTTTCCGCCGGCGCTTCGGCGAGACGCCACTTGCGCTCAGGCTGAAAGACATCGCCGAGGGCCAAGGAAAAGCCTCCCTCGCAGGCAAAACGGCGTCTGGTTCCTTGCACTCCGAAAGAGCGTGAGTCCGTTCTGCCGCCCGACTCACCCGATGCGAGAGCGCCTGAAGCTCAAGGGGCTCTCGCCCGTGTTGTCGGCAAAGAGCCTGCTGAAATTCGACGGCTCTTCGAAGCCGAGCGAATAGGCGATTTCGGCGATCGTATTGTGCGAATAGAGAAGCTGCCTTTGCGCTTCGAGGACTATGCGCTGGTGGATCAGCTTCAGCGGCGATTCGCCCGCTACGCTGGTGCAGGCGCGATGCAAGGTGCGCTCGGTGACGTTGAGCGCGCTCGCATATTCGGCAACGCATTTGGCATTGCGAAAGCTGAGCTCCAGCAGGTCGCGAAAGCGATCGTAGAGCCGGTGCTGCGGAACGCTGGCGACGGCGGTCGGCACCCGGCCAGCCTGCTCGCCCAGAATGCTGACCACGGCCAGCAGGTTGGCGGTCAGCACAGCGGTTCGGGCGCGGCTGTTCTTCTGGTCCTGATAGGCGCGCAAATTCTGGAAGGAAGACTGGATGCTGCGCCATGCCTCCGCGTCGCCGGCCAGTTCGAGAACGTGGGGCCCACGCACGATTTCAAACAGGCCGCGCGCGGCGTGGCCGGCCACCGCCTCATCGAGGTAACTTTCGGCTGCTGTCAGCATGAAGACGCGCGCATCCGGCGCCAGGCGGAAGCTGTGCACCATGCGCGGCGGCACCACGACGATTGAACGGGCGGCGAACACGCGTTTCTCAAGGTCGAGTTGCACCTCCCCCTCCCCCGCCTCCACCAGCGCGATCTGAAGCAGGTCGGCGTGGCGATGGGGAAAGAGCTCCCAGTTGTATTTGCGGATGCGCGTGGAGACACGTTCGACCTGCAAATACTGGAACGAGCTCCGGGAATGCTGCTCCCCGAAGCGAACGATAGGCGGTTCGGGCGGCTTCGAGATCATGCCGCCCGCCACCCGGCCACGCACCGCTTCCGGGCGTGGTCAAGTTTGCAGAAACTGGGTGCTAAGGTCGCCTCCATCCCCGACCTGAACATCCGACCGGCGGACTAGAAAGTCCGCCAGTCACCGTCCGCTTCGAAGGCGGCGGCCGCGCCGTAGATCATGGCCTCGTTCCAGTGCTTGCCGGTCAGCATCACGCCGATCGGCCGGCCGTCCTCCATTCCGCAGGGCAGGGTCATGGCCGGATGCCCGGTCACGTTGAAGGCGCAGGTATTGCCGATCATCTCCCAGGAGCGCGCCGTCACCTCCTCCGGGCCCGCCCCCTGCGGCGGCAGCGGGGTAGCCTTCAGTGGCAGCGTCGGCATCAGCAGCAGGTCGAAGCGCGACAGCGCCTCGTCATAGGCGGCCCGCAGGCGTGCCCGCATGCGCTGGGCCTTGGCATAGTAGGAGCTGTGATAGCGGCCGATGGAATAGCGGCCGAACAGCGCCATGATCTTGATCGTGTCGGCCATGTCGTCGCCCGCCTCGCGCCAGCGCGCGCCAAAATATGGCTGGC
The DNA here is from genome assembly GCA_023387775.1 of Pseudomonadota bacterium. GTDB lineage: Bacteria > Pseudomonadota > Alphaproteobacteria > Rhizobiales > Rhizobiaceae > Pseudaminobacter. Next base: position 21,475 of record JAEWHN010000385.1, on the reverse strand, counting down.
TGCCTGCACTCGGCCCCAGGCCGCCAATGCCGAGGCCGTGGGTTTCCAGCATCGTCCAGAGCCCGCCGTCATGCGCTATCGGGGCCCAGATCGCAAAGCCGAAGCTGTGCATGGGGATGCTGATTTCCTCCACCACGGCGCCCATGCGGGCAAAGCGCGCGGCCGCTTCGCGCACCTTGGAGTCGACCCCGGCTTCCGAGTTCGCGCGTCCGAAGCCTTCCCGCACCACGCCGATGCGCAGGCCTTGCACGCCTCGGTCGAGCTCGGCCGCATAGTCGTTCACCTGCACGTCGCGCTGGCGCGGGTCGATGCCGTCGGCCCCGGCGATTGCCTGCAGCAGGCGCGCGTTGTCGCGCACATTGGCAGAAATCGGCCCGGCATGATCCATCGACGGCTCCAGCGGCGTGATCCCCGTGTAAGGCACGAGGCCATAGGTCGGCTTCATACCATAGACGCCGCAGTAGCTGGATGGAATGCGCACCGAGCCGGCCTGATCGGTTCCGATGGAAAGCGGAACATCCCCTGCCGCGACCACGGCCGCGCTGCCGGAAGAAGAGCCGCCGGCCGAATAGCCCGGCCGCACCGGATTGTGCACCGGCCCCGACGAGCTGGTATGGCTGCCGCCCGAAACGCAATAATTCTCGCACACCGCCTTTCCGGCGATCTCTCCTCCAGCGTCGAGAATGCGGGTGACAATCGTGGCGTCGATGTCCGGCACGAAGCCTTCGAACAGGCTCGAGCCGTTCATCATCGGCACTCCGGCAACGCACACATTGTCCTTCAGCCCCACGCGCGCGCCGGCAAGCGGGCCCTCATCCCGGCCGCGGATGTCGGTCTTCACGTACCACGCGCCGAAGGGATTTTCGGCGGGTGCGGGAAAGCGCCCGGGCGTGCGCGGATAGGCGATTTCCGGCCGCTCGTCGTTCATGAGGTCAAGCTCCGCATAGGCGTCGCTCAGCGGTTGCACGATGCGCTCGACAGCGGCAAGGTAGCTGTCGTGCGGCTCCATTCCCAACGCATCAGCGGCGCGGCGCAGGTCGCGAACATTCGGATTCCTGAACATGGATTGCCTCTACACCTTTTCTTCCAGACCGATGAATTCGTCGATGATTTTCGGATCGCGCAGCATCTGGGGTTCAAGCTCGCGAATGATCATGCCCTTCTGCACCAGCAGGACGCGGTCGGCGGTGCTGCTGATGAAATCGAGGTCCTGCTCCACCACCACCACGCACAAGGAGCGTTGTGTGGCCAGTTTTAGGAGATGGGCCTCGATCTCCTCCACGATCGCCGGGGCCACGCCCTCGGTCGGCTCGTCGAGAAGAAGCAGCTTGGGCTGCCCGCTCAGGGCGCGCGCCAGCGCAAGTATCTGCTGTTCGCCGCCGCTCAGCGCTCCGCCCTTCCGGTTCAGCAGCGGCGCCAGCACCGGAAAATCCTCGACCGCCCTGTCGATGGCCTCGTTGGTCTTCAGCCGCGCCGCCGCCGCGCCGAAGGCCAGGTTCTCGCGCACCGTCAGACCGGGGAAGATATCGCGTCCCTGCGGCACATAGCCGAACCCGCGCCGCGCGCGCAGGTGCGGCGGTTCGCGGGTCACGTCCACGCCCTGAAAGCTGATCTGGCCGCCCCATGTCGGCAGGATGCCGGCCAACAGCTTCATCAAGGTCGTCTTGCCCATGCCATTGTGGCCAAGCAGCCCCACGATCTCGCCGACCCGGGCCTCGAACGACATGCCGTTCAGCACCGGCACGCGGCCGTAGCCGGTGCTCACATCGCGTACTTCGAGCAAGCGGGGATTAGACATTCAGGCCCCCTGCCTTCTGCCCCAGATAGGCGCCCCGCACTTCGGCGTTGCGCAACACTTCCTCCATCGTGTTCTCCACGATGATGCGCCCTCGATGAAACACGGTGACCTTCTCGGCGATCGCCCGGATGAAATGCATGTCGTGCTCGACGATCACCAGCGCCCGGTCGCCGCGCAGCTTGCTGATGAGCTGTATAGTGTGCTCGACCTCGCCCCGGGTCATGCCGGCGGCCGGCTCGTCCAGCAGCACAAGCTTCGGGTCGCAGACCAGCACCATGCCCAGTTCCACCCACTGGCGCTGGCCATGCGACAGCCTTCCCACCTCCTCGCCGGCAATGTCCTCGAGCAGCACCTCGGCAAGCATGGCTTCGCTGGCGCGTTCGGCCTCGCGGCTGCCAAGGCGGCGCATTGCCGCGAGCCTCAGGTTCTCGCGGACGGAGAGGCCATTGAACAGGCTCGGCACCTGCGTCTTGATGCCGACACCCAGCCGCGCGATCTCGAACGGGGAAAACCGCGAAGTGTCCCGTCCCATGATCCGGATGGTGCCGGCGCTGGGCTTCAACTGGCCCGACAGCAGCTTGAAGAAGGTGCTCTTGCCGGCGCCGTTGGCGCCGATCAGGCAGCGCAACTCACCGGGCTGGAGGGAGAAATTGACGCCCGCCACGGCGGCCACGCCGCCGAAAGTGCGCCACAGGTCTCTGACTTCGACGATCACGACCGGGCACCCTTGCCAGATTTGAGGAAGCGCGCTCCGTATTTCTGCACGGCCGGCACAACGCCGGTGGGTAGCACCAGAACCGAAATAACGAAGACAAGACCGAGGACGATATTGGGCTCCAGCAGCCTCACCGAGCCCAGCCAGGTGGTCAGGCCGGTGATGAGCATGGCCCCGACCACAGGCCCTATCAGCGTACCTAGCCCGCCAAACAGCACCCAGATGATGGTCTGGGCCGCGAAGCCTACAGCAAAATTGTCCGGGCCGATGAATGCGCCCCAGGCTGCGAAGAGCGCGCCGGCAATGCCCGAGAGGACGGCGCCGAGAATGAAGACCAGCAGCTTGTAGCGCCGTACGTCATAGCCAAGCAACTCGGCCCTCAGTTCGTTCTCGCGTATGGAGATCACCACCCTGCCGAACGGCGTCTTCACGAACAGCCTTGTGCCGAGATAGGCAAGCAGCATGGCGCCGCCGGCAAGATAGTACATGCCGGCGAAGTCCAGCGGCTCAGAGGCGCCGGGCAGTGAGATAGGCGGTACGGACGGGATGCCGTTGTAGCCTCCGATCTGGACCGAACCGATGCGATAAAAGTCGCCGGAGGTGCTGTTCACGAGGTTGTACATGATCAGCGACAATGTGAGCGAAACGACGCCGAAATAGACGTCGCTGATCCTACCGTAGAAGGTGAAGTAGCCCATAAGCAGCGCAAAGACGGCCGGCACGGCCATCGCGGCCACGAGGCCCCAGGAGCTACTGTCCACGTTCATTGCCGTGATGGCGTAGGCGTAGCCGCCCAGGCCGAAGAACACCGCCTGCCCCAGGCTCAATATTCCGCCTATGCCCCAGACGAGGTTCAGGCTCATGGCCATGAGCGCCATGACGGCGAAGACCGTCAGGTTGAAGAGCGTGTATTCTTCCGACAGGAGCGGGATGCCGAGCAGGACGATCAGCCCGATCGCCGATGCCGCCAGAAACGCTGGGCTGACGATTTCCCGTATCACATTCCACCTTTGAAGAATCGACCGGTGATGCCGGCGGGAAGAAGACGCAGCAGCAGGACAGCCGCAGCCAGAAGCGCAACCTCGCCGAGAACCGGGTTGGACAGGATAGTCACCACCGAGTTCACACCGCCGAGCAGGCCCGAGGAGGTCGCCGTGCCGGTCAGCGGAAGCGCGCCGCCGACGATCACCGTAATGAAGGCCTTGCCGATATAGGTCAGGCCGGAGATGGGCATCACGCCTGCGATCGGCGCGAAGGCCGCCCCGGCCAGCCCCGAGATGGCGGCTCCCAGCCCGAAGGTCACCGAATAGACATTGCCGACATGGGTGCCGAGAGCCGCCGCCATGTTGGCATTCTGCATCGTGCCGCGCGCGATAAGGCCGAATGGCGTCCAGCGCAGCACGACATACATCGCCGCCAGCACCGCCACGGCCAGGCCGATGATGAAGAAGGTGTAGCCGCCTTCGCGATACTGGCCGATCTCGACGCTGCCGAAAGGCGCGCTGACGCCCTGCTGCTGATAGCCCAGCGTAACCGAGGCTATGCCGATGAAGAGCAGGCTGATGCCCCAGGTTGCCAGGATCGTCTCGACCGTCCGGCCGTAGAGATGGCGCACCACCAGCCGTTCGACGGCCATGCCGATAATCATCACCACGAGTGGTGCGACCACGAACATCGCGATCCAGAAGTTCACGCCTGCGCGCACCGCCAGCACGAAGGCGAATCCCCCGATCATGAGGAATTCGCCATGGGCGAAGTTGATCACGCCCATCATGCCGAAGATGATCGCCAGCCCGGCCGCGATCAGGAACAGGCTGGCGACAGCGTACAGGATATGGATGCCGGTAATGGCGACCAGTTCCATGACGATTGTCCGGTTTGCTAATTGACTGCTGACTTAGAGTTCGACGGGGAACTGCTGGTTTGTGTCCGGATTGGCGATCAGATCGCAACGCGCGTCATCGCTTACCGGAACCTGGTTTTCCCACCGTTCCTTGATCTCGAACCTGGAGCCCCGCACTTCTGCCAGATACATGTTCAGGACCGCATGGTGCGTCTTCGGATCGACCGTCACCGTTCCGCTCGGCCCCTCGATGGAGATGCCGCTCTCCAGCACTTCGATCACCTTGTCGCGGTCGAGGCTGTCTGCCTTGCGCACGGCCTCGGCCCACAGCATCATGCCCTGATAGTCGCTCGGTCCGAGGGTCCCGACCACCTTCTCGCCGGGGAACTTCGCCTTGTACTTGGCGAGGAACTCGGCGTTCTGAGGCGTGTCGATCTCGTCGAGGTAGTTCTTCACCACTGTCACGCCTTCGATGACGTCGCCCGGCATGCGCAGGGTTTCGCCCGAATCCCCGAAGGCGTGGCCGGCCATGCCGATGGTCTTGTTCAGGCCGGCAGCGGCCCACTGGCCATAGAAGGCTTCTTGCGGCGGGCTGACGAAGACGTTGAACACGCTGTTGGCGCCGGCCTGCTGGATGCGGCTGATGGTGGCCGAGAAGTTGTTGGCGTCGAGCGGGAAGAATTCCTCGCCCACGATCTCGCCGCCATTGTCCTTGGCAATCTTGGCGGCCCACTTCGCGGAATCATGGCCGAAATTGTAGTCCGCGGCGATCGTGTAGATCTTCGGCCCGTAGGTCTTGATCATGTGCGGAATGAGGTTGCGCAGCAGTTGCTGCGGCGTCGGGCCGGTCACGAAGGTGTTGCGGTCGCAGAGGCCACCTTCGTAGATCATGTTGTAGAAATAGAGCGTCTTGGCACGGTCGAGGATGGGACGAGCCACCTCTCGCGCGGCGCTGGTGATTGCCCCATGCACCACGGCGACGCGGTCCTTGAGGGCCAGCTGCTGCGCATATTGTGCATAGAGACGGTTGTCGGACTGGGTGTCGTAGATGACCGGCTCCACCTGGCGGCCCAGCAACCCGCCGGCGGTGTTGAGATCATCAACGGCAAGCTGCAGGCAGTTCAGCTTCGGCTTTCCCAGCACCTCGAAAGGTCCGGAAAGATCGAGCAGAACGCCAACCTTGATGGGATCTGCACCGAGTGCTGCGGTGCGCATCACCAATGGCGCGGCCAAGGTCGCGATGCCCGCGCCGATTCCCCCCTTCAAGACACTCCTGCGATTCAGATGCATTTTCTCCCCCTTGTCTTGCTTTTCGCGAGCGTAGGGAAGCATTTTGCGCCGCCGAGCGACATGGCAGTTACGGGCAGTCACTTATCGAAATCGGACAATTGCCGCGCCATGGAGGACGCTAAGGTTTGCGGCTATAAGACCTGGATGGGCGGTGAAGGCTCCGGCCGTGGTGGCCTTGAGGTCGCGCCCGCGAAAGACGCGACATGAAGGTGTTGGTCGTTTCGAACATGTATCCCACCAAGGAAAATCCGGTGGGGGGAATTTTTGTCCACGAACAGGTCAAGGCGCTGAGGCGCTTTGGCGTCGACGTTCGCGTGGCCACAGGCAAGCCCCTGTGGCTGTCGCGCCACCCCCACAGGGCGGCAATGCGCGTTCTGCGCGAACTGGCGGACCGGCGCCGGGACTTTCATTGGACCGAGCATGACAGCGTGCCGGTCGCAACGTTCAGCTATTTCGCGGGCGGGTTTGCGCGCCCCTATCTCCGGCCGTGGTTCTATTCGGGCGCTCTGCGCCGCTGGCTTCCCTCGCTCGCCACCGGCTTCGACTACGATCTCGTTCATGCGCACACCGCGTTCCTCGATGGGCGCGCGGCGGCAGGCGCGGCCCGGCTCCGCAATGTGCCGCTGGCGCTGACGGAACATACGGGCCCGTTTTCGCTCGTCACCAGCGACCGCCGGATGCGCAGGCATACTGTGTTTGCAATGAACGCGGCGGACCAGATCATCGCCGTCAGCAGCGCGCTTCAAGGAGAAGTCGAACAGCGCCTTCCCGAAATCGATCCGCGCAAGATCATGGTCTTGCCCAACGGGGTGGATTGCCAATTCTTCGACCCATGCCTGTGTCCAAACCGGGCCGGCCTGGAAACCGCTGGCACCAACTCGAAGTCCCCCGAAGCAATATCCACGGCCCACGACACGGAGACCATCACCGCGCTCTGGGTCGGCCACCTGGTCGAGGTCAAGCGGGTGGATCGCTTGCTGGAGGCCTTTGCCATCGTCGCGCCGCACGTGCCACGCCTGCGTTTGCGCCTGGTCGGAAGCGGCGTCTTGGAAGCAGCGCTGAAACGAGAAGCCGGCGAACTGGAAGTGGCGGATAGGGTGACGTTTGTCCCGACCCGCGACCGCGCCGGCGTTCGCGCCGAAATGGCTGCCGCGGACTTCCTGGTGATCTCGAGCGAGGTCGAGACCTTCGGCGTGGTTGGCATCGAGGCGATGGCGATGGGTCTGCCGGTGGTCGCAACGAACTGCGGCGGCCCGCGCGACTACATCACCGGCGCTGACATCGGGGAGCTCGTGGACAACTCCACGGAAGGTCTTGCCACCGGGCTTCGCAATATGGCCGCGCGTCTTCCTGGCGTCGACCGCGCAAAAATCCGACGGCAAGCGGTCGCGAAATTCGATTTCGGCCTTCTCGCGCGCAATCTCGCGGAACTCTATTCCGATCTGGTCGAACGCCACGCGGCCGGCCACCGCTGACATGTCTTCCGACTACTGCGAGCCTGAGGCGGCCGTTCGCCGGACGCCGTTCATGTAACTTCCTCCAAGGCTCCGTCCGCCGTGAGGCGATAGCGTCGGCTCTCGTCTGGGCAGGTCAGATCCTCGCCCAGCCGCCGCCCGGCATGGCTGACCCAGCCGATGCGCACCGCCGGCACCCCTGCAACCAGGGCATGGGGCGGAACGTCCCTGGTCACCACGGCGCCGGCCGCGACCATGGCATATTCGCCGATGCTGTTGCCGCAGATGATGGTCGCATTCGCCCCGATCGTCGCGCCCCGCCCTACGGGCGTCTCGCGGAACTCGTGCTTGCGCTCATATTCCGCGCGAGGTGTGAGCACGTTTGTAAAGACGCAGGAAGGGCCGCAAAACACTCCATCGGCAAGCGTCACGCCCTTGTAGAGGGAAACATTGTTCTGGATCTTGCAGCGGTCGCCCACCGTCACATCGGGCCCGATCACGCAATTCTGGCCGACGACGCAGTTTTCGCCGATGGTGCTTCCCTGAAGCACGTGGCTGAAATGCCAGATCTTCGTTCCCTTGCCGATCGAGGCTCCATCGTCGACGACAGCCGTGGGGTGCACGCCCGGATGCGCCGCCTGGCGTCTCGGTGCGCTCGCCTTCTCCAGCACCCCCAGCACGCGGAGGCCTTCCGCGCCATCGGTTCGCGGCTGCCGCCTGCTAAGGATGCACTCGATGAAATGCCGGCATTCGTCCTTCAGCGGCTCGTTCGGCTCCAAAACGGCATATTCCGGCTCAACCGCCCTTGCCACCGGCACGCCATTCTTCCACGACACGCCGCCGCGAAACACCGCAAGCTTGCGCTCCCACGGCTGGCAATCGTCAAAGACCGCCATTGCATATGTGCCCACGACGACCAGCCGTTGCTCCTTGACCGGGTTCAGCCAGGAGACATGAATATGCGCCTTCAGCCCGGTTTCGAATTCCAGGTGAACGATGGACGTATCGCTGATCCGCGGGTGAAGGGCCGGCATGGCGTGGCAGTCAACCCTGGACGGCGCCTCCCCCGCCAGGGAAAGGATCATTGAAAGATCGTGCGGCGCAAGGCTCCAGAGCGCGTCTTCCTCGCGGCGAACCTTGCCCATGTTGAGACGACGGGAATAGATGTTCAGCAGGCGGCCGAATTCGCCTGCGGCGGCAAGCTCACGCAGCCTGATGAAGGCATTGTGATACTGCAGCAGGTGCCCCACCATCAGGAGCCGGCCTTGGGTCGCGGCCAGTTCCACCAGCCTGCGCCCATCGCCGGCGTTCAGCGCCAGCGGCTTCTCCACATAGACATCCTTGCCGGCTCCCAACGCCTCGCTGGCAATATCAAAATGCAGATGGGCCGGTGCGGCAACGATCACGCCCGGAATTGAAGGATCGCCCAGCACCTCCTCCAGCGAGGCGGCCCGGCAGCCATATTGGGCAGCCAGTTCCGACGTTCGGACCCTGTCCGGATCGACTATCGCCGCCAGCAGGCCGAGCTCTGCAACGCTGCGCACAATATTGCCGCCCCACCCGCCGGCACCGACAACCGCGATGCCAAAGTCCTCACCTGCCATGGTTTGATCCGCCCGCGCATGTGAAACAAATACAAATGCAAATATTGAAGAGAATGACAGTCATACGAATTTGCAATTCGCCAGATCAATAAATACTCATGTTTAAAGATGCATCGCAACGCCGCAGCTGCACCCACACAGAGGCGAACATCTCATGCGGTCAACGATCATTTCAATCGTCGGCGCGCGACCTCAATTCATCAAGGCCGCCGCAGTCACCCGCGCCATCGGCCGGGCGGGCAATCTCTCGGAAAAAATACTCCACACCGGGCAGCACTTCGACGACAACATGTCGGAAGCTTTCTTCCGCGATCTCGACATTCCCGAACCCGCCTTCCGCCTGCATGTTTCCGGGGGCAACCACGGTCAGATGACCGGGCGCATGCTGGAGGCCATCGAGGCGGTGCTCGTGGCCGAACGCCCGTCCGCCGTGTTGGTTTATGGCGACACCAACAGCACGCTGGCGGGCGCGTTGGCTGCCGCCAAGCTGCATATCCCGGTCATCCATGTCGAGGCCGGCCTGCGCTCGTTCAACATGCGAATGCCGGAAGAGATCAACCGCATTCTGGCCGACCGAGTGAGCTCCCTGCTCCTTTGCCCGACGAGCACGGCCATGGACAATCTACGCAACGAAGGAATCACGGCTGAAATCCGGAATGTCGGCGACGTCATGTTCGATGCCACGCTTTTCGCGCGCGAACGCTCGAGATCGCATTCCAGCATCCTCGCCCGGCTGGGGCTCGATGAAGGCGCCTACGCGCTGGCGACCGTTCATCGCGCCGAGAACGCCGCCGATGCCGCCGCGTTGCGACGCGCCGTTTCCTATCTCGAGGAACACGCGGTCGAACGCCCCGTGATCTTTCCCGTGCACCCGAGAACCAGAGCCGCGATGGAGATGCACGGCATCGCCCCGAAGAACATCAGGCTCATCGATCCGGTGGGCTATTTCGACATCCACCAGCTCCTCGCCGGCGCCGCGCAGGTTTTCACAGATTCCGGCGGCCTTCAGAAGGAAGCCTATTTCCATCGGAAGCCATGCGTCACCCTGCGCGACGAAACCGAGTGGGTCGAAACGATAACGCATGGCTGGAACAGGCTCTGGTCGGTTCCGGACTATGCCCCTCGCCGCGAAATCGATGAATATGGCGACGGCCGCGCAGCCGAGCGCGCGGTTGCGGAGATCGCCGCCTTTCTTGAGGCCGCATGAGCCCGGAACGCGGCAGCCGGGCTACTTCCGGGTTAACCTTGCAATGAAACCCGGCCCAGCCTAGAAAAACCAGATGCCATCAAATCTATACTCTCGAACATGATGCGTTTGAGATTTGGATCGGCGCGGCTACTTTGGTTCCCAGGGCCTTGCTTTATGTTGAAGCGCAGCATGACTTGGTGGAATACCTACGGCATCAGGCTGTTTCATTCCGTGCGCCATGACGTTCGACAGCGCTATGCAGGCTCCTACTTCGGCAGCCTCTGGGCGATCCTCTATCCCGTGGCGCTTCTGGCTTTCTATGCAACGATCTACGTGGTCGTCTTCAAGGTCCGGCTGCCGAACCTTGCAACGGAGCACTACACCATCCTGGTGATGACAGGGCTGTGCGCCATCATCGTTTTCGGGGAGAGCCTCGGCGCCGGCGTCAACGTCCTCACCGGGCAGCGGGGGCTGTTGCTGAACACCGTCTTCCCGGCGGAATTGCTGCCGCCGCGCGCCGTTCTGGCAAGCCAGGTACCGGCTCTCGGGGCGCTGTCCGTCACGTCGCTTGCGGCGCTGTTGACGGGTGCCGCCTCGCCCGCCGCCCTCGTCGTCGTGCCTGTGACCTGGGTGCTGCTCATCATGTTCATGATGGGGCTGGTCTGGGTTCTTTCGCTTCTGTCCCTGCTTGTCAGGGACATCGCCCAGGCGGTGGGCATCATCAACATGGCCGTCATGGTTCTAAGCCCCATGGCCTTCACCCCCGACATGGTCCCGCGAGGATTGAAGTTCATCCTGCTGCTCAATCCCATGAGCTACTTCATCCTGTGCCTCCAGGCGCCGCTAGCGCTGGGCACCTGGCCGCCCCTCTCCGCCTTCATCGGGGCGCTGGTGCTTGGCATCGGAAGCTTCCTTGCCGGCCTCGCGTTTTTCCGGCGCGCCCGCTTCATCTTTGTGGATTATGCGTGATGGATAGCGGCTTGGGAGCCTCCACGGAAGTCGCCATCGCGTTCGAAAGCGTTTCCAAGCGTTACCGCCTGGCGGGGAGCCCAAGGCAGCTTCTGTTCGAAGCGACCGGCCTTTCGCGCTTCTTCGGCGGCAAGAGCCAGGCCGAAGATTTCCTCGCCCTCGACGAAGTGACATTCGCGGTACCTCGCGGCCAGCGCGTGGGTCTCATAGGGCGCAACGGAGCCGGCAAGACGACGCTGCTCAAGCTCATTGCCGGCAACTACAGGCCGACCAGCGGCTCCGTGCGGGTGAACGGCAGCGTTCAGGCGCTGATGACCCTGGGCCAGGGCTTCCACCCCGACTATTCCGGCCGCGACAACATCAGGGCCTCGCTCCAGTATAACGGCCTCTCCGACAGCGAGCTCAAGGCGGCTTTCGAGGATGTGGTGGAGTTTTGCGAACTCGGGCCCTTTCTCGACCTTCCGTTCAAGACCTATTCCAGCGGCATGCAATCCCGGCTGATGTTCGCCACGGCCACCGCCATCAGGCCCGAGGTTCTCATCATCGACGAAGTGCTCGGCGCAGGCGACGCCTACTTCCTCGCCAAGTCGAAGCGCCGCGTGGAGGCCCTCGTTGCGACGGGCTGCACGCTGCTGCTCGTCTCCCATGCGATGTCGCAGGTGCTGGAACTCTGCGAACGCGCCATCTGGCTTGATGGCGGCCGGGTCCGCGCATCGGGAGAGGCTTTTCCCATCGTGAAGGCTTATGAGGAAGCCATGTACGGGGCGATGCCCGGAACCGGCGACCCGCTTGCGTCCAGGCGCCGCAACAAGGCCGCCGGCAATTTGAAGGCCACGCCAACTGCCGAACCGATGGTGGCGCCGGGCCCGCCCGCCCCTGCCTCCGCGTCTGGGATCACGCCGCCGCGAACTTTCCTCATGCAGCAGCCGATGTTTCGCCCGCACGGCGAAGAGGTCGGCCCCTCGCCTGTGCCCGACAGCGACGGTCGTGAATTGCGCAACACCGCCCCCGGCGGCATTTCGCGCTGGGCCGGCACCGGCGGGCTCATCGTGGTCGGAGCTTCTTTCAGCGGGCCCCAAGGCCCGACCTCACGGCTGGTCTGTCTCCAACCGGCTCGGGTGACCCTGTTTCTGGAAGCGCAAGAGGCCGGCGAATTCAGTTGCACCTACGGCCTTGCCGTCCACGATCTGCAAGGCCGCTGCGTGGCCCGGATGTACAGCCCTCCCGATCGCTTCTTCGCCAAGCCGCAAGAAGGAAGGCGGGTGGAAATGATCCTCAATCCGCTTCAGATCGGTCCCGGTGTCTATACCGTGGGCGTGTCGGTCCTGCATGAAACCGCGATAGAGAATGCCAACCACGCGGAGCGCTACGATCTGCTCAGCAGAAGCTTCGCCCTGGAAGTCGCGCTTCCCGACAGCCTGGGCGCGCTGACGGCAGACTTCATCCACAGCAGCGAGTGGGAATTTCGCCCTGCCGTCTTGCCGACAAGCCACGAAGACGAAATCTAGCGCCAGCCCGGAAAATTGAATGACAGAACTATTTCGGAATTTTCTTGTCCAAAAGCCTCAATATTGCAGCATTCGCCTCTCGGCGTGACATTCTGAAAATATATGTCTAGAAATTACTCCGGGGGGACACATGACGCCATGTGCGGGATTGTTGGAATACTCTCGCTGAAAGGCGAAGCGATACCCGACATGGAGCGCAGGCTCGGGGTCATGAGCGCTCTGGTCGCTCACCGTGGGCCCGACGGACAGGGCATCTGGATCGACCCGTCACACCGCGCCGGGCTGGCACACCGGCGGCTGGCGATCATCGATCTCTCCGAACGTGGCGCGCAGCCCATGTCGGGTCACGATGGTTCGGTGATCACCTTCGACGGCCAAATCTACAACCACCTCGAACTGCAGCAGGCGCTTCACAGCGGTTGGGATTTCCGCTCCGAATCCGGCGCTGAAACCATCCTAGCAGCCCATGAGCGGTGGGGCGCAAACACGCCCGACCGCCTGCGCGGCATGTTCAGCTACATACGGTGGCAGGACGGCGAATTCTTCGCGGCGCGCGACCCGTTCGGAATAAAGCCCCTCTACTACGCCGAGCTGGGCGGTGTCCTTTATCTCGCATCGGAAATCAAATCCCTCCTGCCGTTTCTTCCCGAGATCGAAACCAGTCCGGAAGCACTCGCCGAATATCTGACCTTCCAGTACCAGGTCGGCCCCGAAAATCTGTTCCGCCACGTCCACACGCTGCTGCCCGGCCATCTGCTAAGGACTGCCCGGGGCCGCGTCATCGTCGAGCGCTATTGGGACATTCACTACGAAATCGACTTCGACCACACGCCCCGTTATTTCGAAGAGCGCCTGGCCGATGCCCTCAGCCAATCGATGGCGCATCACATGCGAGCTGATGTGCCGGTCGGCACCTATCTTTCCGGGGGTCTCGATTCCAGTCTCGTCGGCGCCCTTTCGGCCAGGCATCCCAATACGGCCGGCGTGGGCTTCCATGGCAAATTCCTCGACGCCCCCGCTTACGACGAAAGCCGCTTTGCCCGGGCCGCGGCCGAGGGCGCCGGCATCGAGCTGAACGAAATTGCCATCGGCGCAGACGATTTTCGCGACGCCATCTTCAAGGTGCTCTACCACCTCGACCAGCCCGTGGCCGGCCCCGGTGCGTTCGCTCAATACGTCGTCTCCCGGGCAGCCGCCAAACAGGTCAAGGTGGTGCTCGGCGGCCAGGGCGGCGACGAGATTTTTGGCGGCTATGCCCGCTATCTCATTGCCTATCTGGAACAGGCCTTGAAGGCGGCCATCGACGGGTCGCACCGCAACGGCAATTTCGTCGTTACGCCGGAATCCATCATTTCCAATCTGGTCGTCCTGCAGGAATACAAGCCTCTCCTGAGGCACTTCTTCGCCAAGGATCTCTTCGGCGCGATGGACGAACGCTATTTCCGGCTCATCGACAGGGCCGGCGACATGACTGGGGAGATCGACTGGCCCGCCCTCGATCTCGCCGGCGTGAAGGAGCGCTACCGGAACATCTTCAATTCCACGCGCAACGTGCGCAAGGAGGCCTACTTCGATTCCATGACGCATTTCGACTTCAAGTGCCTGCTGCCGGCATTGCTCCAGGTCGAAGACCGCATGTCGATGGCGCATGGGCTGGAGGCGCGTGCGCCTCTGCTGGACAGGCCGCTCGTTGAACTGCTGGCGACGATCCCGGCAAACATCAAATTTCCCGACGGCCGCATGAAGCATTTGCTGAAGGAGTTCGCGCGCCCCCACCTGCCGGAGGTGGTGGTGGACCGCCGCGACAAGATGGGCTTCCCGGTCCCGCTCAAGGAGTGGCTTTCAGGCCCGCTGCACGACTTCGTCCACGACATCTTCTCCAGCCAGGCAGCGAAGAGCCGGCCTTATTTCAACAATGCCGCCATCCTCAACAATTTCACCCGAGGCGGGCAGTTCTCGCGCAAGATCTGGGGCCTCCTGTCCCTGGAAATCTGGCACCAGCTTTTTCACGATCGCGCCTCGAATTATCGCGCCATGATCTCGTCGAACGAAATCTCCGCACCTGCAGCGTAGGAAAGGGACGATTGAACATGAAGGTACTTGTGACAGGTGGCTTTGGTCAGATCGGGTCAACGGTGTCCGACATACTTCTGGCGCGCGGCGACACCGTTCTTTCGATAGACAACTTCGCCACCGGCAGGCGTGACAACCTCGCAGCCCATCCGAACCTGATCTGCGTGGAAGGCTCCATCACCGACAGCCACCTCGTTGCTAGGCAATTCGAGGCATTCAAGCCGGATGTCGTCATCCACACCGCTGCCTCCTACAAGGATCCCGACGACTGGCATACCGACGCGCTGGTCAATGCAGTCGGCACCGCCAACATCGCGCGCGCCTGCCGGGATCATTCGGTGCAACGGCTCGTCTATTTCCAGACCGCCCTTTGCTATGGGGTCGCTCCATCGTCCTCGCCCATCCGGCTCGACCACCCCATCAACCCGGTCAACTCCTCCTATGCCATCTCCAAGACCTGCGGCGAAAACTACGTCCAGTACAGCGGTGTCGACTGGGTCACGTTCCGCCTCGCCAATGTCATCGGCGAACGCAACGTCTCCGGCCCACTGCCCATCTTCTATGACCGCCTTTCGCGAGGCCAGAAGTGCTTCGTCACGGAGGCGCGCCGGGATTTCTGCTATGCGGGCGATCTCGCCAAGGTGGTAGTGCGCGCCGCCGATGGCGACGGTCACGGCACCTATCATTTCTCTTCGGGCAAGGACGTGGCCATTCGCGAACTGTACGACGCGGTCGTAAGGGCGATGAAGCTCAACGACTATCCCGAACCCGAATTGCGGCCGCTCGGGCCCGACGACGCCGCGTCGATCCTGCTCGATCCCTCGCGGCTTGTCGCCGATTTTGGCGAACCCGACTTTACCGACCTCGATGAAATCGCACGCCGCTCGGTCGAACGCTGGCGCCAGGATGGCGTCGCGGGAGGCTACACCCATCTGAAGGAGGCGCGCGGCGAGATCGGGGTGCCCGCCTGATGCCCCGCCGGTTTTACGGCCGAACCGGCTGCCTGGCTCCGCGGTCGCCGCGATGACCGGCCAAGCAGGTGGCCATATGTCGAACGCCAAACGGACGGTCCCCTTCACGCGCGAGCCCCTTGCAATCGCATCAGGTATTCCTGTCTTCATTGTCCCGGACGCCTATACGCTCAACTACGAAAAGATCGCCGCGGACCATCTCGCCGCGCTGGACCGGAAAGGGGTCAATCCCTTCATCGCGGAAGACACCTGGGCCGTGCTGGATGGCTCGACAAGGCTCATTGTGGAAGACCATCTGAGGACGGGAGACGTGATCCTCGATGCCGGCGTCGGGCTCGGTCGCCTGCTTTCGTCCTTTCCGCAACACGAGCGTCACGGCGTCGACGTCAGCCAACGCTATCTCGAACGAACGCAGGCGCACGGCATCCACGTGGCATTGGCCAAGCTTGAGGAGTTGCCCTACCCGGATTGTGCCTTCGACATGGTGGTGTCCACCGATGTCCTGGAGCATGTGCTCGATTTCTATAATGCCACGCGAGAGATGGTGCGCGTGCTGAAGCCGGGAGGCGTGCTGGTGGCGCGCGTTCCCCTCGAAGAAGACATGCGCGTTTACTACGATTATCGCGACTATGATCTCGTTCATGTGAGGCGCTTCGACCTCTGGGGCCTGCGCCTGCATTTCGAACGCGTGCTCGGCCTAGACTATCTGCTCGACCAGCCGGTGCTGCCGACCTATCGCGGCATCGGCACGGCTCGCCTGCAGCCGCTGGACGACGGCGCCGCGGTGCGGGCCCTTCTCGAAACGCTGCCCGAAAACATGCCCGGGCTCGCCGACCTGAGAAGCTTTTCAAGGCTCACATCGGTCAGTTTCGAGTTCTTCATGAATTCAGCTGCAGCAAATCACCCGGAAATATTCGAAAAGCTCACGCCACTTCTGGCAAAACATCTTGAAATAAACGTCGTTTTCAGGAAACCTCTGGCCTAGCATTTCCTAAGCGGGGGCTGGAATGCGAGTGCGAGTACAGGTGTTTTTGCGTGCTGCGCCTTGGCGGAGCTTTCCCGTCACGCTTGCCGCAGCGGTAATGTTTGCGTTTCTTGTCGTGCCGATCTCCGGAAGCGGCCATGTGGACCCGGGGCATCAACAGCGAGCCTGCGATTATCCCGACACGGTCAAACGCTACGCCTGCCTGATCCGCCAGGAAGCCGATGGCGCGGTCAACGAGACCGGCAAGACCCCCGCGAGCTTCTATGCCGCGCTCCAGGCGATGAATGTTGTTCAGACGCTGGTCCCCAGCGGCCGATATTCGCTGTTCAAGCGCAACGGGGGCGCGAATTTTCAGTCACCCGGCGCCGATGCTGCACAGTGCCTTGAATTGGGATATGGCATTTGCGGCAATCACGTCGCCACCTTCAACGCGCTGCTGGCGGAGCTAGGCATCCCAACGCGGATCGTGCAGTTCTTTTTCCCGTTTCGAGGGGAAATGCTGTCCCATATTGCCTCTGAGGTCTTGATCCGGGGCAACTGGGTGTTTTTGGACGTTTCCAATGGCAGCATCTATCTTCGCGACAGGGAGGACCTCACGTCCTATCTTTCGATCGCGGAGATCCGCGAGCTTGGCTACAGCAACGTCCATCCGCTGCGTAATGAGGTGGCTACCTGGTTCTTCAGCCGCCAGGAAACTAGCTTCGACACGCTCCTGCCCATGAAGGTAGAGGATATCGATATCGTCGTGGACGGCGAAGGCTGGGTGCGAACGGATTTCGATCTGTCCAAAAGGGAGGCTGCCTCCGGCAACTCCCAACTCGGCTATATCGGCGACAATACCGCCGGCAATGGCTGGCGGCCCGCGGGCACCTACTGGAATCAGGCGGCCGGCAGATATCACCTCACCGTTGCTGCCGTCCAGGCCGGCTGCGAGCATGGCGCGGAACTGTGTGTCGACGGCACATGCACGCCCTTCGACGGCTCTTCGGCAGCAACCGAGATCGAATACGTGGCAGGGGGCGGACGCTCCGAGCTAACCATCAGGTCCGACGACGACATCTGCTACGCCGCCATCCGCAACATATCCGTCGAAAGGGCGGACCAGCGTCTGGCGCGGAACTCGATGGAACCTTTATGATCGGTTCAGTCCGCTACCGGCAGTTTGCCGCTCATAGAGCTCGAACCTTCGCAGCAGCAGGCGCTGCTGCCCCGCAAGCTTCGTCACGGTCAGCCTCACGTGCCGCGCGCGCACCGACGGAAAGTAATGGCTCTGCTCCACCGCGGCATTGTCCCGCACTTCGAGGACCGGCCTCCATGAGTTGAACAGCCGCCTCCAGCCCCCGGCCCCGGCACGGACCTCTATCAAATAGTCGATCCCGTGATTGGCCGTGTCGTACCAGCGCAGATAGGCGCCCTCCAGCAGGCGCTCCGCGCCCAGGTCGAGTTCCACGAAATGCGGCAGCGGCGCCGTGTCGAGGACAGCCGCATAGTCTCCCGGCACGAAAGGGCGCAGCAGGCTTTCCGCGTCGTGCGGCGCGCCGTGAAACGGCGACGAGGCCGCAACGCCGGCGCCGTGCCCAACCTGTGCGCGGTTTATCCACGCAAGGCGGCTCGGTTCAAACACCGAAGCTTCCTTTGCAAACAGGCCTTGAAATCTCTCGCGCTGCCAGTCTCCGCCCAGAACATGGTCGCTCAGGAGATAGTCGGCAGGATGATCATGCCTCAAAGGCTCGACAGCCGCCCCGCGACGAACGGCGACCGGCGCGGAGATGATTTCGGCTCGCGGCGCCGGGACTTTTCGGTCCAGCCGGTCATCGAACGACGACACGAATGATTTGTAGCTGTACTCTTCGCTTTCGATGACGTCGCGATATGCCGTTGCGGTCAGCTCTTCCAGAAACTCCACATCTGCAAGCTTCTCGAAAACCTCGTCGACGTTCGAGAAATCGCGCTCGAGCGGGATATAGTGCCTATCCGGCTCCAGCACGCCCGAATACGAACCTGGAAAGCAGACCAGTGCGGTGCGAAGGCGAATTGCCTCGAAGAATTTCGGCGAGATCTGCCCCATCTGCACGAAGTCGTCATGCTTCCTGAAATGCTCGTCGTAGACCTCATCGAAAGGCAGGTGCGCCAGTTCCGCCGCCTTCTCGCGCAGGGTATTGTCGAAGTCGAAGATGTTGCTTCCCGATTCCGTGCCAAGCGTCGCCCTGCACGAACCGAGAAACTGGTACCACGAGCCATAGATGCGTTTTGAATCGTCGCACTCTATGTCCACCGGCAGGCCGCGCTTGAGCGCCTCCGCCTTCACCCTCTCGCCGATGATGAGTTTTTCGTGCCCCAGGCGGCCATAATGGTGGGGAAGACGACGGCCGCGATAGCCTATCAGCGTCTTCCGCTCCTGCAGTGGCATCGCGTGGCGCTCAAGCCCGGGCTCGTCGGGAATGAAGCCGGTCAGGGTCTCGATGAATTCCACGCTGGGGAATAGCGAGCGCGGATAGACCAGTTCACGGCCATGTCCCGGCACGCAGGTGTATATCGTGCCTATGCGCAGATACTCGATGTACTTCCTCGCGCAATCCACGCCCTCATATTCATCCTGGATGAAGAGTATCTTCTCGCCGTCGAAATCCCTTATGCGGCGGGCGATCTGGGGCGCGATGTAGCCTTCGATGGAAAGGCGGGCCGAATAGTGGACAATCACCGCGTCGAAATGGTCCAGGTTCCAGGCAGCTCCCTTGCCGCCGCTCAGCTCCAGCGGACCGGTTTCCGTATATCTTCCTTCCTGCGGGTCGCCCAGGACGGTCGCGGGGGCAAAGAAACAGTTGTTGCGGGAATGGCTTTTGAAAGCTCGAAGATGTTCCTCTACCGTCTTTATGAACGTGAATTTCTCGTCATAGAAGACCAGTATGTTCTTTGGAGCGAATGCTAAATCCTGACTACCGCATGCGAATCCGGCAAGTTCCTGCATATTCGCCTCGCCCCCACAACGAAGTCACGGCCCAGATGCAGTGGGCCGCCAGTTCCCGATAATCTTCCCTCCACGCAGAATATATTTTCAAATTCACTTTCTGCGAGCCGAAATTTCATCGGCTCGCATTTGATTTTTACGCCCCTCAACGAAACCTTGGCAGCTCCTGCGCAGGCAATCTCACGAATCCACCAAGGTGCGGTCGGTAACTCGGCGCCAGTTGTTTCCGTCGCTGAAGGCGATCACCGCGCCACCCGACGCATCGCTCACGAAAATCAAGGAGCCGGCGCCGTTTGCGCTGGCGCTGGGCAGCGCATTCTTGCTCCAGGTGCCCACTCGCACCGCCCCATTGACCGCGAGTTGCGCGCTGGCCGTGCCGGTATTGATGCTGATGCGCCCGTCGCCGAATATGTACATCCGGTCGGTGGTATTGGTGCGTAGTCTCAATTGCTTGTCGGCATATGTGCCTAGGATCATGGTCGCACTTGTATAGGCATACATGGTGCCGCTGCCGTAGAGCTGAAAGTTGAAATAGTTGTTGTTGGCGGCGAGCAGCCGGAATGCGGCCGAGGCCGTGCTGTCGGCGTGCAGGTTGGCGACCGAGAACTGGCTTATGCCGGCCTTGTCCTCGCGCACGGCGAGGCGGTCCACCCCATTCGGCTCGGTGTTGATGCCCATCGAGCCGTCCGCCGTGCTGATGGAAAGCGCGGTGGAAAACCGGCTCCCGTCGGGACTTACCTTGATGCGGAACAGGTCGTCGCCAACCAACCCGGCCTCGGCCCGTCCGGTCCAGTTGTCAGAAAAGACCACATGAGCGCTGGCCGCCGCACGGGCACGGTTGATCTGCAGGCGCGCATCGCCGGAGCCGGGGGTGAGATCGTCATGGGAGAACAGGACACCGTCCGACTTCACGGCCAGCCGATTGACCTCGTCGGGCGTAGTGTTAATGCCAAGCATCCCGCTGCTGGCTGGAGCGGACACGGATGTCCAACCGGCAGCTTCGTAGACTTTCAGCTCGCCGACGTCGCGCACCCAGGCGCGCCATCCTTCCACGGGCGTCAGGAAGCTCCAATCCTCGCCCTCGAAGCAAGCCACCATGCCGGCCTTGCCGGCCCACTCGCCGGACGGCGACGGTCCCACGATATGCAGATCGCCGACATTCGCCGCGGCAGGGGGCATGTTGCGGTGGTCGTCCAGGACGGCCAGGTGCATCAGCTTGTCGATGAGTGCCAGCGCCTCGTTGTGCGTGACATGCTTCTGCGCCTGGCTCGGCATTATCATCGGCAGTTTCAGTTTGCTCGTCGTTTCCATTCGCGCGCTCCAAGTGCCTCATTTGCGGAACATTCGGAGAGGAAGTATAAGTCTGGCGAAAACAGCGTTGATAAATCACCGCAACACATCAACAAACACGAAGCCTGGAATGCGCTAGAAACAGACTATCGGCCTTGCGGTAACGAGTTCCTTTCCGATCTACTTGAGGGAATTTCATGCGACCCAAGCCTGTTTTCGGCTCAAGGCCGTTCGGAAAGCGGGACGCAAGGCTCCTGCTGGTCGCCTATTTCGACCCGAACGGAATTGGCGCCATTCCTCAGGGGATCGCGGCGTGGCAGGCGCTCAGCCGGCATGAAATCATCCTCCTGAACCTTTGGCCCGGCCGCACCGGGGCCATGCGCCTGCCGCAGGCGCTTGATTTCGACGAATTCGACGGCGTCGTCATTCACCCCACCGTCAGCTATTCCCCGGCATCTCTCGATGTGCTCGACATCGGGCTCAAAACGCCCCTGCCCTCGTTCGACGGCGTCAAGGTTGTGATGAAGCAGGACGAGCAGGTTCTGGCGGGCCTCCTGCCGCGGCTGGTGAGGGACAAGGGCTTCGACATTGTCTTGACCTGTCTGCCGCCCTCCGAGCAGGAAAAGGTCTATCCCCGCTCGCTCATCGGACAATGCACATTGCAGCAGGTGCTGACCGGCCATGTCTCGCCGGAAATGCGCGGCGGCTTTCCCGCGCACAAGCGCGACATCCAGCTCAGCTACCGCGGCTCGATCCAGCCACTCGCCTTCGGACGCCTCGGCTACGAAAAGCGAGGCATCGGCCATGACATGGCCAAA
>JAEWHN010000230.1 GCA_023387775.1 Pseudomonadota bacterium | reverse complement strand
CCTCTCCCCCGCTCGACGGGGGAGAGGTGCCGAGCGAAGCGAGGCGGAGTGGGGGTAGGTCGTGCCATATGCGATTGCCCTGCCCTCAAGGGGGAGGGGGTCAGAGGCGCGAGTAAGCGGCCTCAGGCCGCCTGCGACAATTGCCGGTGAACGTCGGCGAGGATCTCGTAGGAACGCACGCGCGCGGCGTGGTCGAAGATCTGAGACGTGACCATCAACTCGTCGGCGCCGGTCCGCGCGATGAAGGCTTCGAGCCCCCGGCGCACAGTTTCGGGCGAGCCGACGACGGAGCAGGACAGCGCTTGGGCCAGCATGGCGCGCGCTGCCGGATCGAGATCGGCGTCGTAGTTCTCGACAGGTGGCGGCAGCGGGCCAGCGCGGCCGGTGCGCAGGTTGACGAAGGCCTGTTGCTGCGAGCTGAAGAGGAGCCTGGCTTCGGCGTCGGTCTCGGCGGCGAAGACGCCCATGCCGAGCATCACATAGGGCTTGTCGAGGCGCTCCGAAGGCTGGAAGCGAGAGCGATAGATGGCGATGGCGTTTTCCAGTTCGGCCGGCGCGAAATGCGATGCGAAGGCGTAGGGCAGGCCCAGTATCGCGGCAAGCTGCGCGCCATAGAGGCTGGAGCCCAGCACCCAGACCTCGACCTCCTGGCCTTCGCCCGGCACAGCGCGCAGGCGCTGGTCCGGCTCCGCCGGGGCGAAGTAGTTGATGAGCTCGACCACGTCCTGCGGGAAACTGTCGGCGCCGGCCTCGAGATTGCGGCGGAGCGCGCGGGCGGTCAGCATGTCGGTGCCGGGCGCGCGGCCGAGGCCGAGGTCGATGCGGCCGGGGTGGAGGGCTGCCAGCGTTCCGAACTGCTCGGCGATCACCAGCGGCGCGTGGTTGGGCAGCATGATGCCGCCGGCGCCGACACGGATGGTGCTGGTGCCGGCCGCGACATGGGCGATGACGACCGAGGTCGCGGCGCTGGCGATGCCGGGCATGTTGTGGTGCTCGGCCAGCCAGTAGCGCCTGTAGCCGAGGCGTTCGGCGTGGCGGGCAAGATCGAGCGTGTTGGCCAACGATTGCGAGGCGGTGCCGCCCTCAATGATCGGCGACAGGTCGAGAACGGAAAGCGGCGTCATTACAGTTTCCCCGGGACAGCACGATGCCCGGATATAGGAACTGGAGGCCGGCTTGGCAAAGGCAGGCTCAGGCCGACTTCGGCGCCGCCTCTTCTTCCTCGCCGTTATCGGCGGTCTGCTCGGCGGCGAGGAAATTGCCGACATGGCGCAAGCTGTCGAAGTGGTCGCAGAAGACCTTGATGACCACCAGAAGCGGAACCGCAATCAGCGCGCCGACGAAGCCCCACAGCCACGACCAGAAAGCGACGGCGACGAAGATCGAGACCGCATTGATTTCCAGCCGCCGCCCGACGATGAGCGGGGTGATGAACTGGCCCTCGACAACGTCGCAGACGATCACCACCAAGGGCGCGAGCAGGGCATAGGACAGGCTGTCGAACGATACGATGGCAATCACAGTCACCAGCAGGATGTTCATCGCCGCGCCGATATAGGGCAGGAAGTTGAGCAGCGCCGCCGTCGAGCCCCAGACGAACGGGGTGGGCATGCCGACGGCCCACAGGCCGAAACCAATGACGACGCCCAGCCCGATATTGATGATCGTGATCGTCAGCAGGTAATGCGAGATTTCCCGCTCGATGTCGTAGACGATGCGCAGCGCGCGCTTCTTTTCGCTGAGCCGGGCAAAGGACTGCACGATCTTCTGGTAGAACAGCGTGCCCGAGGCGAGCAGGAACAGCGACAGCACGAAGGTGACTGCCGGCGCAGCGCTCGCCGAGAGGATGTTGCTTGCGGCCTGCGAGATGATGCCGGGCTGGGCGATCACCACCCGCTGCACGCCCGGTTCCTGCGGGGTTTCCGCTGCCCGCTCGACCTGATGGGAGATGTTCATCATCTTTTCGAAGGGCTGGCGCAGCTTGGCCAGCCGCTCGTGAAGCTGGACGCCGATCGCCGGGGCGTCGTCGATGAGCTTGACGATGGGGCCGCTGAGCAGGTAGCCGCCGATGCCGATGATACCGACCGTGATGAGGACCAGGATGGTCGCCGAAACCGGCTCGGGGATTCCGCGCTTGCGCAGGAAGCGGACGATGGGGGTCAGGATCAGCGCCAGAAGGCAGGCGAGGATGACCGGCATGAAGAAATCCCGCCCGAAGTAGAGCGCCGAGGTTGCCAGCACTGCGAAGATGCCTATCAGCAGCGAGCGTATGTGCCTGAGTTCGGATGCGGTTCGTTCGGATTCCGTCGGGCCGGCCTCGGACAATTCGTGCTTCATTTCCGAATCCCCCACGGACCGCGGGCCGCCGCGGCAGGCGGCGGGCGAAAAGTCCCTGTGGGCTGCACAATGCGCCTGGCGGGACTTGGTTCCCGGTCAGCCGGCCGCCCGCGTATGCTGGCCGGCGGCGACCTCGCGGCGCACCAGCGGCGCGACCTTGGTGCCGAACAGCTCGATGGCCTTCATGACCTTGGCGTGGGGCAGCGTGCCGATCGCCATCTGCAGCAGGAAGCGGTCGTTTCTGAACAGTTTGTGGGTGGCGATCATCTTCTCGGCCACCTGCTCGGGATCGCCCACGAACAGCGCGCCCCGAGGCCCCCGAGCCTGATCGAAGTGGGCCCGGCTGGTGGGGCCCCAGCCGCGCTCGCGGCCAATGCGGTTCATGACCTCGGCCTGCGGGCCGTAGAAGTCGTCGGCCGCCTGATCGGCGGTTTCGCCGACGAAGCCGTGGACATTGAGGCTGGTGGCGAGCCCGGCGGGATCGTGGCCGGCGCGGGCGGCTGCCTGCCGGTAGAGGTCGAACAGCGGTGCGAAGCGGGCCGGTTCGCCGCCGATGATGGCGAGCGCCAGCGGCAGGCCGAGCGCGCCGGCGCGGGCGACCGAGGTCGGCGTGCCGCCCACTGCGATCCAGATCGGCAGTTGTTGCTGATAGGGGCGTGGATAGACGCCGCGGTCATGGATGGAGGGGCGCAGCTCGCCCGACCAGGTAACGCGCTCGCTCTCGCGCAGCCTCAGGAGCAATTCGAGCTTTTCGGCGAAGAGCTCGTCATAGTCTTCGAGCCGGTAGCCGAACAGCGGGAAGGATTCGATGAAGGAGCCACGCCCCGCCATGATTTCCGCGCGTCCGCCGGAGATGAGGTCGAGCGTGGCGAACTGCTGGAAGACGCGCACCGGATCGTCGGAGGAGAGCACCGTCACGGCGCTGGTGAGCCTTATGCGGCTGGTGCGCTCGGCCGCGGCCGCCAGGGCAACTGCAGGGGCAGAGGCCGCGTAGTCGGGCCGGTGGTGTTCGCCAAGCCCGAACACGTCCAGCCCGACCTGATCGGCAAGCTCGATCTCCTCCATGAGGTTGCGCAGGCGCTGATAGGGTGTGACTGCGTCCGGTCCCGGCACCGGGCTGACATCCGCGAAAGTGTAGAGGCCGATTTGCATGGCTTTTCCCGAAGCGTTTATCAGTAGAGGTAGATATGCGCGGGCCCCGGCACCAGATGCCCCGAAGAGAACCGTGGCGGCCGAATTTGCCGCGACAAAGCGTTCCCGGAGGGCAATAACTGCCGACTGCATGGCCGAAATGCAGAATTGGCGCTTGAACTCTCGGCTCTGCTGCGTATGTAAACGGCTCGTAATGATAAGAGACGTGAAGGCGAAAATTGGCAATCTATAGGGAAAAGGACTTCCACGAGCGGCGCAACGCCGCAACCGAAGCAAAGAAGGCTCTCCTCGAAAGGTTCAAGGCAAAACCGGCGGACGACGATCCGGAAGTGCTGGCCCGCAGGGCCGAGCGCCAGGCCATCCTTGAAGCGCGCGCGATACGCGAGGCCGAGAAGGCCCGCATAAAGCAGGAGAAGCTTGCCCGCGAAGCCGCCGAGAAGGCTGCACGCGAGGCTGCCGCAGCCGAGGCGCGCAGGATAGCCGAAGAGGCTGCTGCTGCCGAGGCCAAGGCAAAGGAAGCCGAGGAGAACGACCGCATCGCTCGAGTGCTCTCGGACGAAGCCGAGCGCAAGGCAAAGCGCGACGCGCGCTACGCCGCCCGCAAGGCACGCAGCGGACGCATGCCGCCGCCGCCGCGGCCGTAACGCGCAAGGCCGGCTGCCGGCCAGCACATCCGTTTCGACCAGGAACCCTAAGGCGCCACGCCGCGGGGTTTCTTGTCGTGCGCTATTTCTTGTCCTTCAGTTTGAGCGCATGGACCGGCTGTGGCGGTGCCGACGCAATGGCCCGCTTCTTGGCGTCCTTCTTGGGTTTCCGGGGTTCCTTGTTGCTGCGCAATTGACCCTTGGCCATGGCCTGCTCCTCCGAATGGCATAGTGAAGCAACGGATTGCCTTGAGGGCAAGGGTAATTGCAACGCCACGCCCGTGCACCGGCTCCCTTCTTGGCACAGAGACGCGGCCCTCGTGGGAGGACCAGCGGCGCAGGATTGCGCCGGAAGGCGCGCCGAAGGTCAGGCAGGGCGCCCTCCACAGCGTTCGAGGCATGGGACGAAGTGGCTCTATCCCTCTTCGCCGTCCATCACCATCAGCCGCAACTGCCCGGTCCGGGAATCAGCCATGCGCGGTGCGGCAGCCTCCTTGCGCGCGGGCACGGATGCCTGCTCGCCGCTGCCGGCGGTGTCGTCGCCGAGTTCCAGAGTTTCGATTTTCGCGCCGCGCCGGGTGATCTTGCCGGTGGAGATGAGGATGTCGTCGATGTCCTTGGCGGTCTGGCCGAAATGGCCCTGCAGCCTGCGCACCCGCTCGTCGAGGCGCGAGACGTCCTCCATCAGCCGGATCACCTCGCCCTGGATCAGGTGTGCCTGCTCGCGCATGCGCGCATCCTTCAGGATCGCCTGGATGACCTGGATGGATAGCATGAGCAGCGAGGGCGAGACGATGACCACGCGCGCCTTGTGCGCCCGGTGCACCAGCGCCTCGAAATTCTCGTGGATCTCGCTGAACACGGATTCGGAGGGCACGAACATGAAGGCCGTGTCCTGGGTCTCGCCAGCGATCAGGTATTTTTCGGATATGTCGCGGATATGGATCTCGACATCGCGGCGGAAGGCCTGGGCGGCGAGCTTTTGCGCCTCGGGGCCTTCGGCGGCGCGGATGGCATTCCACGCTTCCAGCGGGAACTTGGCGTCGATGACCAGCGCCGGCGCGCCATTGGGCATCTTCACCACGCAGTCGGGCCGGCTGCCATTGGAAAGCGTGGCCTGGAACTGGTAGCCGCCATGCGGCAGCCCGTCGGCGACGATCGCCTCCATGCGCGATTGGCCGAAGGCGCCGCGCGTCTGCTTGTTGGACAAGATCGCCTGAAGCTGCACCACCTGGCCGGCGAGCGACTGGATGTTGTTCTGTGCCGTGTCGATGACGGCGAGGCGCTCCTGCAGCTTTGCCAGGCTCTCATGGGTGGATTTCGTCTGCTCGGTCATGGTCTGACCGAGGCGGCCGGTCATCGCGTCCAGCCGCTGGCTGAGCGATTGGGTGAGTTCGGCCTGCCGTGCGCCGATCAGCTCGGCCATGGCGCCCATGCGGCCCTGCATTTCGCCCTGTGCCCGCAGGATGGCGCCCATGCGCG
>JAEWHN010000174.1 GCA_023387775.1 Pseudomonadota bacterium | reverse complement strand
GATGCGGAGACAGTAGCCGCTTTCTCCGCTATCGTGCGGGCGATTGGTCGAACCGGCAGAAACGATGGATGACTTTCCGCCTTCTCAGAGACTATCGGAAATCATAGGCCTTGTTTACGACTGCGCGCTCGATCCGGGCCGGTGGGACGACACGCTCGACCAGATCAAGCAGTTGTTCCGGTGCCACAACGCCCAGCTGATAATGTTCGATCTGGACCAGCGCTGCCCCACGCTGCGGAAAAGCGTGGGCATCGATCCCTACTGGCTGGAAAGGCAGCTGGAATATGCGGCCGAGGTCGCCGATTGGGAGCGCCTGCCCCTGGCGACGGCCTGGCCCCTGGACGAGCCGCAGGTGCTCTCGCGCCATCTGCCGCAGGAACTGCGGCAAAGCTCGCGCTATCTGGCCGAGTGGGGCGCGCCGCAAGGCATCGTCGACAGCATGGCGCTGGTCCTCATGCGCAGCCCCTCGCGCCATGCCCAGATCGGTCTGGGCCGGCACGCATCCGTCGGCCTCGTCTCCGAGCGCGAGGTGGAACTGGGGCGGCTTCTCGTGCCTCACGTCCGGCGCGCGGTAACCATCAGCGACATATTGGACGTCCAGTCGCTTGAGGCGGAGGCTGCCCGGGAAGTGTTCGACACGCTGCATGCCGGCGTGGTGCTGACAGACGGCAAGGCGCGCATCCTGCATGCCAACGCAGCCGCCGAAGCCATGCTACGCGCCGGCAGGCCGATCCGCAGCGCCGGCGGAATCATCCAGGCCAATGTGGCCTCGGCCACGGCGGAGCTCCACGCCGCCATCGACCTTGCCGCGCGAAACGAGGCCGAGATCGGCACGACCGGGCTTTCGGTGCGGCTGACCAATGCCGGGCATGCGCCGGTTCTGGGCAGCGTGTTGCCGATGCGGGCCGGCGCCGCGCGGCGGCGGCTGGAGCCGCGGGCGGTGGCGGCGGTGTTCATCAACCCGATCGGCAACGATGCCAACGGCGCGGAGGCCATGGCGGTCGCCTTCGATTTGACCCGCATGGAAACCTGCGTCCTGACCTCTTTGCTGGCGGGCCGCACGCTGGTCCAGACCGCGGCCGAGCTGGGCATCGCGCTCACCACCGCCAAGACCCATCTCGGCAACATCTTCGTCAAGACGGGCGTGTCGCGGCAGGCAGAGCTCGTGCGCCTGGCCGCGCAGATAGCCTCGCCGGCCCGGCGAAACGGGGCCTGGCCGACCGGGTGAGGGGGCAGCCTGCGCGAGGTGGCGCGGGCAGGCGCCGCGTCAGCCGACGAAGGCGCGTTCGACGACGAAGGTTGCCGGCTGGGAGAGCGAGCCTTCCTCGAAGCCGAGGCTTTCGGCCAGTTCCTTGACATCCTTCAGCATCTGCATCGAGCCGCAGATCATGATGCGGTCCGTCTCTGGGTCGAGCTTGTCGATGCCGAGATCGGAATAGAACTTGCCCGAGCCGATCAGCGTGGTGATGCGGCCCATATGGGGGGACTCTTCGCGCGTCGTGGTCGAATAGAGCGTCACGCGGCCGTGCGTCATTTCGCCGATCAGCGGGTCTTCCGCCAGCGCCGCCACCAGCTCCTTGCCATAGGCCAGTTCGGCCACGTCGCGGCAGGTGTGGGTCAGGTAAACCTGCTCGAACCTCTCATAGGTGTCGGGGTCGCGCAGCAGGCTGGCGAAGGGCGCGATGCCGGTGCCGGTCGAGATCATGAACAGCCGCCTGGCGGGCGTCAGCGCGTCCAGCACCAACGTGCCGGTGGCCTTGTGGCGCATCAGGATGGTGTCGCCCGGCTGGATCTTCTGCAGATGCTGGGTCAGCGGACCGTCCGGCACCTTGATGTAAAAGAACTCCAGCTCCTCGTCCCAGGCCGGGCTGGCGATGGAATAGGCGCGGAACACCGGCTTCTCGGCGTTGGGCAGGCCGATCATGACGAACTCGCCCGAGCGGAAGCGCAGCGACTGCGGCCTGGTGATGCGGAAGGAAAACAGCCGGTCGGTGTAGTGTTTCACCGAAACCACGGTCTCGGCATAGACATTGGCCGGAATGGGGAAGGCAAGCGGCTTCGCCTCGGCCGTGTTGAGGGCTGCTGCGGTGTTCATGAAAAATCCGGACCTTTCGCCAAAGCGGCGCAAACCTGGCGTTTGCGAAGCCGGACTGCATCGTCCCGCGCGCTGCCGCAAATCCCGAAAACGGTAACTCTGTGTGGCCAATTTATTAGTATGCAAACGATATTGACGTCAATATCCGGGCGTGGAACAGCTTTCCAAACTGCTTCCGATCCTTGGGCCTGCGTTTCGGGTTTCGAACATGGCTGAGAATTATCAGGCAAGTGCAGGAAATGTGGTGGCCGGCATCGATGTCGGCGGCACCTTCACCGACCTCATCATGATCGACGCGACCGCGGGCAGGGTGCGCATCGCCAAGACCCCCACCACCGCGGAAAACCAGGCCTTCGGCGTGGTCGCCGCACTTGCCGAGACCGGCTTTCCGGTGGCCGACATCGACCTCATCGTGCACGGAACCACCACCACCACCAACGCGGTGCTGGAGCGCCGGCTGGCCACGACCGGCATGATCACCACGCGCGGCTTTCGCGACGTCATCGAGCTCGGCCGCCGCACCCGGCCGCAGGCCTATGGCATGACGGGCGTGTTCGTCCCGGTCATCCCGCGCGACCTCAGGCTGGAGGTGTCGGAGCGTGTGGAGGCCTCGGGCGCGGTGCGGGTGCCGCTCGACGAAGACGAGATGCGCGCAGCGGTGCGCCAGCTTCTGGAGGCCGGCTGCGAGTCGCTGGTCATCCATTTCCTGCATGCCTACGCCAACCCCGCACACGAATTGCGCGCGCTGGAGATCGCGCGCGAGCTTTGGCCCAACGGCTACATCACTGCCGGCCACATGCTGTTGTCGGAGGCGCGCGAGTTCGAACGCGGGGTCACCGCCGCCGTCAACGCTTCGGTGCAGCCGATCCTCGAGCGCTATGTCGAGCGGCTGCGGCGCGAGCTCGGCGAGCGCGGCTACGCCCGCGACTTCCTCATCATGAACGGCAATGGCGGAATGATCTCGGCCCGCAATGTCACACGTGAATCGGCCAAGACGGTGATGTCCGGCCCGGCTTCCGGCGTTATCGCCGCGGCCTATACGGGCAGGCGCGCCGGCTACCAAAACCTCGTCACCTACGACATGGGCGGCACCTCGACCGATGTCGCGCTGATCCGCAATGCCGAGCCTGCGGTCTCCAACGAGACCGAGATAGAATATGCCATGCCCATCCATGTGCCGATGGTGGCCGTCCATACGGTGGGCGCAGGCGGCGGCTCGATTGCGCGCGTCGACGCCTCCGGCCTGATCCAGGTCGGCCCGGCAAGTGCGGGCGCCGACCCCGGCCCGATCTGCTACGGCCGCGGCGGCACCGAGCCGACGCTGACCGACGCCAACCTTGTGCTCGGCCGGCTCGACCCGAAGCGGCTGCTTTCGGTCGATCATCCGGTCACGCCGGAGCATGTGCGCGAAATATTCGCCGAAAAGATTGGCAGCGCCACCGGGCTCGATGGCGTGGCGGCGGCCGGCGCGGTGCTGAAACTCGGCAACCTCAAGATGGCCGGCGCGATCCGCATGGTGTCCATCGCGCGCGGCCACGACCCGCGCGACTTCGCGCTGTTCGCCTTCGGCGGCGCCGGGCCGCTGCATGCCTCGGCGCTGGCGCGCGAGCTGGGCCTGCCGAAGGTGCTGGTGCCGGCGCGGCCGGGCATCACCAATGCGCTGGGCTGCGTGGTGGCCGACCTGCGCCACGATTTCGTCAACACGGCCAACCAGCCGGTGGCGAGCCTCGACGAGCGGCGCATCGCGGAAATCCTGGCCGCACAGCGCGCCGAGGGCGAGGCGCTGATCGCCGGCGAGGCGGTCAGGCCGCAATCAATCCGCGTCACCCATTCGGCCGACATGCAGTTCGTGGGCCAGACGCATATCCTTAACGTGCCTCTACCCTCCGGCCGGGTTTCCCGCGCGCAGCTGCAAACCCTGTTCGAAAAGGCCTATTTCGCCCGCTTCAAGGTCGAATTGCCGGAAATCAGCGCCAACCTAGTCAATCTGAACACCTCCGTTACTGGCGTGCGTGCGGCCGTCGATCTTTCGGGGCTCATCGACCCCGCCGGCCGGGCGGCCACGCTTGCAGGCGCGCTGCGCGAGGTGCGGCCGGTCTGGTTCGACGGTCAATGGCGCGACACGCCGGTCTATGCGCGCGAAAAGCTGCCGCTCGATACGGCGCTCGAGGGCCCGGCCATCCTGGAACAGATGGACGCCACCACCGTGCTGGAGCCCGGCGACCGTGCGCGCGGTGACGCGGACGGCAATATCGTGATCGAGGTGGGCTCGTCATGAGTGGCTGCTTCGGCTCGACATTTGTCGACGGCTTTGACGTCACCGAGTTCGAGGCATGGATTCCCGACACTCTCCGCTCGCGCTTCGCACTCGCTCCAAGGTCGAGAATGACGGACTTCATTAGCCGCGTCGCCAATCTCCAACGTAGCGGTTTTGCCGGGGCGCAACATGGAATCCGTCATTCCCGACCTCGTGAGCGACCGCAGGGAGCGGAGAGTGTCGGGAATCCATGCCTCGGCCTCCATGAAGTCAAAGCGGGCGAAAAAAATCGTCAGGGGACCAAGCCAGAATGACCGCCCTCGACGCCATCACCCTCTCCGTCATCCAAGCAGCCCTCCAGCAGGCCTGCGACGAGATGGACCTGACCTTCTCCCGCGCCGCCTTCTCGCCCGTCATCGCCGAGGCCAACGACCGCTCCGACGGCATCTATTCGGCCGAGGACGGTTCGCTGATCGCGCAGGGAAGCCAAGGCCTGCCGGTATTCGTGGGCGTGATGCAATATTCCACCCGCACCATCATCGAGATGATCCGCGACGGCCGCTGTGCGCCCCCGCAGGAAGGCGACATCTACATCGTCAACGATCCCTATCTCGGCGGCACGCACCTGATGGACGTGCGCTTCGCGATGCCGGTGTGGCGCAGTGGACAAATATTCTGCTGGCTGTCCAATACCGGCCATTGGCCCGACATCGGCGGCGCGGTGCCGGGCGGCTTTTCGGCCTCGGCCACATCGGTCGAGCAGGAGGGCCTGCGCCTGCCGCCGGTAAAGCTGTTCAAGCGCGGCGTGATGGACCCCGAGATCTACGCCATCATCTGCTCCAACATCCGCGTGGCCGATCAGCGCATCGGCGACATCAAGGCGCAGGCCGCGGCCCTCATGGTCGGGCGCGACCGGCTCTTGGAAACCTTGGACCGTTACGGGGACGAAACTGTTGTCGCGGCAATCGCCGAGCTGCGCCGGCGCGCCGCCGAGCAGATGCGCGCCCACATCGCGCCGATCCGGGACGGGGTTTACCGCGCAAAAGCCTTCGTCGATTCCGACGGGGTGGTGGACCGGCCGCTCACGATCGCGCTCGCGGTGGAAAAGCAGGGCGACACGCTCACCTTCGACTTTGCCGGTTCCAGCCCGCCCTGCGCGGGACCCATGAACAGCGTTCTCGCCACCACGCTGTCCTCGGTCTATCTCGCCATGCGCCACATCTTCCCCGACGTGCCGATCAGCGCCGGCGCCTTCGAGCCCCTGGTAGTGAAGCGGCCGGAAGGCACGTTCCTCGACGCGCGCTATCCGCGCCCCGTCTCGGGTTGCGCGGCCGAGGTGTCGCAGCGCATCGCTGAAGCGGTGTTCGCGGCCATGGTGCAGGCGCTGCCCGATCGCGTCACCGCGGCACCCGCCGGTTCCAGCGGCAACTTTGCCCTTGGCGGGCACGATCCGGCGCGCGGGCGCGACTATGTCATGTACCAGATCTCCGGCGGCGGCTATGGGGGCAATTTCTGGCACGACGGCCTGTCCAATGGCTGCTCCACCATCGGCATCTCGAAATCGCCGCCGGTTGAAATCATGGAACAGGCCTATCCGGTGCTCTACCGCCACTATGCGCTGCGCGAAGGCTCCGGCGGCGCCGGCGAGCGGCGCGGCGGATTTGGCCTCGCCTATGAGGTGGAGCTTCTCCGTGGCGAGGCGCGCGCCTCCTTCGTCATGGACCATGGCCGCACCGGCCCGCAGGGCGCGCGCGGCGGCGGCGACGGCGCGGTCAACGAGGTCACCGTCTTCCGCGACGGCGCGGCCCATGTGCCGCCGCATCTCTCCAAGGAGCAGGACATATTTCTCCGGGCCGGCGACCGCGTGCGCGTCGGCACGCCGGGCGGCGGCGGCTATGGCGACCCGCTTTGCCGCGACCCCCAACTGGTGCTGCGCGACGTGCGGCTGGGCTATTACACGCCGACGCAGGCGGCTGAGCTGTTCGGCGTGGTGGTCGATGCGTCCGGCACGGCAATCGACGGCGAGGCGAGACACGAGCCTCGAACCACGAGGTCGGGATGAAGCGCGCGACTCTCCCTCCCCCTTGAGGGGGTGAGGAGTGGTGGCCGAGGGC
>JAEWHN010000165.1 GCA_023387775.1 Pseudomonadota bacterium | reverse complement strand
CCTTGGGGCGCCGGACCAGCGCCCGGCCGATCGCCACACGCTGCATGTCGCCGCCCGACAGCGCCGACGGCCGGTGGCCGAGCAGATGGGTGATGCGTAGCGTCTCGGCCACGCTCCTCACCTCGCTATCGACTTCGCTGCTGCTCTTGCGCGTGGCCTTGAGCGGGAAGGCGATGTTCTCGAACACGCTCATATGCGGATAGAGCGCGAAGGACTGGAAGACGAAGGCGATATCGCGGTCGGACGCCTTCATGTGCTGCACCGGCTTGCCGTCGATCAGGATGTCGCCCTGGTCGATGGTTTCCAGCCCGGCAATGGCACGCAACGTGGTGGTCTTGCCGCAGCCCGACTGGCCGAGCAGCACGATGAACTCGTTGTGGTCGATATGGAGGTTCAGGTCCTTGATGACCTGGACGGCGCCAAAGAACTTTTCGACGCCGCGAAGCTCGATCTGCGTCACTGCTGCGCCCCCTCGTCTGCTTGTCGCTCCGGCGCGACCTTGGAAGTGACCATGAAGCTGACCAGCCCGACCAGGATCGTGGTGACGCCATAGCGATGCAGCGCGAGGCTCCAGGGCTGGCACAGCGCCGCGATGCCCAGCACCATGAGCAGGATCGAGCCGGGCTCGAAATATTTCCGGTTCAAGGCGCGCCAGCTCATTTGCGGATCGCTCCGAAGGACATGCCGCGCAGCAGGTGGTTGCGCAGGAGGAAGGTGAAGATGGCAACGGGCAGCAGGAACAGCACGGTGCCGGCGGCGATCACGGTCCAGTCGGGCAGGCCCGAGCCGACCTGGCTGGGGATGAAGGGCGGTGCCGTCTGCGCGCGCCGGTTGGTCATGATCAGCGCGAAGGCGTATTCGTTCCACGCCGTGATGAAGCAGAACACGGCGGTGGCGGCGATGCCGGTGGCGGCCTCGGGCAGCACGATCCTGAAGAAGGCCTGCATGCGCGTGTAGCCGTCGACGAGCGCCGCCTCCTCATATTCCTTCGGGATCTCGTCGATGAACCCCTTCATCAGCCACACCGAGAAGGACAGGTTGAAGGCAGTGTAGAGGATGATCAGGCCCCAATGCGTGTCGTTGAGGCCGACCGCGCGGTACATGAGGAACATGGGGATCGCCACCACCACGGGCGGCAGCATGCGCGTCGACAGGATGAAGAACAGAAGATCGGCCTCGCCCTTCACCTTGAAGCGGGAGAAGCCGTAGGCGGTCAACGTACCCATGCTGACGGCGAGCGCCGTGGAGGTGATGGCGATGATGAGGCTGTTGAGGAAGCGGCTGGGATAGCCGGACGGCTGGATCTCGCCCTTGCCCGAGCGAACGACCTTTTCGCCGCCGTCGAAGATCAGCCGCTCCCACCAGGGGGCGGCGGCGTATTCCTCGGGCGTGGGCGCCGTGCGAAGCTGCGAGCGCTTGGTGAAGAGTTTCACGAAGGGAGAAATCTCCGGCTCGAACACGATGGTGGGCGGCACGGTGGTGGCGAGGTTGCGCGGCTTGAAGGCGGTGGAGGTGATCCAGTAGATCGGCGCCAGGAAGACCAGCGTGATGACCAGAACGGCCGCGATGGCGAGACGGTTGAGCGCGACTTCGCCGCGCGTGCGAACTGCGGCCATCTCAGCGCTCCTTCACCTTGTTCAGGTACTTCACGTAGATATTGGTGATGGCGATGACCATGATGAGCACGATGTATGCCAGCGCGCAGGACCGCCCCGTCTGCCATTCCTGGAACGCCATCTTGTAGAGCCGGATCGAGATGACCTCGGTGGTGGGCTGGCTGGTGAGGATGTAGGCGAGGTCGAAGGTCTTGAACGCCTCCATTGTGCGGAAGATGATCGCGAACATCAGGATGGGCGCCACCAGCGGAAGCGTAATGCGGAAGAAAGTGTAGAAGCTGCCAGCCCGGTCGATCGCCGCCGCTTCGTAGAGATGTTTCGGCACCGCCGACAGCCCGGCCAGCGAAAGCAGCATGACGAAGGGCGCCCACATCCAGATGTCGGTGATGGCGACCGCGTAGAGCGCCATGTCGGGATTGGCGAGCCACTCGAAGGTGCCCAGGCCCAGCGCGTGGTTGATGATGCCGAAGGACGGGTCGTAGAGCAGCTTCCAGAACAGGCCGACGACGGCCATGGAAAGCATCATCGGCAACAGCAGCAGCGTGGTCAAAAGCCCCTTGAATGGGATTTGCCGGTTGAGCAGCAGCGCCACGCCGAAGCCGACCAGCACCTGCCCGGTCACCGAGACGATGACGTATTTGGCGGTGATGGAAAAGTTCGACCAGATGAAGGGGTCGTTGAGCAGCTCGCGATAGTTCTGCAGGCCGACGAAATTCGCTTCGGCGTTGGTGGAGGCGCGGAAGTCGGTGAAGGAATAGTAGAGCGAATAGAGCAGCGGAAAGATGTTGAAGACGATCAGAAACAGGATCGTCGGGATGATGAAGAGATTGCGGATCGAGAGATCGCTCATGCCGCGCGCGGCGGCCCGGGAGCCCGGATCCAGCGTTGTCATGACTGCGGTCGCCAAGGCGTCGTTCCCCTGCAATGCCGGAAATGATGGAGGGGGCGGCCCGCGCCCCCTCCGACGCTTCTGTTGCCGCTATCCGCCGCGGCCGTATTTGGCGAAGGTGGCCTTCCAGTCGCCGGCCAGCGCGTCGAGCACTTCCTTCGATGTGCCATCGCCGCCGACGATGTGCGGATAGAGGCGCTGGTTGAGCTGCTGCAGCAGCTCGGCATATTCCGGCACGGCCCAGAAATCCTTCACCTTGAACATGGTCTCGTAGAAGGCCTTGTTGTAGGGCGTCGCGTTCTGGAACTCGTCGGACTGGAGCACGGCCGCGCTGCAGGTGTAGCCGCCGAGTTCGGCCCACTTCTTCTGAGTCTCGTCCTTGATGAACCATTCGAGGAATTTCATCGCCTCGTCCTGGTTCTTCGAATAGGACACGATCGAGATGCCCTGCCCGCCGAGCGCGGCGAACTGGTCGCCGCCCGGGCCAGCCGGATTGGCGAAGAAGCCGGTGTTCTTGGCGTGAGGGTTGGTCGCCTCGTTGAGCAGCGAGGGGAAAAAGGCGAAGTAGTTCATGCTCATCGCCGCGAGGCCCTCGGTGATGGCCTGGTTGTTTTCCACGAAGAACGTCTTGGCCCAGCCCGGGGGCGTGTACTTGTAGAGTTCCTTGTAGGCGTCGAGGGCTGCCACGGCCTTGTCGGAGTTGATGTGGCCGTCGACCTTGTAGGTGGCCATGTCGCCCAGCTCGCCGCCATAGGAGAACAGCGCGTTCTCGAAGCCCATCGCCATCGCGTCATAGGAATTGTCGGTGTAGATGGCGATGCCGTAGCGCTTCTCGTCCGGGCGGTGGAAGAACTCGGCTATGTCGCGCAGCGCCTTCCAGTCCTTCGGCGGGCCAAGATCGTAGCCATATTTGGCCTTGAAGGCTTCCATTTCCTTCGGGTCTTCGAACCAGTCCTTTCGGTAGGACCAGCCGACGGCGTCGCCCTCGAGCGGGATCGCCCAGTACTTGCCGCTGTTGCCGGGATATTCGGCGTAGTATTTCACCGTGGCCGGGGCCATGACTTCGCCCAGCTTGTGCTTGTTGAAGAAGTCGGTGAGGTCGACATAGTGCCCGCCGGTGGAGCCGGCGCCGAGCCACTGGCTGTCGCCGACGATCAGGTCATAGGCGTCGCCCTTGGCGTTGAATTCGGTGAAGGCCTTGGTCTGGAAATCGGCCCAGGGCGTCGTCTCGACAGTAACCTTCACGCCGGTCTCGGCTTCGTATTGGTTGACGAGTTCCTGGAGGTAGTTGGCCGGGTCCCATTCGGCCCAGAAGATGGTGAGTTCCTGCGCGAACGCCGATGTGCTGCAGGCAAGCGACAGGCCTATGCCGGCAAGCATGCCGGTCAGTGTCTTGCGCATTTGAGTTCCTCCCTTGTGCGCACTCTACCTTCTTGTCGAAGCCGCGCCGGACCGATGGGTCGCTGGCTGCTCCGGGTAGTCTCAATGCACTGCTTGGGAACCGCCATCCCGCCGGTTCTAAATCGATTTAGGCTTTGACGCCCAATCTGCTCCTCCTCCAAAATCTGGTATTACCAATTGACGCCGAGCCGTCAAGTGCTTTCTTCGGCGGAGCAGGATCATCGCGGACAAAACCGAGATGCCATTCCATCTGGCAGGACCAGTTGTGGTTTCGCCGCCGGAAATCCGCCGCGGACTGTGCAGCGTAACAAAACTGACATGCAACTGACATGGCGGTTTCATGATGCTCCGGTAGCGGACTCCCCCAGAGGCTGAAACAGCCAAACGGGGAAAGCACCATGCTGGAAATCCGCAACGTCTCGCGTCGCTTCGGCAAGAAGACCGCCGTGGACAGCGTCGCGCTCGAAATCGAACAGGGCCAGATGGTCGGCATCATCGGTCGCTCCGGCGCCGGTAAGTCGACCCTTCTGCGCATGATTAATCGCCTCATCGACCCCTCCGATGGGGCGATTTTTTTTGATGGCAAGGAAGTGTCGGCCCACCGGGGCGCCACGCTTCGCCGCTGGCAGCGCGATTGCGCCATGGTGTTCCAGCAGTTCAACCTGGTGCCGCGCCTCGACGTGCTGACCAACGTGCTGCTGGGGCGCCTGAACCACCGCTCCACCGCGCTCAACCTGATGGGCATCTTCTCCCGCGAAGAGCGCGCGCTGGCGCTTGGCGCGCTGGAGCGGCTGGACATCGCGCAGACCGCGCTGCAGCGCGCCGGCACGCTTTCGGGTGGCCAGCAGCAGCGCGTGGCGATCGCCCGCGCCCTGATGCAGCAGCCCAAGCTGATCCTCGCCGACGAGCCGATCGCCTCGCTCGACCCGATGAACGCAAAGGTGGTGATGGACTCGCTGCGCGACATCAATTTGCGCGAAGGCATCACCGTCATCACCAACCTGCACACGCTCGACACCGCGCGCGCCTATTGCAACCGCATCGTCGGCATGGCCGGCGGCAAGGTGGTGTTCGACGGCCCCCCGGAGGAGCTGACGCGCGAGGCGGTGCGCCTGGTCTATGGCGCCGACGCCAATGGCGAGGAAATCTCCGAAGCCATCACCTCCACCAGCATCCGTCCCGAGCGGCTGCGCAAGATCGAATCCGCCGGAAGCCTGGTGCCCGCCTTTGCCGGGCACTGAACGACCGTGATCGTCTCGCCCGCGTGAAGGGCTCAGTGCTGCCAAACCGCAACGACACTTCGAGCCAACAGGAGTACACCATGTCGCTCAAGAAAGCCCTTCTGGGCGCGCTTGCCTTCGCCCTTTCCTGCGGCACCGCCGCCCGCGCCGAAACCGTGGAAACCTTCCGCGTCGGCATCCTCGGCGGCGAGAACGAGGCAGACAGCCTGCGCAACTACCAGTGCCTCGCCGACAAGCTGCCAGCCGCCATCGGCGT
Source organism: Pseudomonadota bacterium (assembly GCA_023387775.1). Classification (GTDB taxonomy): domain Bacteria; phylum Pseudomonadota; class Alphaproteobacteria; order Rhizobiales; family Rhizobiaceae; genus Pseudaminobacter. The sequence continues at coordinate 5,622 of JAEWHN010000165.1, read as the reverse complement.
GAAGGAAGTGAAGCTGTTCCCGGCCACCGACTATGACGGCGTCATCCAGGGCCTGCTGGGCGGCACGCTCGACTATGCCGAGCTCGGCGCCTCGGGCTATGCCAAGATCTACCTGGCCAACGCCGACGCGGTCGAGCCGATCCTGACCACGGTGCAGACCGACGGTTCGCAGGGCTATTACTCGATCATGGTCGCCCGCAAGGATTCCGGCATCAAGACTCTCGCCGACATGAAGGGCAAGAAGCTCGGCTTCGCCGACCCGGACTCGACCTCGGGCTACCTGATCCCCGTCACCTCGCTGCCCAAGGACCTCGACAACGTCGCGGTCAAGGACTTCTTCGGCGAGACCGGCTTTGGCGGCGGCCATGAGAACCTTGTTCTCGCCGTCAAGGACGGCAAGTTCGACGCCGGCACCACCTTCGGCTCGGGCGTGGGCGATTTCGACGAGGGCTACACCTCGGGCAACCTGCACAAGATGGTGTCCAAGGGCATGATCGACATGAAGGACTTCGTCGAGCTCTGGAAGTCGCCGCTGATCCCGAACGGCCCGATCGTGGTGCGCACCGCGCTCGACGCCGACCTCAAGGCCAAGTTCAAGCAGTTCATGGTCGACCTGCCGAAGACCGACCCGGCCTGCTTCTCCGCCATCCAGGGCGGCGACTTCACCAGCTACACCGAAGTGACGCCGGAATTCTACCAGCCGATCATCGACGCCCGCAAGGCGCAGATCGGCGGCTAAACGCCCTCCCAAGGCGGTGGCCGGGTGCGTGCAGCGCCCGGCCATTTTCATAGTTGATATTCAAGTGGAGACTGCATGAGCCAGACTGTCCACACACTGTCCGCCGAAGGCATTGCCATCGAGCGCCACTGGCATGAACTGGCGGCGCGGCGCCGTCTCTACACCGCCCTCATAGCCGGCGCATTGGCGGTGGCACTCGGCGCCTCGCTCTGGTTCGCCAACGAATCCAACGCCGGCAAGTTCTTCGACCGGCTGCCGCACTTCTTCGACTTCGTCGGCGACATGCTGCCCCGCGACGGCCTCGAGGTGTGGCGCGCGCTGTTCGACCTGCCCTCGCCCTATTTCGACGGCAGCCTGAAATACGACTACCCGGAAGGCAGCGTCCATCTGTTCGGCTCGGGCTTCTACGTTCCCGAATATTTCTACAAGATGCTGGAGACCCTGAACATCGCGGCGCTCTCGACGCTGATCGGCTTCGTCTTCGGCTTCCTGCTCTGCTTCCTCGCCGCCAAGAACCTGGTGGCCAGCCGCGCACTGCGCTTCGTGGTGCGGCGTTACATGGAAATCGTGCGCGCCTTCCCCGAGATCGTCATTGCCGGCTTCTTCGCCGCTGTGCTGTCGCTCGGCGCCATACCCGCCATCCTGGCCGTGGGCATCCACACCATCGGCGCGCTTGGAAAGCTGTTCTACGAAGTGGTCGAGAACGCCGACATGAAGGCCGAGGAAGGCCTACGCGCCGTGGGCGCCAACTGGTTCGAGCGCGTGGGCTTTGCCATCGTGCCGCAGGTGATGCCCAACTTCATGTCCTATGCACTGCTGCGCTTCGAGATCAATGTGCGCGCCTCCACCATCATCGGCGCTGTGGGTGGCGGCGGCATCGGCGAGGAACTTCGCCTGTCGATCGGGCGCGGCCACGAGGCCAAGACGCTCGCCATCATCCTCCTGCTCTTCGTCACCATCGTGTCAGTCGACCAGCTCTCGGCGTGGCTGCGCCGCAAGCTGGTGGGCGCGCAATCCTTCGACTTCGGACGCTGACCATGACGCATCTTTCCGCCGCCGAACTGAGCGCAATCGAAAGCCGCCACCCGGACGTGTTTCACCGGCCGCTGCTCAAGCGCTCGTTGCCCTTGCTGATCGCGCTCGGCACGCTCGTCTATGTCGTCTATTGCTGGTGGTTCTTCTCCATCGGCACGGTGATCGGCGGTGGCCAATGGGAACGCGCCGAGCTCTATGCGCGGCAATGGTATTCCTATGACCTGAGGCCCACGATCCGCTTCTCGGGCGACGACGCGAAGGTCACCTGGCCGCGCTTCTCGCCGCTGGGCGACAATCCCGATCCGGACTGGGTGGTTCAGGACAGCAACAGCATTGCCGTGGACTTCGGTTCCGCGGGACGCATCGTTGCCACTCCCCGGCAGGTGGAGGTCGAGCATCGCGGCGAGAAGCTAACCGTGCTGCTCGAACCCACAGGCGCCAAGCCGCAAGGCGAACTGCCAGGCTGGGCGACGCTGCGCGAAGACGAGGTGAAGGCCGATTTCGGCTTTGCCGGCGAAGTGCGCATCATGCCCGAGCGAGTGTCGCTCAGCCGCCGCTTCCTGGGCTGGCCGAACTTCCTGTTCGATCCGCGTTCGCCCTTCTGGGGTAAGCCGCTGGCGGAAGTGGCGGGGCTGATCATCTCGGGCGAGCGCATCAAGCCGGAGATATCGAATGCGTCGCTCGCCTTCGAAAACATCTGGAACAACTCGCAATGGCAGCATGGCGACGTCTGGACGAAGCTCTTGCAGACCATCGTCATGGCCTTTGTCGGCACGCTGTTTGCCTCCCTGATCGCGCTGCCGCTGGCATTCATCGCCGCACGCAACATCACGCCGAACTTCCTGGCCAACCAGGCAACAAAACGCTTCTTCGACTTTTTGCGCTCGGTGGACATGCTGATCTGGGCGCTGTTCTTCACCCGCGCCTTCGGGCCGGGGCCGCTGGCCGGCATTTCGGCGATCTTCTTCACCGACACCGGCACGCTCGGAAAGGTCTATTCCGAGACGCTGGAGAACGTCGACGACAAGCAGCGCGAGGGTGTGCGCTCGGTGGGAGCCTCGCCGGTGGTGGTGCAGCGCTATGGAGTGATGCCGCAGGTGCTGCCGGTGTTCGTCAGCCAGGCGCTCTACTTCTGGGAATCCAACACGCGCTCGGCCACCATCATCGGCGCGGTGGGCGCAGGCGGCATCGGCCTGAAGCTGTGGGAAGCCATGCGCACCAATTCGAACTGGGCCAACGTCGCCTATATGGTGCTGCTGATCCTGATCGTGGTGTTCATCTTCGACAATATTTCGAACGCGCTGCGGCGGCGGCTGATGGAGGGCGGCGCGGGGCGCTAGGTCTGCCTTTGCTCTCGCCTGAAATCGCTTTGTCAAATCTGGTCCGACCAGATAGACTGGCGACATTCAGGGAGGGAAGCGATGAATATTGCGGCGGGAACGACCCGGGAGGGCAGCGCGCCATTCGACCACGCAAAGCTCGACCGGCTGATGGACGAGGCCGGCATCGACGTGCTGGTCGCGACATCCAAGCACAATGTGCAGTACCTGCTGGGCGGCTACAAATTCATCTTCTTCTCGGCCATGGATGCGATAGGCCACAGCCGCTACCTACCGGTGCTGATCTATGAAAGGGGCCGGCCCGATCATGCCGCCTATATCGGCAACCGCATGGAAGGCGGCGAGCATCACAACAACCCGTTCTGGACGCCGACGGTGGAGACCGCGACCTGGGGCTCGGTGGATGCCGCCACGCTGGCTGCCGCGCATTTGAAGAAGATCGGCAGGCAGGGCGCGCGCATCGGCATAGAGCCCGGCTTCCTGCCGTCGGACGCGCATGGCGTGCTGGCGCGGGCGGCGGGCAACGAAAAGCTGGTGGACGCCACAGGCACGCTGGAGCGGCTGCGCGCGATCAAGACGCCGCAGGAACTCGACCTGCTTCGGCAGGCTTCCGAACTCATCACCGACTCGATGCTTGCGGTATTTTCCGGCCAGCGCGCGGGCGCGAGCAAGCGCGAGATCGTGGAGGCGCTGCGCCGCGAGGAGACCAATCGCGGACTGCAGTTCGAATATTGCCTGATCACCATCGGCGCCAGCCACAACCGGGCGGTCTCGCCGCAGATGTGGAACAAGGGTGAGGTGCTGTCGCTCGATTCCGGCGGCAATTTCCACGGCTATATCGGCGACCTCTGCCGAATGGGCGTGATGGGCGAGCCGGACCAGGAGCTGAAGGACCTGCTGGCCGAGATCGACGCCATCCAGCAGGCGGCGTTTGCACACTGCCGGCCCGGCACCAGGGGCGGCGATATGATCGCCCACGCCGAAAGCGTGCTGAAGGCCTCGCCGGTTGCCGCCTATACGGACTTCTTCGCACATGGCATGGGGCTGATCACCCACGAGGTGCCGTTCCTGATGACCAACCATCCCGTCGCCTATGAGGGCGTCGATGCGGAAAGGCCGCTCGAGCCCGGCATGGTGCTCTCGGTGGAGACGACGATGCTCCACCCCACACGCGGCTTCATCAAGCTGGAGGATACGGTTGCCATCACCGAGCACGGCCACGAGATGTTCGGCCAGCGCGGCCGCGGCTGGAATGTGGGCGGCTGAGGCGGTTCAGCCCGCCAGTGCGGCCAGCTTCTCGGCTTCGGCGAGATCTTCGACCGTGTTGGCGTTGAAGAACGGATCGACCGGTTCGGCCGGCCACGACACGGTGGCAAGCGGGTAGCGCGCCGTCCAGCGGTCGATCTTGCGGATGTCTTCCTCGACCAGCGCATGGCGCAGCTCCTCGCGCAGCGCCACGCTCCAAAGGCCGATCACCGGATGCGACTGGCCGGCCGACGCCGCCACCGCCAGCATGGCGCCTTGCGCGGCGCGCGCGCCGTGCAGCCGCGCCACCAGATCGCGCGGCAGGAAGGGGCAGTCGCCGGCGACGCTTGCCACCCATTGCACGCCGGGCCGCATTTGCGCCGTCCAGTCGAGCGCGGCGAGTATGCCGGCGAGCGGCCCCGGAAAGTCCGCCACGCTGTCGGCCACCACGGGCAGGCCGAAGGCGGCAAAGCGCGCCGGGTCGCCGTTGGCGTTGAGGATCAGGCCGTCGCATTGCGGCTTGAACCGCTCGATCACGTGGTCCAGGATGGTGCGTCCGCCGATGGCGCGCATCGGCTTGTCGCCGCCGCCCATGCGCCGCGCCAGCCCGCCGGCGAGGATCACGCCGATCGTTTCGGTATTCGTTTCAGTCATCGTGCTCCGCGCCCTTGCGATGATGCCGGGGTGCTTCCTCCTCGACGGAAGCGAGGTCCTGGTCGAACACGATCCGCTCCTCGCCCGACACGGCGATGAAGCGTTTTCCGCGCGCGCGGCCCACCAGCGTCAGCCCCGCCTGCCGGGCGAGCGAGACACCCCAGGCGGTGAAGCCGGAGCGCGAGACGAGGATGGGTATGCCCATGCGAACGGTCTTGATCGTCATTTCCGAGGTCAGCCGGCCGGTCGTGTAGAGGATCTTGTCGGCCGGGTCGACACCGTGGAGGTACATCCAGCCGGCCAGCTTGTCGACGGCGTTGTGGCGGCCGACATCCTCCATGTAGCAGAGCGGCCGGCCCTCCCGGCACAGCACGCAGCCATGGATGGCACCGGCCGCCAGATAGAGCGAGGGCGTGGTGTTGACGGTCTTCGTCATCTCGTAGAGCCAGGAGGTGCGCAGCTCCGCGTCCGGCAGGTCGATCTCCTCCAGCGCCTCCATCAGGTCGCCGAAGGCGGTGCCCTGCGCGCAGCCCGAGGTCAGCGTGCGCTTCTTCAGCTTGTGTTCGTAGTTGGTGTGGCGCTCGGTGCGCACCACGGCCACCTGTAACT
>JAEWHN010000081.1 GCA_023387775.1 Pseudomonadota bacterium | reverse complement strand
GTTCAACTGATTGAGCCAGTGGATGGCGTCATCCGCCATCGCTGTCTCCAGGTTCCAGCTCGGGTTGCCGACATAGGGGTATATGGCCGTGGTGTTGCGGAACAGGTTCGGCTGCCACTGGCTGGTGTCGCCGCCGACGAAACCATAAAAATACTCGAACCCCATTCCGGTCGGCCACTGGTCGAACGGGCCAGCCTGGCTTGCCTGATAGGTCGGTGTGTTATGGTTCTTGCCGAACCAGGAGGTCCGATAGCCGTTTTCGAGCAGTGTCCGGCCTATTGTGGCGCTGTCCTTCGGGATGATGCTGTTATAGCCAGGAAAGCCGGTCGATTGCTCGGAGACCACTCCAAACCCGGCCGAATGGTGGTTCCGACCGGTGATCAGCGCCGCCCGGGTCGGCGAGCACAAGGCCGTCGAATGGAAGTTGGTGTAGCGCAGGCCATTGGCGGCAATGCGGTCCAAGGTGGGCGTGGGGATAACTCCGCCGAAGGTGGACGGCGCCCCGAAGCCGACGTCATCGGTCATGATCAGCAGGATGTTGGGAGCACCCTTCGGCGGCACCACGCGCGGCGGCCACGCCGGCCTCGACTGGGCCGCGTTGAGGTTTATCTCGCCCTGGAACGGTTGCGGCGGCGGCGGCAGGTAGCGGCCGTCGATCGTTGAGGTTGCGTTGGGGGCGCCTGGAACATTGGGCGCTTCCTGCGCTAGGGCGGGGGTCGTTGCCGCGCAGGCCAGGCCCCAGACCAGTATCGAAACAGACGCAGCCTTCTGGCTTACGTTGTGCAAAAGACGGCCTATCGTACTCATAGATTCTTCCTCCATGAGCGCAAATCCGCCGCCACGGAATTCCGCGTCCCGTTGATATGTCGCCGCCTGCCCTTCGACTTCGACCCGTTGGATGGGCTTTTGAGGCAGCTTGTGATCTACAGTTTCGCCATGCGGTGAGCATGGTGCCAATCAAATCAGAAAACCTCCCGATGGTTCCGTTGGTCCGGTGCGGTGACGCCGGCCCCATCGGAGCGCCGACACCATTGCTTACTCCTGCTTTTCTCTGGCGATACATCTGAAGCCCAGATGCGAGATGGACGTATCGATCGGCTGAGCCATGCGGGCTGCCGGCCGATAGCGACGGCAATAGTTCGGCGCGCACAGATGTGAGCCTCCCTTGGTCACCTTCCGCGGCATCTGCGTGCCGGGTTGCCGCGGGTCGACACTCGCCTCCCTGCTCGCGCCGCGCGGGTTCTGGGCTGTGCAGCAGGGACTATCCGCCCGGCCGTGCTCCTGGTACCAGTCGGCCGTCCACTGCCAGACATTTCCGGCCATATCGTAGAGGCCGTAGCCGTTGGGCGGGAACGAGCCGACCGGAGCCGTGTATTCGAAGCCGTCCTCCAGCGTGTTGCGATAGGGAAACTCGCCCTGCCAGGTATTGGCCATAGGCTTGCCGCCGGGCGCAAGCTCGTCGCCCCAGACGAATTCGGCGCCCTCAAGGCCGCCTCGCGCCGCAAACTCCCACTCGGCCTCGGTGGGCAGTTCCTTGCCGATCCACTTCGCGTAAGCCTCGACATCCTCCCATGTGACATGCACGACGGGATGGTCCATCACCTTCTTGATCGAGCTTGCCGGTCCCCGTGGATGACGCCAATTCGCCCCCTTAACATAGACCCACCAGTTGTAATGATTGTGCATGTCGACCGGGGCCGACGGCCTTACGAATATGGTCGACGACGGCGCGAGCATTCCCGGGAGCGCACCGGGATAGTCGTCCGGATTGGCCGGCCTTTCGGCCAGCGTGACGTAGCCGGTCTCCTCCACGAAGCGCAAAAACTGGCGATTGGTGACGGTGAACATGTCCATCCAGAAACCGTCGACGCAGACCCGGTGGGCCGGAGCCTCCTCTGGATAGTGTCGATCCGAGCCCATCAGGAACTCGCCGCCGGGAACCCAGACCATGTCGGAAAAAGGTGCCTGGCCAGCAGCGGCACCGGGGTCGATCAGCTTTGTGCTCTTGTCCATCGCCACCTCACCATGGACCCATTTTCACTCGCGCGGGCATCGCAGGCCGGCGGCTGGCAGGAGCCCGCCGGCCTTCAGCCGGGCGTCAGTTGCCCGGTTGCGACTTCATAGCCTTCTCGATCTGCGCCTTGACGCTTTCCAGATTGAAGCTCGCTCCCCTCTGCATGGGAGGAAATTCGAGTGCCGTCTGCGCAAGCTTCGCGACCTGCTGCTGGGCGAACTGGAAGCGCCAGAACTGGTAGATGAAGTAGTTGTAGAAGGCCAACGAGCCCTTGTCGCCGCTAGGCATGCCGGTGCGCTCGAAGGGATCGAGACGGAGATTGGTCAAAATTGGCCAGTCAAGCTTGACGGTACCGCCCAGCCACCCGGTCGGCTGGTCGGTGAAGCGGTATTTAAAATCATCGATCCGTACCGCCGCCAGCGTGCTCTCGGTGAAGTAGAAGATCTCGTGGCGAGTCGACGGGCCCTTCCCGGTTATCAGATCCATCTGGTTGTAGCCGTCGAGATGAACCTTGTAGTTGGTCTCACCCAGCTGCTTGCCGGCCTTCAGCTCTTCCGCGATGTTCGGATTGCCAGCGGCCGCGACGAAGGTCGGGAACCAGTCGAGGCCCGAGAGGATGCTGTTCTCGATCTTGCCTGCCGGCACATGTCCGGGCCAGCGGATTATGCAGGGCACCCGGAAGCCGCCTTCCAGTCCCGTTCCCTTGCCGCCGGCAAAAGGCGTCTGTCCGCCATCCGGCCAGGTGAAATTCTCGGCCCCGTTGTCGGTCGTGAAGACGACGATGGTGTTGTCTTCCAGGCCGTCGTCCTTCAGCTTCTGCATGACGGAGCCGACGACGTCATCGAGCTGCGCCATGCCCGCCTCTTCTTCGCTCCAACCGTTTTCGGGCGTGCGCATCTTCTCGTATTTCTCGGAAAGATGGGTCACCACGTGCATGCGCGTCGGGTTCAGCCAGACGAAGAAAGGCCTGTTCTGCTGCTTCGCCTGATCGATGAAGGCGAGCGTGAACTTCAGTATCTCGTCGTCCACCGTTTCCATCCGCTTTGGATAGAGCGGCCCAGCGTCCTCGATGCGTTGCTTGCCGATCTTTCCCCAGCGCGGCTGCACCGTCGGGTCGTCGGTGGCGGTCGCCCAGGAGTGGACCATGTTGCGGGGACCGACCGTGTCGCGGAGTTCCGGTGGGTAGTTCGGGTGCGCAGGGTCTTCCATGGCGTCGAGGTGATAGAGATAGCCGAAGAACTCGTCGAAGCCGTGGACGGTTGGCAGGAATTCGTTGAGATCGCCCAGATGGTTCTTGCCGAACTGGCCGGTGTTGTAGCCCATCGACTTGAGCGCAGTGGCGATGGTCGGAGCCTGGGCCGGTATGCCGAGCTTTGAGCCTGCCTGGCCGACGGTGGTGAGGCCGGTGCGGATTGGCAATTGCCCGGTTATGAAGTTGGCGCGACCGGCGGTGCAGCTTGCTTCGGCATAGTAGTCGGTGAACAGCATGCCTTCGCTGGCCAGCCTGTCGAGGTTCGGCGTCCTGCCGGCCATGATGCCGCGGTGATAGGCGCCCACATTGAACCAGCCGATATCGTCCCCCATGATGCAGATGATGTTGGGCGGCCGGTTGGCTGAAGTGTCCGGCGCTGCCTCCTGCGCCTGGGCAATCCGGACTGAACTACCGGTTGCGATTGCTGACGCGGCTGCAAGCGCCGTGCCGCCGAGCAGGACGCTACGCCTGCTGACTACAGCGTCGGTTGCCTCGCTTCGATGGCCTTCTTCCTGCTTGCTGGACATCGCACGCTCCTTCGATTGAGATCACCAATTCGGGTCGGCAGGCATGCTCCCTCTCCTGGGCATTCCATCGAAATGCGCGATTGCTTTGCTTGTTCGAGCTCCCTTCGGCCGCTCACCGCCTCATGCACCGGCGCTGGCCGGCCCGGCGCCGCTTGTTCGAGCCGGTGGCTGGTTGTTCCGGCAATGGCAGCTAGTTAGTGCGTTCCCTACAAAGGGAAATAGATGTCGACGGTCGTTCCAATCCAGACCTGGGGCGTTCCGCTGAGCTCTCGCTCAGAGCCCCTCGAGCGCATGGGCAAAAACATCGTCCCACTCGCCGTCGCTCACCGGCATCAGGCCAAGGCCCCTCAAAAGGAACAATCCCTCAATGGCCAGGAAGGCGTGGCGCGCGCGCCGACCTTCCGGCGTCGCCGGATCGGCAAGGTCGAACGTGTTGCGGTAGAAGGATTGCAGATAGTCGAGGTGGCCTGGCGCGTTGGACAGCGCCGCCATCAAGTGAGCGGCGCGTGTCAGGAACACGTCCTTCTGCTCGGCCGAGGCCCTAATATGCGCCGCCATCCGGTCGAGAGGCTGGTCCCCCTTCTCGAGGGTCTTGCGATGGGCCAGGAAGCGCGTCAGCTCACGCCGCAGCATGTCCTCGATCAGGGAATCCTTGGTCGGGTAGGTGTAGGTGAGCCCGCCCTTGCTGATGCCGGCCTTCGCGGCGACCATGTCCAGAGTGAAGTGCGTGCCGCCGGTCTCGGTGATCAACTCCTCCGCTGCCGTCAGGATGGCGGTCTTGTCGATGCTTTTCGGCCTGGGCATGTCACCTCACTTCTGGGGGAAACGCCTGTATCGTTCCCGCCTCAATACCGGAAGACGAACTCCGAACCGTCCGTGAACCGGTTGAAGCGATAGATCGAGGGGTCGCAGCTGGTCTTCTCGCCGGCAATCATCTCCGCAATCATCTGCCCGGAGGCAGGCCCGGTGGTCAAGCCATTGCCGGAAAAGCCGGTGATCAGGAACAGGCCGGGGAAATCCGGAATGTCGGTGACATACTGGGTCGAATCCGGCGTCGCGTCGATCATGCCGGCCCATTCCTCCTTGACCACCGCCTGCTCATATTGCGGGAACGCCCGGCGCAGATTGGCGAGCGCCGTATCGTTTTCATGGCGGTCGACCGCGCCGGAGAGCATGCGCACCTGCTCGAACGGCGTGACCTCGTCATTGCCCCAGTTCGACTTCATCCGCAGCGACCTGAAGAAATCCTGGCTCAGGCGCACTTTGACGAGATCGCCCGAATATTTCAGCGTCGGCATGAAGTCGAACAGGAAGCGGAAGCTGTCCGCGGTGATCGGAGCGGCGCTCATGCTGACGCCGACCGAGGTTTCGCCGTCCGCCTGCATCCGCCAGGTGAAATCGGGACCGTATCCGGCGCCCGGCAGCGCGCCGTCGACACGGCTCAGCCGCTGCATGGAGGAGGCGATCGTCAGCTGCGGCACGCGCACGCCGATATTGCCGGCGAAAAGCGAACTCCAGGCGCCGCCTGCGATGACGACATGCCTGGCCTTGATGTAGCCCTTCTCCGTATGCACGCCGGCGACCTTGCCGCCTTCGCGCTCCACCGAACGAGCGGCGCAGGGCGCGACGATCTTCACGCCTTCGCGGATGGCGCCCATGGCGATCTTCGAGACGGAATAGGTCGGCTCGGCCGTACCGTCGCTGGCCTGGTAGAGAGCCGCCTTGAACTTGGAGCCGGCGCCCGGAATGAGCGCATCGAGCTCGGCGCCGGTGACGATCCTGGAATCCATCCGCGGCTGAACTTCGAGCGCGGCCTTCAGCCATTCCCGGTGCATCTCGACTTCATCGTCCGAGCCGATCAGGGTAAAATTGCCCGACTGGCGAAAGCCGATGTCCTCGCCGAAACGCCCGGCAAAACTCTGCCAGAGGGCCTTCGACTGGTTGGTCAGCTCCAGCTTTCCAAGGTCCCAGCCGTTGGAATAGATCCAGCCGAAGGCGCGGCTCGACTGTTCGCCGGCCACGACGCCCTTTTCCAGAAGGACTGTGTTGAAGCCCTTCTCATTGAGGAAAAGCGCCGTGGAAATGCCGGCGATGCCGCCGCCGATGACGACGACATCCGCCTCGGCAGGCAGTTCGGTCAGGGTCTGGACGGGCATGGCGCGCGGCACAGACGAATTGGTGCGCCATCCCTGGCCAGACATGAAGCCGATGCCAGCTCCCGCGCCGATCGCCGCGCCCGCGACGCCGCTGCCCGCGCCAAGGAGGAAATTGCGTCTGGAAATTGCCATGCGAAAACCTTTGTATGCACAACGTGGTCTTGACCCGGAGCGCCTTTGAGGCCGCATCCGCGATGATTCCGACCGGACAGTCTGAAATCCATATAAGACTATCCAGTCGAAAATCAACCGGAATGGCGCCCGCCCTTCGAACCGCTTCGGTTCGGCCAAGCCCGGACCGTCCCCGATGCGCGCACCGCCGTGCGCTTCGGACCTTCGCCCAGCTTCCCACTTCCCCGCCATGGCGAACGCTTTTGCTTTGTGCAGATTGGATCATAATTGCCCACCACTCGTTCCAGGCAATGGAACCCGAACAGCCTTGCCGAATTGCAAGGACTGATGCCGCGAGCGGAATCCTTAGATGGAGGCAAAGATGCCCAACAACTCAACCTGCTGTGCGAGCTGCCGCTTCTATGACGATCACAAATTGAACGAGGCAGTGGCCAATACCGATAGCGGTCTCTGCCGCTTCAACCCACCCGTGTCCCAGCCTGACCCGTTAGGGCATGGACTGTGGCCTGTGGTTGCCGCCGATGACTGGTGCGGCCACTTCTCGCCTCAATTTCTGCACGCCGAGTCGAGGCCGACCCAGACAATGCGACCAGTATGACTGGCCCACTGTCAATTTCGGCAAAGCTTCGTCGTATAAAGAACGTTCTTCTTCTGAATGAAGCTCGTCATTTGTCCGTCGTCTCACCCGAGGCGGCGGGCTCTTTTGCGCGCAACTATCTTGCGTATCGGCAAAGCGGACAAGGCTTGTCTTGCCAAGCGGCGGAATGAGCGTACCGTAGTGGGGTTTCCGGCCAATTTCTAGGGCGCCGGCGATTGGAAGAGGTCATCACGCTTTCGCCCCAACCGGAGAAAGCGTATGGTCGGCCCAACATAGATCTTCAACCACAAATTTCCGAACATCGTGCGGCCCGCGTTTGAACGCGTCTGTTGTGGCGGCTGCCCCGTTGCGGGCAGAAGTAGAACGCCTGGCCCAAGGCACGCAATCATCTGAAGACGGGCCTACATCAGGAAGGCCGCGCCGATCAGAGCCCCCAGGAATGAAGCCTAGAAAGGAGATGGTATGCGTACCTATCTCTCAACCAATCCCTATCAACGCGGAAATCTCGTCCCCGAGGAATTGGACTTGCTCGACGAGCTGATACGGCGAGCAGCCGAGGCGCTGCACATAGATGATCCCGCCGATCGAAACGAAGTGGCCGCAAGGGTCTTGTCGCTCTACACCCTTGGCGGCAGAAGCGAGGAAGACATACTGGAACTGACGATCCGCCTGCACCGGGAAGGCTTCGCCCCGGGCGGCCGGCGCTCGGATAGCCCGCCCCCGAAGCGGCTCAGGACCGAGCGGCAGCGCCGTCGCCTGACGGAAGAAAACAAATCGGCCTGCGCAACGCCGGCTCCCCAGGATCGCCAAGCCTCTGAGCGCTGAGGCTGCAGTTCATGCCTAGACCTTAATACCAAGGCTCCGCCTGCCGGCCGGCCTTCTGCTCTCTGCCCGGCAGAGGCCAGAATGCCGGCCTAATGAGTACGATCGCTGGTGGGTTCGCGGTGGAGGATACTGAGGGGGCGCCGGCTCGCCAGATCGGCGCATTTCTCTTGCACCCGGTTCTCTGATAAGTGGAAACGAGCAGTTCCTGTAAAGACATACGAGTTTGGTGCTAACAAGTAAGCCGAACCCACGCCGAGTTGTTCGAAACTGGCGGCCTTTCAGGGGGGACAAAAATGGCAGTACACCGCATCGTCGCGAACATTGCCGCAGACGCAGTCCCGGAGGTTCGGAAATTCTACGCCGATCTCTTCGGGCTCGAGACGATGATGGATCTGGGGTGGATCGTCACGCTGACCTCCCGCGAGAATGCCCTCACCCAGATCAGCATCCTCAGCGAAGGCGGCTCCGGCGCGCCTGTTCCCGATCTGTCGATTGAGGTCGACGATGTGGACGAGGTGCATCGTCGAGCGAGAGAAATGGGATGCGAGTTCGTCCACGATTTGACCGATGAGCCGTGGGGCGTAAGACGCTTTTTCATCTACGATCCGACGGGAAAGATACTCAACGTGCTATCGCATGTTGGCTAGCCATAGCCCGTAAGCCCGCATTGCCGAAGAAGGCCTCGGCGCCCTGGGCTTCGGGGGGAGCGCCGAGCTTCGGCTGCCTGCCCCGGGCACCGCTTAGCTGGGGCCGTTCTAGTATAGCGCCTCCCAGTGCCTGAGGATTCAGGCTTGAGGCCCCCAGTTCGAAGAAGTAGCGTAGATCATTGAGCGTCGAAGCTCAGTTGTTGCGGGTGCGTGAGGGGGGCATGGGAACTTCACTGCAGCGACTCTTCTTCATCGTTGGCGCACAATGTGTCATCGCAGGCTCACCCTCTCTTGCCCAGCAGGCCGGACAGACGCTCACACTGCCACCGATCGAGATCAGTCCCGAGAAGCCCGCGGTCTCCACGGCGAAGAAGCCAGCTCCCCAGGCCCGTCCTCCAGCGCCGGCCCCAGCGCCGACTCCAGCCCCGCCGCCCGCGGCGGCCGAGACGGTCCCGACGACGCCTGTGACGGGCACGGAAGTTCTGTCCGCCGACGTCCCGGCAGCGGTCAACAAGATCGACGCCAAGGAGTTCGAAAAGCAAAGCTCGCCCAGCGTGGTCAGCACCATGCTGGTCAACGTGCCGAGCGTTTCGACCACCAGCGAAAGCGGCAACTCCTTCGAACCGGACCTGCAATTCCGCGGCTTCATCGCAACGCCGCTGACAGGAACTCCTGTCGGCCTTGCCGTCTACCAGAACGGCGTGCGCATCAACGAGGCCTTCGGCGACAATGTGCACTGGGACTTCATTGCGCCCGACGCCGTCCATACGATGGATATCGTCACCGCCAACCCGATCTTCGGCCTGAATGCACTCGGCGGCGCAGTCACCGTGCAGATGAAGAACGGCTTCAACTTCCAAGGTGTCGAAAACGACTTCGTGGTCGGCTCGTTCGGGCGGGTTCAGGATTCCTTCCAATGGGGCAAGCAGGACGGCGATTTCGCCGCCTATCTTGCCCTCGACGGCGCCTACGAAAGAGGCTTCCGCGAGCGCTCGTCGTCAACCATCCGCCGCCTCTATGGCGACGTCGGCTACAAGGACGAGAAAAGCGAACTCCACCTAAACGTCACGGCGGCGCACAACTTCTTCAATGCGCCGGCCACGACGCCGGTTGTGCTGCTAGACCAGGACTACAGCGCCGTCTACACCACTCCCCAGACCGACGACCTGCAGATGGGGATGATCAGCCTGCAGGGAAACACAAAGCTGACCGACACGCGGACGTTCTCCGGCACGCTCTACTACCGACACCTGACAGATCGTCATGTGGACGGGAACGACACCGAAGTACAGGTCTGCGATCCCCCGAACGAAGACTTGCTCTGCTTCGGCGACGGCGAGACGCCCGCAAACGGACTGAACGGCGAACAGTTGCCGAACCTCTTTCTGCCGACGGATGTCATTGGCGAGATCGATCGCAACAACACGCGGACCAATGGCTGGGGCGCCACGGTCCAGTTGACCGACACCGCCAAGCTCAACGGCATGAACAATACCTTCGTGATCGGCGCTTCGCTCGACATGGCCGGGACGAACTTCGACGCCAGCGCAGAGCTCGGCACGGTCGATCCCGACACGTTCGTTGTCACAGGAAACGGTCAGTATCTGGGCTTTACGAGCAGCGAAGAAGGCTCGATCGGGCCAGTCGACCTGCATACGACCAACACATATCTTGGCATCTACGCGCTCGACACCCTCGACATGACGACAAAGCTCTCACTGACGCTTGGCGGCCGTTTCAATTTCGCCAATATCGATCTGAAGGACCTGCTCGAAGGCGGCCCCAACTCGCTCAGCGGCGATCACCAATATGCCCGCTTCAATCCGGTGATCGGTGGGACCTACAAGATCACACCCCAGATGCTGGCCTATGCCAGCTATTCGGAATCGAACCGCGCGCCGACACCGCTCGAACTCGGATGTTCCGATCCCAATCTGCCCTGCGTCGTCGACACTTTCCTGGTGTCGGACCCGGATCTCGATCAGGTCGTCTCACGCACGGTCGAGATGGGGCTGCGCGGCAGGACGACGCTCTCGGGCAAGGATACCCTTGGCTGGCGCCTGGGGCTCTACCGCACCGAGAACTCGAACGACATCCTGCACGTCGTGGCTCCCATTGGCCTCACCTTCGGCTATTTCGCAAATGTCGGGAAGACACGTCGACAGGGCCTGGAAGCGGCGGCCGATTACAAGAATGGCGATTGGTCGGTCTATGCCAGCTACGCCTTTGTCGATGCGACCTACCAATCCCCCGTGACTCTCAATCCGCCTTCCGGCGATCCGGCTGGCGACGAGCCGATCAATGTGGTGCCGGGCGACCACATCTCCCGCATCCCTGCTCACCACTTCAAGCTCGGGCTCGACTACAAGGTCAACGACAAATGGACCGTCGGCGGCAATGTGATCGCCGTGGGCAGCCAGTTCTTTGGCGGCGACGAGTCAAACGTGAACCCCAGGCTGCCCGGCTATGCGACCGTCAACCTGAACACCACCTACCAGATCACCAGGAACATGCAGTTCCATGCGCAGGTCGAGAACCTCTTCAACACCCGGTATTATTTGAACGGCACCTATTTCGACAACACGAGTTCCGTTGGCAGCCTGATCGGGGGCAGCAACACCGACACGGTGACGCCGGGCAAGCCGTTTGCCGTCTATGCAGGGCTGAAGGTCACCTTCTGACCCTTGCCGAAACTGGTTTCTTGAACAGATTAACTCAAGCACGTTGAGTGCGCCCTTTTGAGAAGTCTGCTTTTCTTGAGATCATTTCAGGCAAGGGGAACGCAATGGTTGGAAGTCATTGCCTGTCCGGTATCTTTGCCGTGGCGCTCGCGGCTGTGCTCGGACCCGCAATATCCAAGGCTGCCGCGCCTTCCGCACCCAAGAAGATTTCGGTCGAACTGAACAAGCTCGAACCCGTCGGCAGGGGCTGCCGCGCCTATGTCGTGGTCGATAATGCTACCGATTCCGCCTACACGGTGCTGAAGATCGATCTCGTCCTGTTTCGTCCGGACGGTGTGATCGACCGGCGCATTGCCATCGACCTTGGGCCACTTCCAGCGACCAAGAAGGACGTCAAGACCTTCGATCTGGAGGCCACGCCGTGCAGCCAGATCGGAAGCATGTTCGTCAACGACGTGCTGGAGTGCAGATCCGGCGAGCAGGACGTTTCCGACTGTCTGGACAGGATCGCCGTGTCGTCGCGCGGGCCTGCCACACTGTCCAAATAGGAACGGCAGGCGGCGACGGGCAGCGGAAACTTTCCCGAGATTGCGGAGTTGATTGGCATGGAATCCAGCCTTTCGGTCATCGATCTCGTCCGCCACGCAGACCCGGTGGTTCAAGCCATCGTCCTCGGCCTGGCTCTCTGTTCCGTCGCCTGCTGGGCGATCATCATCGAGAAGCTCATCCGGCTCACCAGCCTCAGGCGCCAGATCAGCGCATTGGAGCAGCTTGCCGCGCATGGTGGGCGTGGCGCCGGGCGGCTTTCAGGCGTCGCGGGGGCGGTGATGTCCGCCGCCCGGAGCGAACAGGCCGATCTCGCCTTGGGTCCCGCACCACCCTACGAGGCGCGTTCACGGATCGAGGAGACCATGCGCGCAGCAATGCTCACTGAGCTGCGGCGCCTTGAAGGCGGCCTTCCGTTCCTGGCGACGATCAGCTCCGCAGCGCCCTTCATCGGCCTTTTCGGTACGGTCTGGGGCATCATGACCAGCTTTGCCTCGATCGCGCAATCGCAGGACACCAGCCTCGAGGTCGTCGCGCCCGGCATTGCGGAAGCACTGTTTGCAACCGCCGCCGGGCTGGCCGTGGCGATCCCCGCCGTCATCGCCTTCAATCAGATATCGGCAGTGCTGGGCCGCGCCGCCCAGAGCGGCGGTGCCGCAATCCCGCCCATCGCCAGGGCCCTTGCGCACGAGGGCGCGAAGAGCTTTGCGGAGATCGACTGATGGCCATGTCGCCCCGACAAACATTCGGTGGCCGCGACGGTCTCGTCTATCGCCCCTCGGCCGAGATCAACGTTACACCGCTGGTGGACGTGACGCTGGTTCTGCTCATCATCTTCATGGTTGCCGCACCGCTGATGATGACGGGCGTGCGCGTCGATCTTCCGCGCACCAGCGCCGAGAAGATCGGACAGGTGAAAAAGCCGGTCATCGTCACCGTTGCGCCGGATGGCAGTGTCTATCTCCGCAATGAAAGGATTGCGCCGGGCGATCTCGCTGTCCGACTTGATGCCCTGCGGGCCGCCGAAGGCGATGCCGTGGTGTACATCCGCGCCGACAAGGGCACGGACTACGGCACGGTGATGGAGATGCTGGGCCGCGTGAACGCAGCCGGCTACAGGCGCTTTTCCCTGCTTGCGCAGGCACCGGCAAAGGCTACGGCCTCACCGTGACACGGCGTCTTGGCTCCGGGCCCTGGCAAGCGGCGCGCCTTGTTGCCATCTCCCTCTCCCTGTTGGCGCATGGCGCGGTGGCGGCATGGATCTTCAGCGCTCCGGGTCCGCCCGCAGAATCCAGATCCGACTTTCAGATCGAGGTGACAACGGTCCCGCTCGTGGACGAGCCCATCGAAAGCCAGCAGGCAGCGCCCACGGAGATTCCGCCCAGCCGAGAGCAGAGTGAGGTTCCGGCGGCCAGCTCCGAAACAGTGCCGCAAGCAGCGACCAGTTCACAAGACCAGGCGGTCGAGACCCCGCCGGCCACGTCCGACAGCGGACCAACGGAAACGGTTCATCCCATGCCGCCGTCGGAGCAGTTGTCGACCAACAGCAGGCCTTCGCAGGCCTCCGCAGCCACGCCCGAGCCGCCATTGGTGTCGGAAAGCGCCACGCCCCTGGAGGCACCTCGTTCCCCTGCTCCTCCCGAAGTTACAACGAAGTCCGAAGCCGGCCGGCCCGAGACGCAGCGTAAGAAAACCGCGCCTCCGCCTGAAGAAAAGACCCGCGGCCGCGCCAACGAAAGGGAGAAGGCGACCGGTGGGAACAGTTCCGCGCAACGCCGGAACAGCCGACCTGCCCTCCCCGCTGCCAAGGCCGATGCACGCGCCCAGGCCAGCTACATGGCCGGCGTTGCATCGCGTCTTCTTGCGCGAAGGTACTTTCCCACCGGTGCGCCTTCGGGATCGGTGGTGGTCAATTTCAGCATTGCCCCATCCGGAAAGCTGACGAGCCGCAAAATCGCACGCAGTTCCGGATCGTCGATCCTCGACAAGGCGGCGCTGCAGATCGTGGAAAGAGCTGCCCCCTTCCCGCCCTTTCCGAAGGGCGTCACCGCACCGCGCCTCAACTTCAACGTGCCGATGAATTTCAACAGAAAATGATCTCGGCCGCTATCTCTGCATCTCCATCAGCTGGTCCATGGGCATCATGTTGTGGCTAAGGTGACCCATGATCCAGACCGATCCGATGACGATCAGGAAGACAACCAGGGCGCCGAAAGCGAGGGCCAATACGTTGTTCGTGTTGTCCGGGCCCGTCGTGACGTGAAGGAAGAACACGAGGTGCACGCCCATCTGGGCGATAGCGAGCACGACCAGCGCGACCGGAATGGCCGGCGCATAGATGGCGTTTGAACCCACCACGAGGAAAGACGCGACCGTGAGCACGATGGAAAACCCGAGGCCAATGTTTGCGTTTCGCACCCAGTGACCGGCGCTCTCCTCCGGTGCATCGCCAGGGGCGTGGTCTTCCCGGTCGTCCAGGACACCCGTGTAGAGATGAGGATCGGATTCAAAATGGCTCATGCGACGCTCCCGATCAGATAGACGACGGTGAAGATGCCGATCCAGACGATGTCGAGGGCATGCCAGAACAGGTTGAAGCAGATCAGCCGGTGTACGATCTCTGGCCGGAAACCCTTGACTTGCACCTGTGCCAGCATGGTGGCGAGCCACAGCCCGCCGGCGGTGACATGCAAGCCGTGCAGCCCCACCAGCCCGAAGAAGGACGTGAGCATTCCGCTGCGCTGCGGCGTTATCCCTTGCATGTCCAGTTCAATGAACTCCTGCAGCTCGAGCAGGACGAACGCCAGCCCAAGGAGACCGGTGATGAGCAGGAAAATCTGCGTCCACGCGCGGTTCCGTGCGTTCATTGCCGCGTAGGAAAGCATGCAGGTGTAGCTGGACAGGAGCAGTGCCGCCGTCTGCAGCGCCACTCGGTTGAGGTCGACGATTTCGGAAATCGTCGGGCCGCCGGCCGTCGCTTCCCGCTGCACGGCGAAGGCCGCGAAGAAACATGAGAACAAGACGATGTCGCTGAGCAGATAGATCCAGAATCCATAGCCCACGATGATGCGCTTGCGGGCGGGGCCTGTTTCACCATGGCCGGCGCCCGCGACGGGTTCCGCAGGTCCGTGGGCGCGATGGCCGAGCCGGTGAGGGTCTTCGCGGACGCGGCGGATGGTCTCTATGCTGGCGGGCAGCCCGGTATACGTCATGGTAGGACCTCATGCCTGCCGAGCCTGTCGAGCAAGGCTGCGCGGGCCGCGCGGCGGTTCCGGTCCACGCTGGCCACCTGCTCGGCTGGCACCTCGAATTCCTGGACGTCGCGCCAGGCGAAGATGACGAATCCCGCGAATGCCGCCACCAGCGCGACAATCGCGAGCCACCAGATGTACCAGACCATTGCAAAGCCGAAGACCGTGGTGAAAAAGGCCGTGTAGAAGCCGACGGGGCTGTTCACCGGCATGTGGATGGGCTCGTACTTTGGCTCGGGGGACAGCTGCTGGGATTCCACCGCGCGCAGCTTGATGCCCCAATAGGCCTCTTCTCCTTCGACGTCCGGCATTACGGCGAAGTTGAAGAAGGGCGGTGGCGAGGGCGTGGCCCATTCGAGGGAACGGCCGTCCCAGGGGTCGCCCGTCACGTCGCGCAGCTTCTCGCGGTCGCGGATGCTGACCACCAGCTGCGTCACCTGCGCGATCACCCCCAGAACGAGAATTCCGACGCCGATGACCGACACGTATAGCCAGGGCCGCCACTCCTCGAAGTTGATGTGCTGCAGGCGCCGTGTCATGCCGAGCAGGCCAAGGACGTAGAGCGGTGCGAACGTCACCCAGAAGCCGATGAACGCAAACCAGAAGGCGGCCTTGCCCCAGCCTTCATGCAGCCGGAATCCGAAAGCCTTGGGAAACCAGAACTCGAGGCCTGCAAAGACTCCGAACACCACTCCGCCTATGATGACATTGTGGAAATGCGCCACCAGGAACATCGAGTTGTGGGTCATGAAGTCTGCTGGCGGTATGGCGAGCAACACGCCGGTCAGGCCGCCGATGATGAAGGTGAAGATGAAGCCCATGGACCACAGCATGGGAACCTCGAACCGCACCCGGCCGCCATACATGGTGAAGATCCAGTTGTAGATCTTCACCCCGGTCCCGACCGCGATGATGCTCGACGAGATGCCGAAGAACGTGTTGACTGCCGGCCCCGCGCCCATCGTGAAGAAGTGGTGCAGCCAGACCATCATCGAAACGATGCAGATGAACAGGGTGGCGGCGACCATGGACCGGTATCCGAACAGCGGCTTGCCTGAGAAGGTCGAGAAGACCTCGGAGAAGATGCCGAAGGCCGGAAGAACCAGGATATAGACCTCCGGATGTCCCCAGGCCCACACCAGATTGACGAACATCATCGGGTTTCCACCCGAGGTGTTCGTGAAGTAATGCCAGCCGAGATAGCGATCCAGCGTCAGCATCGTGAGGGTGGCGGTCAGGATCGGGAAAGTGGCGACGATCAGCAGGCACGAGGCGAGCGCGGTCCAGCAGAACACCGGCATGCGCAGGTAGCTCATGCCGGGACAACGCATCTTCAGCACCGTGGTGACGATGTTGATCCCCGTTATGAGGGTGCCTACCCCGGAAATCTGCACAGCCCACAGGTAATAGTCGACCCCGACGCCCGGTGTGTAAGTCGTCTCGCTGAGCGGCGGGTAAGGCAACCAGCCAGTGCGGGCGAACTCGCCGACAAACAAGGACACAGTGACGAGCAGGGCGCCGCTTGCGGTCAGCCAGAAGCCGACCGAATTGAATGTCGGGAACGCCACGTCCCGCACGCCGAGTTGCAGCGGGACCAGGAAGTTCATGAACCCCAGCACCAGCGGCATCGCCCCGAACAAGATCATGATCGTGCCGTGGGCCGTGAAAATCTGGTCGTAATGCTCCGGCGGCAGATAGCCGGGCGCATTGATCGCCACCGCCTGTTGAGTGCGCATCATGATGGCGTCGGCGAAACCGCGGATC
Organism: Pseudomonadota bacterium; assembly: GCA_023387775.1. GTDB lineage: Bacteria > Pseudomonadota > Alphaproteobacteria > Rhizobiales > Rhizobiaceae > Pseudaminobacter. Next base: position 3,616 of record JAEWHN010000081.1, on the reverse strand, counting down.
AGCATCACAACGCCGAGCAGGCAGTACATGACGCCGATCCGCTTATGGTCGACACTGGTGATCCATTCGTGCCAGAGATACGGCCACCAGCCTTTCACTGTGATCAGGATCAGTACGCCGAGGGCGATGAGGATAACGATCACGGAGGTGATCAGCGGGATCGGTTCGGAAAGCGGGATCGCTGAAAGGTCAAGCTTGCCGAACATCGTCAGTCCTTTCCGCCAGTCGATATTTCACGCCCGGCGTGCGTCGGGCCTTCGGGCTGCGGACCCGGGCCTGGAGCGATCTCCTGGGTGGCCACGGCGTGGAAGAGCTGGGGATCGATCCCGCCGTAGGTCGAAGGAGGCACGCGCTGGGCCTGATGCATGAGCTCGGCATAGGCCGCGCGGTCGAGGACCGGGCCGGCGCCCCGGACGCTGCCCACCCAGGCCTCGAAGTCGGCGGCAGGCAAGCTCTTCACCTGGAACTGCATGTCGGAGAAGCCGTCGCCGGAAAACTGAGCGGACGTGCCCCAGAGCTGCCCAGGGTCATCGGCCTGCAGGTGCAACTGCGAGACCATGCCTGGCATGGCGTAGATCATCGAGCCCAGCTGGGGCACGAAGAAAGCGTTGAATACGCTGGCCGAGGTGATCGAGAAATGGACCGGAGTCGCCGCCGGAATTACCAGCTGGTTGAGGGATGCGACCCCCTGCTGGGGGTAGATGAAAAGCCATTTCCAGTCGAGCGATATGACCTGCACCTCCAACGGCGAGACTTTGGAGGGCAACGGCCGGAACGGGTCGACCTTGTAGGTGCCGATCCAGATCAGGCCGCCGAGAAACATGACGGTCAGGGTCGGGATCGACCAGACGACTGCTTCGATCCGCCCCGAATAGGACCAGTATGGGAGGTATTCCCCGCGCGGCTTCGACGCCCGGTACTGCCAGGCTACCCAGAAGGCCAAAAATATCGTCGGAACGACGATGGCCAGCATGACGACCGTGGCATTGATGAGGATCGTGGCGTTATCCCCGCCCACCGGGCCGCGCGGGTCCAAAACGCCTCCGGAACAGGAGGCAAGCCCAGTGCCGAGCAGACACGGCAGCCCACCGCGGCAGGCACGGCGTAGAGCATTTTGGGGGGGCTGCAACCAACCCATTCGGGAGCGTCCTTCCCGCGGACCAACACTCCAATAATCGCCGCCTGACTTGCCGGCCCATTCACCGCCGGTTGATGGCCAGATCGCTACTCGATCCGCATGGCCGCGTGCGGCCACGATATTCCACAGCGGGAGCAGCGGCAGCGGATCGGTACTTTAACATGATTGACGCCAATCTAACCAGCCGCTTCATGGAGCCAAGCAGGCGTCGACGGTGTTCCACTCTTGACCTGCTTGGGCGCACGGCCGAGCTCTCTCAGAACGGGTACGGCTGATGCGGGTCTTCCACCGTGATCCAGCGAAGATCGGTGAACTCGTTGATCGCGGCCTTGCCGCCGAAACGGCCATATCCGGAGTTCTTGACCCCGCCGAACGGCATCTGCGCCTCGTCATGCACAGTGGGGCCGTTGATGTGGCAAATCCCTGTCTGGATCTGCGCGGCGACTGCCATGGCTCGCCGAACATCACCGCTGTAGACGGATGACGACAACCCGTATTCCGTTTCATTGGCGATCCGGATGGCCTCGGCCTCGTCCTTCACACGAATGATCGGCTTTACCGGCCCGAAGGATTCTTCTTCGAAGCTGCGCATTCCCGGCTTCACGTAGTCGAGCAGCGTCGCCTCGACAACCGACCCGGTGCGCGTTCCGCCAGCCACCAGCTTGGCACCCTTCCCTACTCCGTCGGCGATCAGCTCTTCCATTTTCGCAGCCGCCTGGGGCGTGATGAGCGATCCGAGAACCACATGACCCCGCGGATCTCCGGCCGGTAGTTCGCTGGCCCTCGCCGCCAGCTTTTTCACGAACTCGTCGGCGATCTTCTCGTCTACGATGATCCGTTCGGTCGACATGCAGATCTGGCCCGCATTCGCAAACGCTCCAAAGATCGCTCCATTGACCGCGGCATCAATGTCGGCGTCGTCAAGCACGATCATCGGCGCCTTGCCACCGAGCTCGAGCAGGGCCGGCTTGAGGTGTCGACCGCATAGCTCGCCAATGATGCGGCCGATCTTGGTCGAGCCCGTGAAGTTCACCCGTCGCACCTCGGGCGCTGCGATCAAGGCTTCCACGACCTCGGCGGCGTCCTCCGGTGCGTTGGTGATGACGTTCACCACCCCGTCCGGGAAACCGGCTTCAACCAGAGACCGACCGATGAGAAGGTGCAGCCCGGGGCAGGCTTCCGATGCTTTCAGGATTACGGTGTTGCCGCAAGCAAGCGCCATCGCGATGGCGCGAGTAGCCAAGATGATAGGGGCGTTCCACGGAGCAATGCCAAGGCAGACCCCCGCCGCCTGCCGCACCGCCATCGACAAGATGCCGGGCTTGTCCGACGGAATGATCTCACCCTGGACCTGGGTCGTCATGCTGGCAGCTTCGCGCAGGATGTCCGCCGCAAGCATTGTGTTGAAGCCAGCCCAGGAGGCAGTGCCCCCCGTCTCTTCAATCATGATACGGGCAGCCTCATCGGCCTTTGAGGCAAGGAAGTCGGCGGCCGTCAGCAAAAGCCTGCGGCGTTCTCCAGGGCCGGTCCTGGACCAGTCCGGAAAAGCTTCCGCCGCTGCAGCCACGGCGGCCTTCACATCGTCCAGCCCGGACGCAGGTGCACGGCTCGCGACCTTGCCCGTGTATGGATCGAGGCGATCATAGGTCCTGCCGGACCTGGCCGGCACGAACTTGCCACCAATAATCTGTTGAAGTTCCAGCATGTATCGTTCCTCTTGCGTAGTGGCCTAGACCTTCAGCATTGATGGAGGCTTCGAGGCGACCACCGTTCGATATGTCTCCGCCATTCACCAGTTTCAACGGATCGCGCGGGCGAGGAACAGACACGATCGTACCTCTGGCGCATCCCGCCGCGTCACACGCAGTGACCAACTGGCGTCATGTCGCGCCGGAACATGACGAACGCCAACCCCAAAGCCTTCAAGCGACGATGCCCGATTTGCCGGGCGCGATGATGCCTTTCGGATCAAGGGCGCGTTTGAGTGTCTGGTTGACCTGGCGTTGAACCGGACCGTAACAATCCGCAACCTGCTCCATGAACTCGTTGTTGGTCCGGTACACGGCGTAGCCGCGCTTGCGGAACTCCTCGATGAGTTCAGCCATGCAGGCATGTGCGTTCCTGGTGTCTTCCTCGTCAGTCTTGTCGAAAAGCAGGTCGATGATGTGGTGCATGTCGCGCATGCCGACGATGTATTCGCCGCAATAGTCGAACCCCCATTTGTTCAGGATCTCCTTGGCCAGCCTGGTCTGGGCCAATGTCTCGGAGCCCTTGGCGACGGTCACGGGAGCGAACCACATCGAGCCGCCGCCGCCACGCCAGCGATAGAGACCGAACTCTTGCAGATTCATGCCACCGCGCATCAGGGCCGCACGGTAGTCGAAAGGTTCGGTGCCTGCCGCCTCTGCCTCAGTGACGATCTTGCCTTTGCCGTGCGCGCTCACGGCATCGAGCACGATCTGCCAGTTCACGTCGACC
>JAEWHN010000078.1 GCA_023387775.1 Pseudomonadota bacterium | reverse complement strand
GGGTTATGCCGTCGCCGATATTCTCGCCCTCGACCTCGACCAGTTCGAGACTGCCACCGCCAAGGTCGCCGACGATGCCGTCGGCCGGGTGGAAGCTCGACAATACCCCAAGGGCCGAATAGTGCGCTTCTTCGCGGCCGCTCAGAACGCGGATCTCGGTGCGCAGGATCTTCTCGGCGCGGTGGATGAAGTCCAGGCCGTTTTCGGCCTCGCGCGCCGCGGCAGTGGCGATCACATAAAGATCGCCGGCGCCGGCCTGGTCCGAGAGCGCGCGAAACCGCCCGAATTCCTCTATGGCGCGGGTAACCGCCTCGGGGTCGAGCTTGCCCGTCGCGACGATGCCGCGCCCGAGCCCGGCAAGCATCTTCTCGTTGAACAGGATGGTGGGCGAACGGGCGATGCCCTCATAGACCACCAGGCGAATCGAGTTCGACCCGATATCTATGACGGAAATCGGTCGGCGATCCTGCAATCGCCCCTGGGATCGTGCGATCATCAGGAGGGCTAGCCCTGGATAGCTAGGGTTTTCTTGCGGCGCTTGAACTGCGCGATGCGCTTGGGCGCATGCGACTTCAAGGCGTCGCCCCGTCCTGACAGGCTGGGATTGGTCATGAAGTATTCCTGCGCGTTGAACGGTTCTTCGCCCTCGTCCGGCACGATGCGCCGCGAGGTACCGTCTGCCAATACTTCGAAACTTTGCTGGTTGTCCATGATATTTCCCAGCATGATCTGACCCAGCACCTGCTCGTGCACGGTCGGATTCAGGATGGGAACGATCGTTTCGACGCGGCGATCGAGGTTGCGCGGCATCAGATCGGCCGAGCCGATATAGACGATGGCATCGTCCGATGGCAGGCCATGGCCATTGCCGAAACAGTAGATGCGGCTGTGCTCGAGGAAGCGGCCGATGATCGATTTCACCCGGATATTCTCCGACAAGCCCGGCACCTGCGGTCTCAGGCAGCAGATGCCGCGCACCACGAGGTCGATTTCCACCCCGGCAAGGCTGGCGTCGTAAAGCGCGTCGATGATGATAGGATCGACCAGCGAGTTCATCTTCATCCAGATCTGCGCCGGGCGGCCAGCCTTGGCATGCGCGACCTCGTCCGTAATGTGCTTGAGAATGCGGCTTCTGAGCGTCAGCGGCGACATCGCCAGCAGCATCTCTTCGGTCGGCTGCGCGTAGCCGGTGATGAAGTTGAAAAGCTGCGCCACATCCCGGGCGATATGCGGGTCGGTGGTGAAGAAGGAAAGGTCGGTGTAGATGCGCGCCGTGACCGGGTGGTAATTGCCGGTGCCCAGATGCACGTAGTTGCGCAGCCGCCCCTCTTCCCGGCGCACCACCAGCGACATTTTCGCATGCGTCTTCAACTCGATGAAGCCGAACACCACCTGCACGCCGGCGCGCTCCAGGTCGCGCGACCAGCGGATATTCGCCTCCTCGTCGAAACGCGCCTTTAACTCCACCAGCGCCGTGACCGACTTGCCCGCTTCCGCGGCGTCGATCAGCGCGCGAACGATGGGGCTGTCGTTCGAGGTCCTGTACAGCGTCTGCTTGATTGCCACCACGTCGGGATCGGCCGCGGCCTGGCGCAGGAATTGCACCACCACGTCGAAAGATTCGTAGGGATGGTGGACGATGAAGTCCTTCTCGCGGATCGCCGCGAAGCAGTCGCCGCCATGGTCGCGCACGCGCTCGGGGAAACGCGGGTTGAAGGGCGGGAACTTCAAGTCGTCGCGCGGAAGCGCCACGATCTCCGATATCTGGCTGAGTGCCAGCGGCCCGGTCAGCACGCTGATGCGCGCGGGCGAGACACCCAGCTCGGTGGCCACGAATTCGCGCAGTTCGTCAGGGATCTGATTGTCAAACTCGATGCGGATCACCTGTCCGCGCCGCCGCCGCTTCAGGGCCGTTTCGAAGAGCTGGACCAGGTCCTCCGCTTCCTCCTCCACCTCGATATCGCTGTCGCGAATGATGCGGAACGTGCCCGCCCCCTTGACCTCATAGCCGGGGAACAGCTTTCCGATGAACAGGTTGACGGTGGCTTCCAGAGGAATGAAGCGCACGCAGCTCTTGCGTGCCGGCAGCCGGATATAGCGCTTCAGCGCCGGCGGAAGGCGCAGCAGTGCCGTCATTTCCTCGCCGCTGTCGCGCTGGCGAAGCTGCAAGGCGATGGAGAAGCCGAGGTTGGGGATGAAGGGGAACGGATGCGCCGGATCGATCGACAGGGGCGTCAGAACGGGGAATATCTGCTCCAGGAAATGCTCTTCCAGCCAGGCCTTCTCATCCTTGTTCAACGCGTTGCCCGCGACGCTTTCGATACCCTCCTTTTTCAGGAGCTCCGCCAGGCTGGACAGGCTCTTCTGCTGGTCCTCCTGCAGGCGCTCCACCTCCACCAATATCTGTTCAAGCTGCTGCTCGGGCGTGCGGCCGTCAGGGCTCCGGACAGCTATCCCCTGCCGGACCTGACCAGCGAGGCCCGCCACGCGCACCATGAAGAACTCGTCGAGATTGGCGGCGGAAATGGACAGGAAGCGCACTCGCTCCAGCAGCGGATGCCGCTGGTTCTGCGATTCTTCCAGCACTCGGCGATTGAACTGAAGCCAGGAGAACTCACGATTGACAAATCGGTCCGGGTTGCCGGAGGAAACATCGCCGTCGGCAGTGCTTACGGTGGTGAATTCGGTCTGGACCGGCCTGAGTTCGTTCATTTCCCTCTTTATCCTTTTACGGCGCTTTGCCGCTTGTTGCGCCTAGCTTACCTCCTGACAGGGATTTGCGACAGTTTGATTTCGCACGGCTTGCAAAGCGATTGGCGAAGCACCAAACCCCTGCTATGAGCAGGCTGCAAGTGACAGGAGAAAGCCATGGCCGGCGGTTCCATTCCCCATTTCCAGAATGACGCGGGTCACGCCGTAATCGAGATCGGCGTGAAGGAATTCATGTGCGTGGGCGCCACCCCGCCCTTCGACCATCCGCACGTGTTCCTCGACATGGGCGCCGATTCGGAGAAGGTCTGCCCCTATTGCTCGACGCTCTATCGTTTCAACGCCAGCCTGAAGGCCAACGAGACGCGCCCGGAAAACTGCCTCTACCAGATCCAGGCCGCCTGACAGGCGCTTTCGCGCGGCGGCCGGTCCAATGGACATCTCGCGCTCCCGTCAGATCATCGTCGCAGGAGCCGGCATAGCCGGCCTCACAGCGGCCCTCGCCTTTGCCCGGCGCGGCTTCTCGGTCGAAATCTTCGAACGTTCCGAAAGCCTTGTCGAGGTCGGCGCGGGCCTGCAGCTTTCCCCTAACGCCACCCGCATACTGGATCGATTGGGCGTTCTGGAGTTGCTCCTGCCGAAAGCGGTGCGCCCTCAGGGCGTGATTCTGCGCGACGCAAGGACGCTTACCGAACTCGCCCGCGTGCCTTTGGGCGCCACCGCCGAACAGCGTTGGCGTGCGCCCTATCTGGTCGTCCACCGGGCGGATCTGCAGGCCGCACTGCTGGAGGCCGTGTCGCGGCAGCCCGCGATCAGGCTGACCAAGGGCGCCGAGCTGCGCGGGTTTAGCGGCGATGCCTCTGGTATCTCCGCCAGTTTCCGAGCGCCCGGCGGCGCTGCTGCGGACACTAACGGCCTGCTTCTTGTCGGCGCGGACGGCGTCTGGTCCTCGGTGCGAGGCCTGGTCGGTGGAGGCAACAGCCAGTTCCATGGCGAACTGGCCTGGCGCACGGTGATCCAGAGCGACAGCGAGGCGGGACAAGCATTCGCCTCCTTCGCTTCCCACGACGCGGTCAATGCCTTCCTGCATTCGGGCTTCCACCTCATTGCCTATCCGGTGCGCGGCGGCGCGGCCTTCAACCTGGTCGCCTTCACGCCCGGCAAGGCGCTTGCCGAAGGCTGGGCGGGCAAAGCCGACATCGCCATGCTGAAGCGGGCCATGCGCCACACCGCCCCTGCCCTGGCGCGACTGGCCGAAGATGCGGGACCGTGGACCGCATGGCCGATCCATACGGTGCCATCGAAATCCCGCTGGATTGCGCCGGGCGTCGCGCTCATCGGCGACGCGGCGCATGCGATGACGCCCTTTGCGGCACAGGGCGCGGCCATGGCCATCGAGGACGCCGACACGCTTGCCGCCTTCGTGGCTGCCAGGTCGGGCGAACTCGATCCCGCCCTCGCCGCATGGGAAGCGTCGCGCCGGCCGCGCGTGGCGGCCGTCGCCCGCCGTGGCGCCTTCAACCATTTTGCCTGGCAGGCCTGGGGGCCGGTCGCTCTGGCCCGCAACCTCGTGCTGAAGACCCGGCCGCCGGAAAAGCTCGCCGCCGACCTCGACTGGCTCTACGGCTGGGAACCCACATCGGTCTGACCCTACGGGGCTTCACAAGATCCGCCCCGTCTTCCATGCCTCGTCGGATTTCAGTCGCCCTGACAAAAAAGCCCGGCTGAATGCCAGCCGGGCTCTGTTCATTTGACTGCAGCATCCGGCAGGTGCCGGCGCTGGCGGATCAATGCAGGATCTGCGACAGGAACAGTTTCGTCCGCTCGTGCTGCGGATGGTCGAAGAACTCGCCCGGCGTGTTCTGCTCCACGATCTGGCCCTGGTCCATGAAGATCACCCGGTTGGCGACCTTGCGGGCAAAGCCCATCTCGTGCGTCACGCACAGCATGGTCATGCCTTCTTCGGCCAGACCGACCATGGTTTCCAGCACTTCCTTGATCATCTCGGGGTCTAGCGCCGAGGTCGGCTCATCGAACAGCATGATGCGCGGGTTCATGCACAGCGAGCGCGCAATCGCCACGCGCTGCTGCTGGCCGCCCGAAAGCTGGCCCGGATATTTGTGAGCCTGTTCGGGAATCTTCACCCGCTTGAGGAAATGCATGGCGACTTCCTCGGCCTGCTTCTTCGGCATCTTGCGCACCCAGATCGGCGCGAGCGTGCAGTTCTCCAGGATCGTCAGGTGCGGGAACAGGTTGAAGTGCTGGAACACCATGCCGACCTCGCGGCGCACCTCGTCGATCTTCTTGAGATCGTTGGACAGCTCCTTGCCATCAACGATGATCTTGCCCTTCTGGTGCTCCTCCAGCCGGTTGATGCAGCGGATCATGGTCGACTTGCCCGAGCCCGACGGGCCGCAGACGACGATACGCTCGCCGCGCATCACGCGCAGGTTGATGTCCTTCAGCACATGGAATTCGCCATACCACTTGTGCATGCCCACGATGTCGATGGCCACATCCGTTTCCGAGATGTGCATCTTGGCGGCGTCGACCCGGATCTCTTCGGCTCTGACTGCGTTTTCTGTGGCCATAGGCCGAACCCCTTTATCGTTTGTGACCGGTAGCAAGCCGGTGTTCCATATAGATCGAATAGCGTGACATGCCAAAACAGAACAGCCAGAAAATGAACCCCGCGAATACCAACCCACTGATCGGCGTTTGAGGCGAAGCCCAGTTGGCGTCCGAGAAGTTCTGGCGCACGATGCCAAGCAGATCGAACATGCCGATGATAGTCACCAGGCTCGTATCCTTGAAGAGCCCGATGAAGGTGTTGACGATACCCGGGATTACCAGCCGCAGTGACTGCGGCAGTATCACCAGGCTCATCGTCTGCCAGTAACTGAGGCCGATCGACGCCGCTCCCTCATATTGCCCCCTCGGGATCGCCTGCAGACCGCCCCTGACCACTTCGGCCATATAGGCAGAGGCAAACAGCGCCACGCCGATCAAGGCGCGCAGGAACTTGTCGAAAGTCATGCCGGCCGGCAGGAAAAGCGGGAACATGACGCTGGCCATGAACAGCACCGTCACCAGCGGCACGCCGCGGATCGTCTCGATGAAGATCACGCTGGCAAGCTTGATGACCGGCAGCTTGGAGCGTCGCCCCAGCGCCAGCAGGATGCCGACAGGCAGCGACACTGCGATGCCTACGATGGAAAGCACCAGCGTGATCGTCAGGCCGCCCCAGCGCGCGGTTTCGACGAAGGGCAGGCCGAACACACCGCCCACGAGCAGGAAGAAGGCAATGAAGGGAAAGACTGCGAAAAGAAGGATGGCGTTGAGCCGCTTGTAGGGCGCGCCCGGCACCAGCAAGGGCCCCAGCAGCCCGACGAAGATCGCGCCGGTGAGCAACACGCGCCAGCGCTGGTCGATCGGATATTGCCCGAACATGAATTGCAGGAACTTCGCACGCACGAAGGCCCAGCACGCACCCGACCAGCCATCGGGCTGGATGCCGCCCTGCGAGACCGTGGCGCAGAAGGTGCGGTCCGTTCCAAACCATTGCGCCTCCAGAAACGCCCACCGGAGAATGGGCGGCAGTATGAGCGCCAGAAGGGCGAGGCCCAGGAAGGTGAGAATCGTATCGGGCACCGAAGCGAAGAGATTTTTGCGCAGCCAGGCCACGGCGCCCTGCTCGTTGACCGGCGGGCGCTCGTCTGCGTCCAATTGCTGGCGCACATAGACGAGATCGGATTTGTACATGGCTATCTCTCCACCAGCGCCACCCTGGCGTTGAACCAGTTCATGAAACCGGACATCAGCAGGCTGAGGCCGAGATAAACGACCATCCAGATCGCGACGATCTCGATCGAATGGCCGCTCTGGTTGAGGATCGTGCCGCCGATATGCACCAGGTCGGGGTAGCCGATGGCGATTGCCAGCGACGAGTTCTTGGTCAGGTTCAGATACTGGCTGGTGAGCGGCGGAATGATGATGCGCAGCGCCTGCGGCACCACGACGAGGCGCAAGGTCTGCCCCCGGCGCAGCCCCAGCGCATAGGACGCCTCGGTCTGCCCCTTGTTGACGCCCAATATGCCAGCCCGCACGATCTCGGCGATGAAGGCCGCCGTATAGAAGGAAAGCGCGAGATAGAGCGACAGGAACTCCGGCCTAATCTGCGAGCCGCCCAGCAGATTGAAGGTGGATTTCTGCGGAAACTCGAAGCTCACGGGAAAGCCCGCGGCAACGAATGCCAGGAGCGGCAGCCCGACAAGCAGGACGGCCGAGGTCCAGAACACCGGAAACCGCTCTCCCGTTTCGGCCTGACGCTGCCGCGCACGGCGGGCAACGAACCAGCAAAGCCCCACGGCCACCAGCAAGGCGACCGGAATGAGCCAGGCCCCCTCGCCCCAGATGGCCCCCGGAAAGAAAAAGCCGCGATTGTTGAGATAGGCGCCGAAGGGCAGCGCGATGCTCTCGCGCGGCTGCGGCAGCGCCGAAAGCACGCCCAAATACCAGAAGAAGATAACCAGCAAGGGCGGGATGTTGCGGAAGATCTCGACGTAAACCGTGGAGATCTTTCGGATCAGCCAATTGTCGGAAAGGCGCCCGATACCGATCAGGAAGCCGATCGCCGAGGCGGTGACGACGCCCATGACCGCCACCACGCCCGTGTTGACCAACCCCACGAGCAAGGCCCGCCAGTAGGTGTCGTTGGACGAATAGCGGATCAGCGTTTCGCTGATGTCGAAGCCGGCGCGGCCATTGAGGAAGTCGAAGCCCGAGGAGATGTTGGCGCGCCTCAGGTTTTCGATTGTATTGCCGACGATCCAATAGGCAAAGCCTACCAGAGCCACAAACAGTAAGAGCTGGTAAATCAGCCCACGGATTTTCGGGTCGTTCAGGTAGGAAGCGCCCGAGTTTCCGCTTTCGCGAATCGTGCCCTGCAAAGCCATGTAGTCTCCCTTTGCACGGAGACGGGAGGCGCCCGGCGCCCCCCGGAACCGAAGATCACTCAGCGGATGGGCATAGAATACTGCAATCCACCCTTGGTCCACAGCGCGTTAAGACCGCGCGCGATCTTCAGCGGGCTCCCGGCACCGATGTTACGGTCGAAAATCTCGCCGTAGTTGCCGACGCCCTTGACGATGTTCACGACCCAGTCGTTCTCCAGGCCGAGATCGGCGCCCAGCTTGCTGCCCTCTTCGGTGCCCAGCACGCGCTGGATGTCCGGATTGGTCGAGTTCTTCATCTCGTCGACATTGGCCTGGGTGATGCCGAGCTCTTCCGAAAGCACCAACGCGTTCAGCGTCCACTTGACGACATCGAACCACTTGTCGTCGCCCTGGCGCACGGCCGGGGCCAGCGGCTCCTTGGAGATGATCTCCGGCAGCACGATGTGATCGTCCGGCGACGCCAGCGTCAGGCGAATGGCATAGAGGCCGGACTGGTCGGTCGTATAGGCGTCGCAACGCCCCGAATCATAGGCCGCGTTGGTCTCTTCCAGTTTTTCGAACACAACCGGATTGTATTCGAGATTGTTGGCCTTGAAGAAGTCGGCAAGGTTGAGCTCGGTGGTGGTGCCGCTTTGCACGCAGACTGAAGCGCCCGACAGCTGAAGCGCCGAATTGACGCCCGGCAGCTTCTTGGCGTTGATCATGAAGCCCTGGCCGTCATAGTAGTTGACGCCCACGAAGTTGAAGCCGAGCGCGGTATCGCGGCTGAGCGTCCAGGTGGTGTTGCGGGCCAGAAGGTCGATTTCGCCCGACTGCAGCGCGGTAAAGCGCTCCTTGGCGTTGGTGGGGGTAAACTTCACCTTGGTGGGATCGCCGAAAATGGCGGCGGCCACGGCGCGACAGAAATCGACGTCGAAACCTTTCCATTCGCCCTTGTCGTCAGGCGCGGAGAAACCGGCGAGAGCGGTGTTGACGCCACACTGTACGAAGCCCTTGGCCTTCACGTCGCTCAGCGTGTCTGCGGAAGCGGCTGAGGCTGCGAGAGCGGCAACCCCGAATGCGGCAGCGCCCAGAATGAATTTCACGGTATTTTTCATTACCCACTGACCCCTTGTCTGTTGTTGTTCGGGAATAACCCCCGTTGTCCCGCAAAAGCGGCAGCACCGTTCCGGCCCGTTTCCGAAACGCAGATCGCAGCGATGGTTGCGTTGCTGTCCCCCCATTAGCGAAAATCATCGAAAGCGATTATCACCATCACGTCAAGGCGAAATGGTCTCCCTGCACGCAAATCGGGGGATATGCGCGGTTCGGCAAATGTTCCGCGCCGATACGCGGCAGCTTTCGGGAATTCACACGAAGCTGCGCTATGACCGCAGCCTCCCTGGAGCACAAGAAGCCCGGACCTGTGCAGTTGCGCCGCCGGAAATGCCGTTTTATGCCAAGGCGTCTGATCAGAGCAGGATGCCATGGCAAAGCGAGATTTCACCAATACGGGTATTCATACCCAACTGGCTCACGCCGGAAACGACCCGCGCGACTTCTACGGCTTCGTCAATCCGCCGGTGGTGCATGCCTCCACCGTGCTGTTCCCCGACGCCGCGACAATGGCCACGCGCGCCCAGAAATACACCTACGGCACGCGCGGCACGCCGACGACGGATGCGCTGGCAGCCGCGATCGACAGCCTGGAAGGGTCGGCCGGCACCATCATCGTGCCCTCGGGACTGGCGGCAGTGACCGTTCCGCTCCTCGCCTTCCTTTCCGCCGGCGACCATGCGCTGATCGTCGATTCCGTCTACATGCCCACGCGCCACTTCGCCAACACCATGCTGACGCGGCTGGGCGTGGAGATCGAATACTACGACCCGCATGTGGGCGCCGGCATCGCCGCCTTGATGAAGCAGAACACGAAGGTCGTGTTCACGGAATCCCCCGCCTCCAACACCTTCGAGATCCAGGACATCCCGGCCATCGTCAAGGCCGCCCATGCCGGCGGCGCGGTGGTGATGATGGACAACACCTGGGCGACCCCGCTTTACTTCAAGCCGCTGGACCACGGCGTGGACGTGTCGATCCACGCGGCGACCAAATATCCCGCCGGCCACTCGGACATCTTGCTGGGCACCGTTTCCGCGAACGAAGCGTGCTGGGAGCGGCTGCATGAAGGCTTCCTGGCGCTTGGCTGCTGCCCGGCGCCTGACGACGTCTACCAGGTGCTGCGCGGCCTGCGCACCATGGGCGTACGGCTCGAGCGCCACGAACAGAGCGCGCTGGAAATCGCGCGCTGGCTGGAGACGCAGCCGGGCGTGGCGCAGGTTCTGCACCCGGGCCTGGAGAGCCACCCCGGCCACGAGATCTGGAAACGCGACTTCTCCGGCTCGAGCGGCATTTTCTCCGTCGTGCTGGCTGGCGGCGGCCAAAAGCAGGCACACGCCTTCCTCGACGCGCTGGAGATCTTCGGCCTCGGCTATTCCTGGGGCGGCTATGAAAGCCTCGCCGTGCACGTCTACCTTGGCGACCGCACAATCGCGAAGGGAGCTTACGAAGGCCCGCTCCTTCGGCTCCAGATCGGGCTGGAAAATGTCGAGGACCTCAAGGCCGACATCCAGCGCGGGCTGAAGGCCGCAAGCGCGGCCTAGCCGGCACCCATACCGCCCGCCGCGGGCCCTGCTCCAAGCAGCCCGCGGCGTCTCTGCAGCACGGCGTTTTCCGGTCAAGACAATCGTAAGATTTGTCTGCAACGGTGGCGCCACTCGGATAATTATCAACGACTTCGGAATGTGGACTCTGGCACCGCGCTCTCGATCGATGGCCGGCTTGGTCATTTTTTTGGCTTCAGCCATGCTCCTCTTCACGGGAGGGACGCGTGCCGAGGAAACTCCTGTCCAGGCTCGAACCGTCAGTGTCGGGGTCTATCTCAGTCCGCCATTCGTGTTCCGCCAGGGCGAAACCTATTCCGGCATGGCGATAGAGCTTTGGGAAAAGGTCGCCGGCAAGCTCAAGGTCGTCTCCGAATATCGACGGTTTCAGAACTACGGCGAGTTGGTGGAGGCCGTTTCGACCGGCGCCGTCGATGTCGCGGTCACCAATCTGAGCATCACGGAGGGCCGTGCCAAACTCGTCGAGTTCAGCCACCCCTGGTTCGATGCCGGGCTTCGCCTGATGGTGCCGTCCAATGACGGGACAAGCCTTTGGGAGGTGCTGGGCATGCTGGGGGATGCCGGCCATCTCCGGACCTACGCCTGGATCGTCGCCTGCATAGTCCTGGCCACGCTGCTTATGACCCTGTTCGACAGGCGATTCGATGTCGACTTTCCAAGGCGGTGGCGCGAAGGCCTGGCCGAGAGTTTCTACCATGTGATGTCGATCGCCACATCGGGGAAGAGCACGCGCAAGAACCTGTTCGGCTGGATTGGCCGGACCTGGCAGGCCGTATGGATGGTGTGCGGCATAGCCGTGATTGCCTATTTCACGTCATCGGTGGCCAGCGTGATGACGGCCGTTCAACTCACCAACGAGATCAACGGCCTGACGGATCTGCGCGGCAAGATCGTCGGGGTTCGGGCCGGCAGCGTGTCCGAGGCCTACATGAAGTCGTTGTTCATCGCCACGGCGTCTTACGATCACATCGAGGACGCAGCGACGGCCCTGGTCAACGCCGAGGTGGACGCGGTCGTCGCCGACAGCCCGGTGCTCGAATATTTCACCTTCACAAACCCCGGCATGAACCTCAAGGTAGTCGGCAACATCTTCCAGCCGGACAAGTACGGCTTTGCATTCACCGCCGGAAGCCCGCTCAGGCGGCCTGCATCAATTGCCGTGCTTGCCGCCCAGGAAAGCGGCGATCTGGAAGCGCTGCGGGCGCATTACTTCGGCTTCGCGCACTGATCGCGGGTGTTTTTGCCTTGCGGAATGCTGTTGCACCGTTTTTCCAACAATGGGGGCTTGCTTCATAAGGCCTTGAACTCTATAGCCCCCAAGTGTCCGGAGTGTAGCGCAGCCTGGTAGCGCACCTGATTTGGGATCAGGGGGTCGCAGGTTCGAATCCTGCCACTCCGACCATCGCATGCATGGATGAGGAAAGAATGTCCGCGCGCATTTTCAGCCCCGCCAAGACGGCGATGCAGTCGGGTAAGGCCAAGACCGGTCATTGGGTACTCGAATTCGACCCCGCACTGCCGCGCAGGATCGATCCGCTGATGGGCTACACCAGCTCACGCGACATGAAGAGCCAGATTCGCCTGACCTTCGGCTCCAAGGAAGAGGCGATCGCCTACGCCGAGAAGCACGGAATCGACTACCGCGTGCAGGAACCCAAGGAAACCGCGCGCCGCCAGATTTCCTATGCGGACAATTTCCGCTATGACCGCAGGACGCCCTGGACGCACTGAGAGCCTCAGGCGCCCGGCCGCCGGAGTGTGGTCCCGTAGCTCAGCTGGATAGAGCACCGGCCTTCTAAGCCGATGGTCGCAGGTTCGAATCCTGCCGGGATCGCCAACTCAATTCGGCAGACATTCATGGAGCAGATCGAGACAGGCCTTCTCGCCGACAGGTTTCCGTTCATCCGCGGCGGCGCCGGGCCGAGGCGGGCCGTTGTCTTCTTCGGAGGCAACGCGCTCCTGAAGCGGCTGGACAGAGCGTCCAGCCCACGCCGCTACGCCCGTCAGGTGGCGAGGCTGCTCCCGTCGGAGTTCAGCTTCTGGATCCTGGGCGGAGCGGGCCAGATGTCCGCCCGCACCGAAGCCGCAAGTTCTTCTGCGTAGCAACAGCCGCTGAAACGCGGTCTCGATTTTCGCGTCCAGACACGACCGCGGCTGAGGTCCGCACTCAGTCAACCAAATCTGCCGTCCAGACCGGTTCGCTCACAAGGAGGGCTTCGCCGCTCCGCAGGATCTCGAAATCTGCAGAGGGCTCGCCTATGGCATGAGGCACGGATATCATCATGCGCTGGCCCGGGCCGAGCGTGGAGACGAACCGGATCGGCTGCTCCACATCGCCGGAAGCCAGGGTCGCGACGACCCGGTAGCCGTCTTGCTCGACCGTGTAGTGGACAGCACCCTTGAAACGGCCGACATGAATGCTGTGCCCGCTTTCCGGCAACAGTTCCGACGCCGCGGTGGTGCCTGTTGCTGTAAGCAGGGTCAATGCAATTGCAGGAAAACGTCCGGTCATCGCCATTTCTCCTTCGGATCAGAGCGTGCGACTATAATTACGGTGCAACATCTCGCAGCCATGGGTACGACCACCCAATTTTCGGCAGCCAGCTTCCTAGTTTTGGCTGCTGGCTTTCCTGGAGCGGCTCGACAGCAGCCACGGCTCGCCACGCAGGCGCAGCAGGACTTCCATCCGGTTGGCGGCGTTGAATTTGCCGAGCACAGCTGAAACCTGGTGCTCGATCGTGCGCGGCGAGCGCGACAGGCTCCGCGCGACCTCCTTGTTGCTCTTGCCCTCGGCGATCAGGGCGAGCACCTGTTGTTCTTGTCGCGTCAACCCGAGCGGGTGATGGCGGGCAGCCTTGTATGGACCCCGGCGCGCCTTCGGCAACTGACTTGCGACACCCAGGCGCTGCGCCAGCTTTCGCGCCAGCACCGCGGCAGGACGCGCCTCGATCGTCTCAAGCATTGTCACGGCGCGCGCCAATGCTGTCCCGGCATCACCTCCCCCAACCTGCATCAGCGCGAGTGCCGCCTCATAAGGAAGACCAAGGCTTGTCCATTCCGCCGCGGCTGCAGACGGATCGCCTCGAAGCTCGGCGGATCGCGGCGAAGGAATTTCCGTTCCGGGCGCGGAAAACGACCCCGCCATCCCGCATCGCCGCCACCAGGTCACCAGTTCGCCGATGTCCGAAGGCCGGAAGTTGCCGAGGTCCATGGCGGCGAGCGCCGCCAATTGCTCGTGGCTGGCGCTGAGGTCTTCGACAAGCCAGGCCGCTTCGGCCAAGGCCAGACGGGCCGGCATGATGCGCTGCGGCTCGCCGGTCGGCAACGCCTCTTCGAGCGCCTGCTGCAGGTGAGTGGAACCGTCAGGTTCGCCCAGCCGCACGCGTACTCTGCCAAGCACCGTCAGCGCCGGCAGGTGCATCACAACGGGCAAGCGCTCCAGGCACATGACCCCCTGCGCAATGGTCTCGGCCTCGCGAAAACGCCCTTGCTCCATGCGAAGCTCGGCTTGTCGGCCGAGCAGGTATTGCGCCGCAGAATCGAGGTCGTACCTGGCACAGAAGGCGATGCCTTCGGCCAGCAGGCGTTCGGCAAGCGCGAAGTCCTTCAACACCACAGCGTGTTCGGCGAAGTTGGTGTAGGCGCGCGACGCGTGGTCATGGAACCCGTGCTCCAGCGACAGCGAGAGGCTTTCTTCCAGCAGTTCGCGACCGCCCTCGCGGTTGGCGAACAGGAGCGCGGTGCCGACATTGTTCAGGGCGTGGACACGCGTTTCGACTTCGCCCAGCTGGTCGGCCAATGCGATCGCGCGCAAACCCCAGTCGATCGCTTCATCGAACCGATAGTGCAGCATATTGAGCTGCGAGCGTGTGCTGTAGGCCATTGCCAGTTCCGGCCCCGGGGGCAGGCTTTCCACTTCGCGCACGGCTTCGTTGGCGAAATACTCCGCCTGCTCGCCCTCGCCGCGACGCCAGTGCAGCCTCGAAAGCCAACGCAGATTGCGCCCGACCTTGTCGATGCATCCGAGTTCCCGCCAGATCGCTATGGCGCGATGCCGTGCCTCGATGATCGAGTCGTAGACGAGCAGCGCCAGTCCGGCCTCGTAGGCCCAGTCTTCATAGAGCTGCGCGGCCAGTGCCGGCGGAGCGTGGGCAACATATCCGAGCGCCGTTTCCAGATGCGAGGCGGCTTCGCGATGGGCTCCCAGACGCGAGGCTCGTGCCGCGGCTTGCGGCGCAAGTTCGAGAACACGCGCTCCGTCGTCCGCCCCGGCGGCGTGGTGAACCCGGCGTGAAAGCTGCGCGCTCGCCTGCGCCGCCGGAAGCTCGGATATTGCAGCCTCCACCTTTGCATGAAGCGAACGCTGAAGGCTGGGCGACAGCCGATCAAGTGTCGCCAGCCTGGCAAGTTCATGGCGGAACGTCAGGGCGCCTTGGCTGTCTCGCCGCAGCAATCGGCGGGCCACGCACTGGTCCACAAGGGTTTCGGCCTCGCCGCCGATAAGGGCGCGGATCAGCCACGGTTCCACGCTTCCGGGCGCGATGCTCATCATTTCCAGCACCTCGCGTTCGCCGGCCGTCAGGCGCGATAGCCGCGACCAGACCGCGTCGCGTATGGAATCCGGAATTTGCCCCGGCTCAACCTCGCTGCTTGCCAGAAGCTCGGAGACAAAGAAGGGGTTGCCCTCCGTGATGCAGTAGAGATCGGCATCCGCTCGGCCCGCCTGCTTCGCCAGCACGGCCACCGCTTCAGGAGATAGCGGTTCGAGCCTTATGCGGGTTAACGATGCCGATGGAAGATCGCCGAGCACGTGCGTCAGGGGATGATCGGGGCCGATTTCGTCGCTGCGCGCGGTGAGCACCAGCAATGTACGAAGTACAGAAACACGACGGCCGAGGTATTTTACCAGGTCGAGCGTCGCGTTGTCGGCCCAATGCACGTCCTCGAAGACGAGCACCGTCGTATCTTGGGCACGCTGAAGCGCGTTCAACAGCGCGGGGAAAAGCCGCTCGGGCGCTGCCGCCTGATCGAGCAGTGCCACTATTTGCGCATCGAGTGATCGCGCCATGTCCTGCAGGGGACCGAGCGGTCGCGGTGTGTAGAGCGCCTCGCACCAGCCCCATAACACCTGGCGGCTTCCGTCCGCACATTCCGCGAATTCTTGTAAGAGCGAGGTCTTGCCTATGCCAGCTTCCCCTTCGAGCAGCACAGTGCCGCCGCAGCCAGCCGCAGCACTCCGCGCGCACGCCAGCAAAGCTTCAAGTGGACCCTCTCGCTCCAGCAGCATTGTCAGCATACTCCCCGAGCTCATCGAGAGTATCACAACAAGTCCACGCTTGCAGTTCGCCTTTCAGGGAGTTGAGGAACATTTGGTAATATTGGCCGGGCCTTGGCGTTTCCCTCAAAAAGCTCCGCGCGTCTCATGCGGGTCGCCTGCCAACCGCCATCTACCCCGAGCACCTCGCCGCTGACGAAAGATGCGTCGTCCGAACGGAGAAATGCCTCGGCACCCGCGACCTCGGCCGGCTTTCCGGTGTGGCCGAACCCATGTGCTTCGCGCTTCTTTCGACCACCCCGCCGGCGCGAGCCTTCACACAGTGTTGACCCCGATCGCACCGCGTGGCCGTTGTAATTCGGGCACGGCGAGCGTTCTCTCTGTGAGGTACCCCATGCTCGCGGTGGTCTACGCCGCGCGCCGCCGGAAAGCTTTCCGATGCAGACTGCCTATATAAATCGCGTCGCCACGGCAGTGCCACCCTACGACATTCACGACTCCTTCCGCCGCTTTGCGCAGTCGATGCTTCATGATGACCGGCGCAACTCGCTGCTGTTCCAGCGCATGGCTGACAAGTGTGGAATCGAGCATCGCTACTCCTGCCTTGCGCCGAGCAATCTACCGGAAGGCGACTGCGTCGATGCCGAAGGCTTCTATCTGCGTGGCGATTTTCCCGACACGACAGCTCGAATGCTGAAGTTCGAGAAGGACGCGCCGGTCCTGGCCCAAACGGCCGTCGATACCTTGCAGCTCGGACCGGATCGAGACCGCATCACGCATCTCGTGGTGACGTGTTGTACCGGTTTTTCTGCGCCCGGCCTTGATTTCGAACTCATTGAGCGCTGCGGACTTCCAGGCACGGTTGAACGCACCATGGTCGGATTCATGGGCTGCCATGCGGCCATAAACGCGCTCAAGCTGGCCCATCACATCGTTCGTTCGGAAGCCTCCGCCCGAGTGCTCGTCGTCAACCTTGAGCTGTGCACCCTGCACCTGAAGGACACGACCGACCTTGAGCAGATGCTCCTGTTTCTTCTGTTCGGCGACGGCTGCGCAGCATGTGTCGTGAGCTCAGAACCGGCGGGAGTGGCACTCGACAGCTTCCACGCGCTGCTGGTGCCCAGCACCCGTGAGTTGATCACCTGGAGTATACGGGATTCCGGTTTCGACATGACACTGTCGGGACGTGTTCCTGGCGCCATCCATGATGGCTTGCAGGAACACGGGCGCGAGGTACTTGCTGGGGCGTCCGCCACATCGATCGATCTTTGGGCGGTGCACCCCGGAGGCCGTACCGTGCTCGACGCGGTTGAACGCGCCTTCGAACTTGGGCCCGCGGCGCTGGCGGCGTCGCGCGAGATTTTGAGACGCTATGGCAACATGTCGTCCGCGACCGTCATGTTTGTCATCGAAAGGCTGTTGGGCTCGGGGGTGCGCGGTCGCACCGGTTGCGCGATGTCGTTCGGGCCGGGATTGATCGCGGAAACCCTGCTGTTCCACACTGCACCATGATCGCACCCGCAATCATGCAAGCAGTTGGGCGGGATCTGTCGCAGCGCAGCGCCGAAACCGAATGGCTCGATCGCGCCGATACGAGCCCCGAGGAGCTGGCGCTGGTGATACGCGATATCGCCAGCTTCAACAGGGCGATGCTCGGTCATTGGCCGGTGATCGCCTGGTTGCGTCGCGCCACCAAAAACGCGACGGCGGAAACGCCGCTGACCCTCCTGGATGTCGGCTGCGGCGACGGCGATCTTCTGAGGACTATCCGGCGCTGGGCGCGCAAGCGCGGTTTGACGCTCAGGCTGATCGGGATTGATCGCAGCCGCGAAGCCATCCGTATTGCACAAGCTGGAACTGAAGAGGCGGACGAGATCGACTATCGCGTGACGGACATTTTTGACTACGCACCGACCGCCCCCATCGACTTCGCCGTCAGCAGCCTGCTCGCCCACCATATGTCGGACGACCAGATCGTGAGGTTTCTGCGATGGATGGAGGCGACGGCACGCAAAGGCTGGCTGATCTACGATCTCCAACGTCACCCCGTGCCGCTCCATTTCATCAGCCTCGCGGGCAAGCTGACGCGGCTGCATCCAATAGCGATTGATGACGGCCTCATTTCGGTCACGCGTTCGCTGACGCGAGCCGAATGGCTGGCGCGACTGGAAGAAGCCAGCATCATGCGCGATGCGGTGCAAATGCGGTGGTTCCTGTTCCGTTTTGTCATCGGACGGATGCGATGACCTGAGGCTGTCGTCATCTGCGGCGGGCCGGCCGATAGCGCAACGGCTTGCGGATGGCATCACGATGTGTCCGGAGAATTCCTCAACGTCTTCACGCCGATAGGAACGGTCGGCGTTCCCGACAGGGAGCGGAAGGCCATCGCGATGATGCGTACCGAATTGCCTCTCCCAGACGCCAGGACATGGATCGGCTTCTGCCTGATGTGCCTTGGCATGTTCATGGCGATTCTCGACATTCAGGTCGTGGCGACGTCCTTGCCAGCGATCCAGAACGCTCTCGCGATTGATCCCGAGTTGATGAGCTGGATCCAGACCGCCTATCTGATCGCCGAGATCATCGCCATTCCACTGACCGGCTGGCTTACGCGCACGCTGACGATGCGCTGGCTATTCGCCGCCGCCATTGCGCTTTTCACCCTGGCGTCGATCGGCTGCGCCGCAAGCAACAGCTTCTGGACGCTTGTTTCGTTTCGCGTGGTGCAGGGTTTCGCCGGCGGAACGCTGATCCCGGCAGTGTTCGCCGCGGTATTCATCTTGTTCCCATCGCGAGATCAAGGGGTGGCGACGACGTTGGCCGGAATCATGGCCGTGCTCGCACCGACGGTCGGGCCCGTCGTTGGCGGCTGGATCACGCAAACCTACTCCTGGCACTGGCTTTTTCTCATCAACGTCGTTCCGGGGCTGATTGCCAGCTCAGCCACGCCCTATCTGTTGCCTCGGCACAAAACGAAGTTCGGCGACAGCAAGGCATTGGATGGCTTGTCGTTGATCTTGATGGCGGTTGCGCTCGCAAGCCTCATGATCGGACTGAAACAATCGCCACACGAAGGGTGGCTTTCTCCGACCTGCATTGGCCTGTTTTCCCTTTGCGTCTTCAGCGGCGGCCTCTTTGTCTGGAGAACCTTGCGGGCCACCCATCCGATTGTGCAGCTATCGTTTTTCAGGGACCGCTCGTTTGCAATCGGGTGCATGCTGAGTTTCTTCCTGGGTGTCGGCCTGTTCGGCTCCGTGTATCTCATGCCGGTCTTTCTCGCGTTCGTCCGCGGCCACGATGCCCTGGAAATCGGCTTGACCATGTTGGTGACCGGTGCTGCGCAACTTGCCACGGCACCCCTCGCCGTCGCGCTGGAGCGACGTCTCGATCCACGATTGCTGACCGCTTTTGGCTTCGGACTGGTTGCGCTTGGACTGGGACTAAGCACATTCGAGACGCGCGACACGGACTTCAGCGAAATGTTCTGGCCGCAGATCCTGCGCGGCGTCGCAATCATGTTTTGCCTGTTGCCGCCGACCCGCCTGGCGTTGGGGCGGCTGCCCGAGCCAGAGGTGCCGGATGCAAGCGGTCTCTTCAATCTGATGCGAAACCTGGGTGGCGCGATTGGCATCGCGCTGATCGACACGGTTCTCTACGGACGGACCAGCGGCCACGCGGACGCCCTTCTGTCCCGGCTCCTGGCGGGAGATAGCACCGCCGCCGAGGCAATCGGGCTGGACCCCGCATTGTTGGCGAGCGCACTATCCGGTCCGATAACGCCCGACGCAGAAGCCTTCGTGCGGCCATTGATCGAAAAGGCGGCGTTCGTCTGGAGCGTCAACGATGCATGGACGATGCTGGCAGCGTTCGCATCGCTGGGCGTCTTGCTGGTGCCATTCGCCTGGAGCCAGCGATCAGCAACGACGTTCAAGCCGAACTAAGCGGCGACGCAAAGCTCGGGGATAAACTCGTGGACCACCCGCTGCCGCCTCGTCATGCGTGCTCGGCGATCACCGCGAGGAAAGCGGGGCCGTAGCGGTCGAGCTTGGCTTCGCCTACACCGGGCACGTTCGCCATCTCGGAACGGGACGCGGGTCGCGCCGCCGCCAGCTCGATCAGGGTCTTGTCGTGGAAAATCACATAGGGTGGCACGTTCTGCGCCCGCGCCATTTCCGTTCGCTTCAGCCGCAGTGCCTGGAACAGGTCATGGTCTGCATCGGGGACAGCAGATTGCGCCGCACTCCGCGCGACCTTGCCGCGTTTGGCGCGCGTTGGCGCCGGCACGCGCAGCATCAGCGTCGGCTTGTCGCGCAAGAAGTCGCGGCCGGCGGGCGCGATCGACAGGCCGCCATGGCCGGTGAGGTCGACGTCGATGAGGCGTAGCGCGATCAGCTGACGCAGGATCGCCCGCCATGTGCGGTTGTCGTGCTCGGTGCCGATGCCGAAGGTGGAGATGCGGTCATGGCCGAACTGGGCAATGCGCTCGTTTTCCACGCCCAGCAGCACGTCGACAATATAGGCTTGCCCGAAACGCTCGCCGGTGCGGTAGATGCACGACAGTGCCTTTTGCGCCGCAATGGTGCCGTCGAACAATCTTGGCGGCTCCGCGCAGGTGTCGCAATTGCCGCACGGTTCGCAATGGTCGCCGAAATAGGACAGCAGAACCTGTCGGCGGCAGCCCGCCGTCTCGGCCAGTCCCAGCAGCGCGTCGAGCTTGTGCCGCTCCATGCGCTTTCGCTGGTCGGGCGCCTCCGACTCCTCGATGAAGCGGCTGCGTAGCGCGATATCCTCGTAGCCGTAGAGCATCAGCGTATCGGACGGCAGGCCGTCGCGCCCGGCGCGACCGGTCTCCTGATAATAGGCCTCGATGCTGCCCGGCAGGTCGATATGGGCGACGAAGCGCACGTCCGGCTTGTCGATGCCCATGCCGAA
>JAEWHN010000376.1 GCA_023387775.1 Pseudomonadota bacterium | reverse complement strand
GCTCTACATGGCCTGGAACGCGCTCCGCGAAAAAGGGGCGCTGCACGTTACCGAAGAGGTGCAACCCGGCTCCGCGCTTCGGGTGTCCGTCACCGCCGTGCTCATCAACATCCTGAACCCGAAGCTGTCGATCTTCTTCCTGGCCTTCCTGCCGCAGTTCATCAGCCTGGACGATCCGCATCCCGTGCGGCGAATGCTCATGCTCAGCGCCGTCTTCATGGCCATGACCTTTGCCGTGTTCGTCGGCTACGGGCTGTTTGCGGCATCCGTGCGCGACAGGATCGTTTCGCGCCCGCAGGTGATGAACTGGATGCGCCGGAGCTTCGCCGCTGCCTTCGTGCTGCTGGGCGTCCGGCTGGCGATGGCTGACCGCTGAGCGCGCATCTTGCGATGAATGCCCTGAAAGCGACCCGGCGCGGCGGACATTGTTAACCTGTTGACATGCTTTTTGTTTTAGACTGCCACGAAGTTTGACTTCGCCGCAATGTCGGCGCAAGAGCATGCAATCAGCGAAGAAGAAAACGGTCTTCGCCGGCCGGGCACATAGTGTAGAGTTGACGGGTGGGAATTTATCTCCCGATCGCGGAATTATCAGCCAACATCCTGGTGCTGCTCGCCATGGGCGCCGCGGTGGGGTTCCTGTCGGGCATGTTCGGCGTTGGCGGCGGCTTCCTCATCACGCCGCTGCTGATTTTCTATAACATTCCGCCCGCGATAGCGGTTGCCACCGGCGCCAACCAGGTCATCGCCGCTTCCTTCTCCGGCGCGCTGGCCCACTTCAAGCGCGGCACGCTGGACTTCAAGCTCGGAACGATGCTGCTGGTGGGGGGCGTGGTCGGCTCTACCGGCGGCATCTATGTGTTCTCGCTGCTGCGCGCGATCGGCCAGCTCGACCTGTTCATCTCGCTGCTCTACGTGGTGCTGCTGGGCTCGGTGGGCGGAATGATGCTGGTGGAAAGCGTGAATTCGCTGCGCCAGGCAAAGGTCGGCGCGGCGCCGACGCTGAAGAAATCCGGCCAGCACAACTGGATCCACCGCCTGCCGCTGAAGATGCGTTTTCGCGCCTCGAAACTGTTCGTCAGCATCATTCCGGTGCTGGGGCTGGGCGCCGGCATCGGCTTCCTGTCGTCCATCATGGGCGTGGGCGGCGGCTTCATCATGGTGCCGGCGCTGATCTATCTGCTCAAGGTGCCGACCAACGTGGTTATCGGCACCTCGCTGTTCCAGATCATCTTCGTTTCCGCCTACACCACCATCGTGCACGCCACCACCAACCAGACGGTCGACATCGTGCTGGCCTTCGTGCTGATGCTGGGCGGCGTGGCCGGTGCGCAATACGGCGCCAAGGCCGGGCAGAAGCTGCGCGGCGAGCAGCTGCGCGCGCTTCTGGCGCTGCTGGTGCTGGCGGTGGCGCTGAGGCTGGCGTTCGACCTCTTCGTGCGGCCGGCCAACATCTATTCGCTGTCGGGCCTGGACGGAGGCCACCTATGAGGCTGGCGGCGGCGCTGGCCGCCCTCGCCTTTGCATGGCTGCAAATGACCCCGGCGCAGGCCCAGGAACAGCCGCAGGAAACGATCCAGATCGGCCTTTCGACCGACCGCATCGCCATCACCTCGGATTTCGCCGGCGCGGACCTGACCATATTCGGCGCGATCGAGAATTCCGACCCGCTGCTGGCCCGCCAGGGGCGCTACGACATCATCGTGGTGCTGGAAGGCCCGGCGCGGCCGGTGGTGGTGCGCCGCAAGGACCGCGTGCTGGGCATGTGGATCAACGTGCAGTCCGAAGCCTTCCAGAACGTGCCCGCCTCCTATTCGGTGGCCACCACGCGCCCGTGGCAGGACATCGCCGACCCGGCCAAGTACCGGCAGCTTTCGCTGGGCGCGAACAACCTGCACATGGCGCCGCTGGACGGCACCGACAACCCGGCGACGCTGGAACAGTTCACCGCAGCCCTGCGCGAGCTGAAAACGAAGACCGGACTTTACAGCGAACGCATCGGCGGCGTGCAGTTCTTGTCGTCCAACCTGTTCCGCGCCCGGCTTTCGCTGGCGCCCAACGTGCCTGTCGGTACGCACCGGGCGCGCGCCTTCCTGTTCCGCAACGGCGTGTTCATCAAGGAAACCTCGGCGCAGCTTGCGATCTACAAGTCCGGCTTCGAGCAGACGGTCTACCGCTTCGCCAACAACCACAGCCTGTGGTTCGGCATCTTTGCGGTGCTGCTGGCCATGCTGACCGGCTGGCTGGGCCGAATCATCTTCCGGAAGGACTGAGGGGCGCGCATTCAGCCCGGGTGCAGCATCGCGCCGGCAATGGTGAAGATGCGCTGGGAACCGAGCATGTAGGCGCGGAATCTCTCCCAATCGAACAAGCCCTGATAGGCGCCGTCGAGCACGTTGAGCGAGCCGGTATAGGCGCCGAAGGCAGGCATGACGATGCGGCTGCCGTCGCTGGCGAAACAACGCCGGCGCACCGAGCGGCCGCGCTGGACGATGCGCGCGCAAGGGTGCAGGTGGCCGGCGATCTCGCCCTCGACCGGAGTGGCCGAAGGCTCGTGCCGGAAGCTCAGGCCCCCGACATGGATTTCGCCCACCGTGTCGCCCGGCAGGCCGGCGGGCGCCTGCGGATCGTGGTTGCCGGCGACCCAGAACCAGTCGCGGCCGGCCATCAGCGCCTCCAGCGCCTGGCGGAAGATTTCGGGCAGGCGCGCGGCGCCTTCGCCGTCGTGAAAACTGTCGCCTAGGCTGATCACCCGCCGTGGCTGGTAATGGTGAATGACAGCGGCAAGGTGGGCAAGCGTCGTGGCCGTGTCGTAAGGCGGCAGCAGCGCGCCGCGCCGGGCATAGGACGACCCCTTTTCCAGATGCAGGTCGGAGACCACCAGCAGGTCGAGCTCGGGCGCGAACAGCACGCCGCGCCGGTCGCAGACCACGCGCTCGCCGGCGATCAGGATCGCCTCGTCGCGCGGTTGCCGAGCCCTGTGCGCCAGACTGCTCATTGCGGCCCCATGGCCTCCTCGATGATGCCCTCGGCTTCCAAGAGCAGCGTGTCGTCGGCGTCGCCGCGCACCGATTCCTGGCCAACTTCCAGCATGATGGGAACCGCCAGCGGCGAGATGTACTCGAGAGATTTATGCACGATTCGACCGCGTATGCGCGAGAGCATCTCGCCGAGCCTCCTGACATCGAGCAGACCCATCGCCGCGTCCGCGCGCGTAGCCTGCAGGAGAATGTGGTCGGGCTCATGGCTGCGAAGCACGTCATAAATGAGGTCGGCCGAGACATTCACCTGCCGACCGCTCTTTTCCTGGCCGGGATGGCGCTTCTCGATCAGCCCGGAGATCAGCGCGCAATTGCGGAAGGTGCGTTTCAGCATCCAGCTGTCGGCGAGCCAGGCATCGAGATCGTCGCCCAGCATGTCCTCGTCGAACAGCTGCCCGAGCGACCACCCGCCATCGCGCCTGAACATCTGCCCCATGTCGCCGAGCGACCAGATCGCCAGCGCGTAGTCGGTGGCGACGAAGCCGAGCGGCCGCGCGCCGGCGCGCTCCAGCCGGCGGGTGAGCAGCATGCCAAGCGTCTGGTGCGCCGGGCGCCCCTCGAACGGGTAGGCCACCATGTAGTGGCGGCCGCCGCGCGGAAAGGTTTCGATCAGCAGGTCGGAGCGCTTGGGCAGGATGGATTTTTCCGATTGCAGCCGCAACCAGTCGGCGACCTGGTCGGGCAGTTGTTTCCAGCGATCGGGATCGGCCAGCATGGCGCGCACGACGTCGGCCAGGTAGGTGGAAAGCGGGAACTTGCCACCGCCGTAATATGGCACCTTGGCATCCTTGCCCGGCGCATTGGAGACAAAGCATTCGTTCTCGCGGATGCCTTCGAAGCGCAGCACCTTGCCGGAGAACAGGAAGGTATCGCCCGGCACCAGAGTCTCCAGGAACGCCTCCTCGATTTTGCCGAGCGCCGGCCCGCCGCGCGCGACAAGCCCCCTGCCCTCGCGCACATAGCGCACGGTGAGCGCCGGCACCTCGATGATGGTGCCGACATTGAGCCGATATTGCTGGGCGACGCGCGGATGGCTGATGCGCCAGGTGCCGTCCTTGGTGAGCTTGATGCGGGCATAGCGCTCGTAGCTTTTCAGCGCGTAGCCGCCAGTGGCGACGAAATCGACCACGCGGTCGAAGGTGTGGCGGTCAAGCGCCGTATAGGGTGCGGCAGTCCGCACCTCCTCGAATAGCTCGTCGGCGCGGAAAGGCGCGCCGCAGGCAACGCCCAGCACATGCTGGCAAAGCACGTCGAGCGCGCCTTCGACCAGCGACGGCGTGTCCTGCGCGCCGAGATAATTGGCTTCCAGCGCCGCCCGGCATTCCAGCACCTCGAAACGGTTGGCGGGAATGAGGATCGCCTGGCTGGGCTCGTCCATGCGGTGGTTGGAACGGCCGATGCGCTGCGCCAGCCGGCTCGCCCCCTTCGGCGCGCCGACATGGATGACGAGATCGACGTCGCCCCAGTCGATGCCGAGGTC
>JAEWHN010000389.1 GCA_023387775.1 Pseudomonadota bacterium | reverse complement strand
GAAGCCTGCGAACACTTTTCCCATCTCCTGCGCGATGCGGTGCGCCTGCGGCTGGGGCGCGCGGCCCGGCTCGGCGCCTGCCTTTCCGGCGGTCTCGATTCATCGGCAATCGTCTGCCAGGCGCACGCACAAGCTGGCGACGCGCTCGACTGCTTCACCGTCGGCTCGGAAAGCCCGAAGCTGGACGAGCGCCACTGGGCCCGGATGATCACCGATCGCACCGGCTCTCGCGCTCATCCGGTTCTACCCACCGCCCGGGGCTTTTCCGACGCGCTCGAGAGGCTCATCTGGCATCAGGAAGAGCCTTTCGCCTCCTCCAGCGTGTTCGCCCAGTGGCTTATCATGGCAAAGGCACGCGAGACGGGAACGGATGTCCTGCTGGTTGGCCAGGGCGCCGACGAGATCCTCTGCGGATACCGCAGATACGTCGTCTTCCGTCTCCTCGAGTTGTTGCGGGCCGGCCGCTATCAGCTTTTCCTGGCCGAACTTCTCGGCCTCGCTTACCGGGGAGATCGCGGAACCTGGGATTGGCGCAGCGGCAGGCGCCATCTGTCCGGCCGGCTGCTGCCGCGAAGCAAGGCCCTTGCGTTCCTGCTCCCTGTCGATGCCGGGGCGTTGCCTTCGCTTCGCCCGAGTGCGGGCACCATCCGGAACCGACAAGTCCTGGACGTCACCGCGCTCAGCTTGCCATCGCTGCTGCGCTACCAGGACCGGAACGCCCGCGCCTTCGGTGTGGAAACCCGCGCTCCCTTCCTCGATCATCGCCTGGTGGAATGGTGCGTTGCCCTGCCGTCTGAGTTCAAGCTAGCCGGAGGGCGAACGAAGAGGCTGCTACGCCACGCCGCTCGCGGGCAGGTACCGCAGGCAATCATCGACCGCCGCGACAAGATCGGCTTCGCCACCGACCAGGACGGGTGGATCAGGGGGCCGGTGGCTGCCGCATTCCGCTCGACCTTCGAAGACCTGCCTTCAGCGCTCCGCAACCTGGTGGATCAGACTGCGCTGACCGCCGAATTCGACCGCTATCTCGCCGGCAGGTCGACGCTTGGTCATCAGGAGTTCTTTCGGGTCTTCATCCTGGCACGCTGGATCGAACGCATGGGGGTCGGCTCATGAAGATCGTGATGCTCGCTCACTTCGCCGGCTCGCCCGTGCACGGCATGGTCTATGGGCACTATTATCTCGCCCGCGAATGGACAAGGGCGGGGCACGAAGTCACGATCGTCAGCGCCAGCTTTTCGCACGTTCGTGCCCAGCAGCCCGTTGCTCGCGGCCGCGGGGGCGAGGAAATCATCGACGGGATCCGCTACATCTGGCTTCCGACGCCGTCCTACAGGCCCGACCAGACCGCCCTGCGCGTTCTCAACCTGCTCGCATTTTCGCTTCGCAGCTGGCTTGCCTGCCCGCGGATCGGGCCGGCCGATCTCGTCGTCTGCTCCTCGCATCACCCATTCGCCATCCATGCCGCGCTGCGGCTCGCCCGCCGCTGGCGCGCCCGCCTCGTGTTCGAAGTGCGCGATCTTTGGCCTCTGACGCTGATCGAGCTGGGGCGGGCCTCGACAAAACACCCTCTCATTCGTGCGATGCAATGGTCGGAGGACCGCGCCTACCGCCACGCAGACACGGTCGTCTCCGTGCTGCCTAAAGCCAGGAACTACATGGTCGGCCGGGGCATGGCTCCCGAGAAGTTCGTCCATGTGCCGAACGGCATTCCCCTCGGGGCCGTGCACGAGCAACGGCCTTTGCCGCAGGGGCACATCCGCGAGATCGAGCGGCAAAGGGGCCTTGGCAGGATGCTCGTCGGTTATGCCGGTCGCATCGGCGAAGCCAATGCCTTGTTCGACCTTGCCGACGCCATGGCCCGCATCGACGATAAACCCTTGGCGGTGCTGCTGATGGGCCATGGCCAGCATGCCGAGGCGCTGCGCACCCATGTGCGGAGGCTTGGCCTTGGCGATCGGTTCGTGCTGCTCGATCCGGTGACGAAGTCCCAGGTGCCCGACTTTCTGCATCGCGTCGACGTCGCCTATATCGGATTGCGCAAAAGCCCGTTGTTCCGGCATGGCGTAAGCCCCAACAAGCTCAACGACTACATGCTCGCCGGCAAGCCGATCGTCTGCGCCATCGATACGCCGGAAAATCCGGTCGAGCTCAGCGGGTCGGGCCTCGTCTGCCCGCCCGAGGACCCTCAAGCCATTGCGCTCGCGCTGTCGGCCATGCTGGAGATGTCGCCGCAGGAGCGGGCCGGTCTTGGCGCCAGAGGCCGCTCCTGGCTTCTTGAACACCGCGATATCCGCGTCCTGTCGCAGCGGTTTCTGGAAGCCGCCATGAACGGATAGCTCCGCCCACGAAGGTTCGACGGCGCACCGCGCGCTTCTAAGCCTTGACGATGTTGTCGGCCCACACGCCGTGGCGTTCGCACGCGTTGCGGGTATCGATCACGATCTTGCTGTTTTCGACGATTTCGCGATAGCCGACATTGTCGTGATCGGTCGCAATCAGCGCGAGATCATAATTGGCAAAGCAGGCCGCGCCGCCGGCTTGCGACTGCCGCCCGGTGAACTCGGGATGTTCCCGAGTCACCGGGATGGATGGAATATACGGGTCGAAATAGTCCACCGTCGCGCCGTAGCGCTCCAGCAGTTCGATCAGCTTCAGCCCGGGGCTCTCGCGCATGTCGTCCACGTTCTTCTTGTAGGCCAGTCCGACCAGCAGCACCCTGGCCCCGTTCAGCCCCTTGGAAAAGCGCATGTTCAGGGCTTCCGCGCACACCGCCACGACGTGTTGCGGCATGCTTGTGTTGATCTGCCCGGCCAGTTCGATGAAGCGCGTAGGCATGTCATATTCCCGCGCCTTCCAGCTCAGATAGAACGGATCTATGGGAATGCAGTGGCCGCCAAGGCCCGGCCCCGGATAGAACGGCATGTAGCCGAAGGGCTTCGTCTTGGCCGCCTCTACCACCTCCCAGATGTCGATACCCATCGCGCCGAAAATGAGCTTCAGCTCATTCACAAGCGCGATATTGACCGAGCGGAAGATGTTCTCCGTGATCTTGACCGCTTCGGCCGTTGCTGCCGAAGAGACCGAAACCACTTCCGACACCACGCTGCCGTAAAAAGCCACGGCAAGCTCTCTGGCCATGTCATCCATTCCTCCGACCACCTTCGGAATGGAATAGGTGTCGAATGCCGGATTTCCGGGATCCTCCCGTTCGGGACTGAAGGCGACGAAAAAGTCCGATCCGCACTTCAGGCCGCTTTTTTCAAGCGCCGGCGCGAGAATCTCCGCCGTCGTGCCCGGATAGGTCGTCGACTCCAGAATGACCAGTTGACCCCGCCTCATATGCGGGACGATCGACTCTGCCGTTTTCGCCACAGCGCCTTCTGGAACGCGGCTTCCGCCACCGCCACGCCCTGGATGCCGACGGCGAGGCGGGCATTGTCCATCATGGTGAACATGCAGGCCAGCCCCCGGTTCTCCTCGCCGATCAGCCAGCCGACGGCGCCCGGCTCACGGT
>JAEWHN010000383.1 GCA_023387775.1 Pseudomonadota bacterium | reverse complement strand
GGAGAGCCGTCGAAGATGATGGCGCCGGCGGCAAGCACGACGACGCGCTTGGCGAAGCGGAAAACGAGGTCCATGTCGTGCTCGATCATCAGCACGGCGAGGTCGGAAGGCAGGCCGGCAAGGGCCGCCTCGATGCGCGGGGTGTCGCTCTGCGGCACGCCGGCGGCGGGCTCGTCGAGCAGCAGCACCTTGGGCTTCAGCGCCAGCGCCAGCGCGATCTCCAGCAGGCGCTGCTGGCCATAGGCGATCTCGCTTACCCTGCGGGTCGCGATGTGGTCGAGCCCAAGCGTCTGCAGAAGTTCGTGCACCTCGGCCATCACGTCCGGCATGGCGTGGAAATTGCCGAGCAGCCGGCCCGTGCGGCCGGTGCGCTGCAGCACAGCCAGCGCCACATGCTCTTCCGGCGTCATGTCGGCAAACAGCCGCGTCACCTGGAAGGAGCGCACCAGCCCCTGCTGCACCCGTTTGGTGGGCACCAGCGAAGTCACGTCCGCGCCGCCCAGCGTCACCTTGCCGGAATCGGCCTGCAGGTGCCCGGTCACCAGGTTGACGAAGGTGGTCTTGCCGGCGCCGTTGGGGCCGATCAGCGCCACCCGGTCGCCCGGAGCCATGGAGATCGAGACGTCCTGCGTGACCGCAAGGCCGCCGAAGGATTTTTTCAGGTTCTGGACCTGGAAGACCGCGCTCATGCCTGCCTCCGGTAGCGGTTCAGAAGCTGCGCCGCGGTGCCGTAGAGGCCCTTGGGCGCAAACAGCACCACCGCGATCAGCAGCGCGCCGACGATGGTAAGCCAGTGGAACGGATTGGCGGCCGAGACGAAGTCCTCGAACCACATGAAGGTGACGGTGCCGATTAGCGCGCCATAGAGCGAGCCCGTGCCGCCGAGCACCAGCATCACCAGCGAATCCGCCGAGGTGGTGAAGCTCAGGCTGTCGAGGCCCACGACCTGGGTGGAGATGGCGTTCAGCGCACCGCCGATGCCGGCCACCGCGCCGGAGATCACATACATGCGCATCAGCATGCCGTTCACCGAAGCGCCCATGGCGCTGACGCGCACCGGGTCTTCCTTGATGCCCCGGCACAGCATGCCGAAGGGCGAGCGCACCAGCAGCCGCAGCAGCATGAAGACGATGACCAATAGCGCGATGCCGAAGCCATAGGCGGTGTGGCCCCACAGGTCGAATTCGAACACGCCGAACACCGGGTCGGGCGAGATGCCGGCGAGGCCGTCGCTGCCGCCGGTCCAGTCCGACGCCTTGTTGGCGATCTCGTGGAACAGATGCACCACGGCAATGGAAAGCACGAGCTGCGCCAGCCCATGGCCGCGCAGGATCACGGCGCCGGAAACAAGCCCTGCCACCGCGCCGCCCACGGCGCCGATGCCGACCATGGCGAACGGATCGCTGATGCCGTAATGCGCGGCGGCGATGCCGGCCGCATAGGCCCCTGCCCCGAACAGCGCCGCATGGCCGAGCGTGCCGACGCCGCAATAGCCGGTGACGAGATCGAGCGACAGCACCAGCAGCGCAATCGCCACGATGCGCGTCAGCAGCGCAAGATTGTCGGGGAACAGCAGAAAGCCGATCGCCGCAACGACCAGGATGATGGCAAGGCCGGCGAGATCGCGCAGCAGCCAGTTGGGGGCGGTTGCCGCCTTGCCCATCGGAGAAGTGGTTTCAATCGCGGCCATTATTTCTTCCTGCCAAGAAGTCCGCGCGGGAAGATGCAGACGATTGCAATCACCGCGAGATAGAAGAAGAACTCGCCATATTCCGGCAGGAGATAGCGGCCGGTCGTGTCGATGGTGCCAAGCAGGACACAGGCCAGCAGCGCGCCGGGAATGGAGCCCGCGCCGCCGACCGACACGACGACGAGGAACGTCACCATGTAGCGCAGCGCGTAATAGGGTTCGATCGGCAAGAGTTCGGCGCCGACGATGCCGCCAAAGGCGGCGAGCCCGACCGCGACCGCGAAGCTGACGGCATAGACGATCTTGGTGCGAACACCCAGCGATGCAGCCATTGCCGCATTGTCGACCGAGGCGCGCAGCTTCACGCCGAAGGCGGTCTTCTCGATCAGGAACCAGAGCCCGCCGGCAACCACGACGCCGCAGGCGATGGCAAACAGCTTGTGCGCGGCAATGGAGCGGAAGCCGAGATCCACCGGCCCGCGCAGCGTCTCGGGCAGCGGGATCGTCTTCAGCGTCGGGCCGAACACATAATTGGCAAGGCCGATGACGCAGAAGGTGATGCCGATGGTCATCAGCACCTGCGTCAGCTCGGGCGCGCCATAGATCCGGCGGTAGAGCAGCCGCTCGACGGGGATGGCGATGAGGATGGTGCCCACCACGGCGATCAGGATCGCCACGGCATAGCCCAGGCCCAGCGTGTGAGCGGCGTAGGAGGCGATATAGCCGCCGATCATGGCAAAGGCGCCGTGGGCAAGATTGACCACGCGCATCAGGCCCATGGTCACGGACAGTCCGATCGAGATGACGAACAGCACCATGCCATAGGCAAGGGCGTCGGTCCCAACGCTGAAAACGGTTTGCATGGCTCTATCCGGAAAGCGCCCGGAAGCCGCATGCGGCCACCGGGCGTCGGTTCGTCAAAGGTTCGCTTACTTCGCGGCGGCCAGGCCGGGATCGCCCTGGTTCTCGAAGGTCG
Source organism: Pseudomonadota bacterium (assembly GCA_023387775.1). Classification (GTDB taxonomy): domain Bacteria; phylum Pseudomonadota; class Alphaproteobacteria; order Rhizobiales; family Rhizobiaceae; genus Pseudaminobacter. The sequence goes on along the minus strand of JAEWHN010000383.1, from coordinate 521 downwards.
CGGTTTCCTTGTTGTAATAGGTGCCGTCCTCGGCCTTGGCCACTTCGCGCAGGTAGATGTTCTGCGTCATGTGGCGGCTTTCGGGGTCGATCGACACCGGGCCGCGCGGGCTTTCCCAGGAAAGACCCTTCACGGCGTCCACGGCCTTCTGCGCGTCCTGCTTGCCGCCGGTCGCCTCGATCATCTTGTAGATGACATGCATGCCGTCATAGGCACCGACCGAGGGGAAGGACAGTTCGGCCGGGTTGCCGATGGCCTTCTCGGCAGCCTCGACGAACTTCTTGTTCTCGGCCGAGTCGTGCGAGATGGCATAGTGGAAGGTGGTCAGCAGGCCTTCGGCCGATGCGCCCAGCGCCGGCAGGTCGGACTCCTGGGTGAGGTCGCCCGGCGCCAGGAACCTGATGCCGGCGTTCTTCAGGCCGTTGTCGTTATAGGCCTTGACGAAGCCGAGCGTGGTCGGGCCCGAGGGCAGGAAGGCGAACAGCGCCTCGGCGCCGGAATCCTTCACGCGCTGCATGATC
>JAEWHN010000325.1 GCA_023387775.1 Pseudomonadota bacterium | reverse complement strand
TATATTCTGCGGCGCGTTGCAGGCTACGGTTTTCCCAACGCGCTGCGGATGACGGTCGGAACCGAAGAAGCCAATCGCGGCGTCGTCGCCGCTCTCACCGAGTTTTTGAAAAGCTAGAAAATGTCCGCTCCATTGTTTGAGAAGATCGCCCTCGTCGGCATCGGCCTCATCGGGTCGTCGCTGGCGCGGGTCATTCGCCGCGAGGGCCTCGCCGGCCATGTCGCCATCGCCACCCGCAGCCCCGATACGCTGAAACGCGCCGAGGAGCTGGATCTCGGGAATTCCTACACCACCAGCGCCGCCGAGGCGGTGAAGGACGCCGACCTTGTCATCGTTTCGGTGCCGGTCGGCTCGTCGGGCGCTGTGGCGGCCGAAATCGCGCCGGCGCTGAAGCCCGGCGCCATCGTCACCGATGTCGGCTCGACCAAGGGCTCGGTGATCGCGCAGATGCAGCCGCACATGCCCGCGCATGTGCATTTCATTCCCGGCCACCCGCTGGCGGGCACGGAAAAGTCCGGGCCCGACGCCGGCTTTGCCGAGCTGTTCGAAAACCGCTGGTGCATCTTCACGCCGTTGCCGGGCACCGACCCGGAGGCGCTGGAGAAGCTGTCGGAATTCTGGCGCCGCTGCGGCTCCAACATCGACACCATGGACCCCGAGCACCACGACATGGTGCTGGCGATCGTCTCGCACCTGCCGCACATCATCGCCTACAACATCGTCGGCACCGCCGACGACCTGCAGACGGTGACCAAGTCCGAGGTGATCAAGTATTCGGCCTCCGGCTTCCGCGACTTCACGCGCCTGGCGGCGTCCGACCCCACCATGTGGCGTGACGTGTGCCTGCACAACAAGGACGCGATCCTGGAAATGCTGGCGCGCTTCTCGGAGGATCTCGCCTCGCTGCAGCGCGCGATCCGCTGGGGCGACGGCGAAAAACTATTCGACCTGTTCACGCGCACCCGCACCATCCGCCGCTCGATCATCGACGCCGGCCAGGACATCGACGCGCCCGACTTCGGTCGCCAGGTGGTGGCTCATCCGGAGAAGCTGCCGAAGAGCTGAGCCCTGCTGGTTTGGGGGCTGCGCTGGTAGTTGCCGCATTGAAGCGACCCCCACCCCCAGCCCCTCCCCACAAGGGGGAGGGGAACTTTGCGGCATGATCGCCCGGGGCCAATCTTTGCCGTTTCTGGTGGCTGTGGCGGCGAAATAGTCCCCCTCCCCCTTGTGGGGAGGGGTTAGGGGTGGGGGTATAATCGCGAAGGCGTCCCTCTACTGCAGCGGCGGCACCTGGCCGAGCTTGATGAAGCCCAGCGATGCTTTGCCCTTGACGATCTTCAGCGGCAGCGAGGGCTCCCTGCCGAGCAGGGAAAGGCCCATGAAGCCCTGGTGGATTTCCCGGCTCTTTTCCGGCAGCACGCCGCCCAGTACGGTGGCAAGGCCCTGTGGGTCGCGAACCTTCACCTTGAAATCGGCGTCCAGCAGGCCGTCCTGGTCGACCGAGAACGGACCGCTCAGCGAGAGGCCGGTGGTCTGGGCCGTGGAGAGGTCGAGCGTGTGGATGGTGCCGGACTGGCCGCGCAGGCTTTGCGTCCGGATGCCGATAAGCTGGACCCCGTTGTTGATGGTGAGGTCGGTCTCGCCCGACAGCGGCGGCACGGTGCGCCCGTCCACGACGGACGGGTCGAGAGAGAGACTGGAGAAGGTGCCGGCGAGGTCCACGTCCGCGCCGTTGGGACGCATGTGGCCCTCGAAGGTCTCCACGGTTGCCAGGTGCGCACCGTCAGTGGTGTCGGCGTTCAGCTGACTGCCTTCCAGCGAAACGCGCTGCGGCAGCGGCTGGGCCAGCCGCACGCTGGCGCGAAGATTGCCCCAGGCGAGCGCGAGCGACCGTGCCTGCGGCACGTCGATGCGGGCAGGGCCGTCTAGCTCGGCGATGAGATGGGCGGGATCGTAGATCTGGCCCACCGAGCGGAAGCTTCCGGCGGTGATACTGATGCCGCGCGACGGGTCCGTGAAGGCGACGCGGTCGCAGAACAGGCCGAGCCTGAACGGGAAGCCGCGCGCCACCGGGTTGGCGCAGTCGGCGGTCACGCCATCATGGTTCAGCGCCGCGATGCGGGACTTGGCCTGCGCCTCCAGCTTGTCGGCGAGGTAGAACCAGCCAAGGCTGTAGCCGCCGAACAGCACCACGATGAAAAGCGCCAGCCACATGAAGCGGCGGCTGTAGTTTGGCTTGCGGCTGTCGTCTGACGGCATCTTGGCGAAGATCCTCTTCTTCCGGGCGCTCCTTTTCCGGAGCGTCCTTTATCCGAAACGGGCCGACCCGGCAAAATCCGGTCTTTTCTTTCGGCGTCGATATTTTATGCATGGCTTCGAGGCAGCAGTGCGCTGCATTCGGAGTTGGCTTCTCGATATGGGCGATTTTTGGGTTTTTGGCTATGGCTCGCTGATCTGGCGCCCCGGCTTTGCGCATGTGGAGACCCGGCGCGCGCATCTGCACGGCTTTCGCCGTTCGCTGTGCGTGCAATCCTACGTCCATCGCGGCACGAAGGACCGCCCGGGCCTCGTGCTGGGGCTGGACCGCGGCGGCTCCTGTGTGGGCCTTGCCTTCCGCGTTCCGGGCGAGCTGCGCGAGGAGGTGGTGAGCTATCTGCGCGAGCGCGAACTGGTCACCAATGTCTATGTCGAGCGCACTCATGTCGTGCGCCTCGCCGCCGGCGAGAGGGTGGAGGCGCTCTGCTACATCGTTGACCGCGCACACGAGCAATATGCCGGCAACCTCCACGAGGCAGAGGCGGCGCGCATCGTTGCCGGCGCGGTCGGGCAGTCGGGGCCGAACGAGGAATATGTGCTCAACACGCTCCGCCATCTGGAAGCGCTCGGCATTCGCGACCACTGGTTGGAAGCCGTGGCGCGGCGGCTCTAGCCAACTGGCCCTCGCCAGGCGCGAGGGCCAAGGGCTGAGGGAAGCGGCCTTTAGACCTTCGCGCCCAGTTCCTTCAGCCGCTCCACGGCCGTCGGCGGCAGGGGCGGCGGGTTTTCCGACCTTGCCGCCTCGATGAGAAGCTGGTCGCAGGCGGCTTCGGTTTCGGCGATCAGCCGCTGCATGAACTCCTCCTTGCCTAGCCCCGGCGGGATCGGCGGCAGGAAGCGCGCATGGATGGTGCCCGGATGGCGCAGGAACTTGCGCCGCGGCCAGTACAGGCCCGCTACGTGTGCCACCGGCACCACGGGCAGGTTGAGCTGCGAATAAAGTTCCACGATGCCCCATTTGTAGGCCGGCTCGGCGCCGGGCGCGCGGCGGGTGCCTTCGGGATAGATGATGAGCTGGCGGCTGTTGCGGTCAAGCTCGGCCTTGGTGGCGGCCACGGCGGCTTTAAGCGCCTTGGAGCGGCTGCCCCGATTGACCGGGATCATGCGCATCTTGGCGATGTACCAGCCGAAGAACGGGATCCAGGTCAGCTCGCGCTTGAGGATGTAGAGCGCATCGGGGATGTAGGGCAGGAAGGCGATGGTGTCCCAGAAGGACTGGTGCTTGGGCGCGAGAATGTAGGAGCCCTGCGGCAGGTTTTCCTGCCCCGTGACCTCGCTTCTCGTGCCGGCGATCTTCTCCTGCAGCCACAGGCTGGAGCAGGCCCAGAATTTCGGCACGAACCAGGCGCGCTGGCGCGACGCCAGGAAATAGAACGGCGTCCAGAACAGCATCTGGAGGATCAGGTTGGCGTAGAAGACGATGTTGAACGCCAGCGAGCGAATTTGAACCATGGATGAAACCTGAGACGGAAGGTCAGGGCTGGTTACACCAAGAACCGCCAAAGGAAAACCATGGCGCGACGCCGTAGGGGCGCGAGATCTCAGTTGGCGGCGGTTTTCGATGAGGCGTCGACCACCGCGACGCCGCTCGCCGTCGAGCGCAACGGCACCACGGCGCGTGCCAGCGCGGCGACATATTTGGTGTATTCGGTGAACAGCACCCTCAGCGCCCCGCGATTGGTCATCCAGCCGCCGCCGTCGAGCCGCGTGTTGACCACCGGATAGGGCTTCAGGTCGGCATCGGCGATGAGACGGCCCAGTTCCAGCATGCTGCGCGGCATGTGATAGTTGTTGGTGACCAGGATGACGCTGGAATAGGCGTGATCCTCGATCCACTTGGCGCTTTCCTCGGCATTGCCGATCGTGTCCAGCGCGGCATGGTCGATATCGACGCAACAGGAAAACAGCGCCTTGTCGGCACCGGTCGCGATCTGCAGCGACTTGCGCCCGGCCGAAGGGTGCACGCCGCTGATGAGCAGGCGTTTGCCCTTGCCCGACTTGAGCAGTTCCAGCGCGGCGTCGAGCCGCGCCTGGCCGCCGGTCAGAACGATGATGCCATCGGCGCTGGGCGGATTCTTGGGCGTGGTGAGGCTGCTGATATGGTGGGCAAACACGCCGAAGCCGGCGGCAAACAGCATGCCTGCGCAGACAAGCCCTACGGCCGCCGTGCGCAGAACGTCGCCTGTGCGCTTGGATTGTGCTGTGGCCGCCACCGGATCGTCCCTCATGCCGTCGCTGGCATCCTCTTTTCGAACCCGCATCATCATATCATGGAAATTTGCGAATGGCCGCCATGCAGGTTCCCGCACATTCCGTTACGGCCGGTCGTGCTGCGTGAGAGAATGATGCGATCGGTCCTCTCCCGGCCTATAGCCCGTCGTGATGGCCGACCTCGATGTCCTTGAGGTAGGTCACTACGGTCACATGCGAGGTGGCTGCCGTCAGCGCTCCGATGAGCAATACGACCAGCGCGACCCCGCCATAGCCTGCCGCGCCAATGGCGAAATTGCCGAACAGCGCGGTGGCCTGGTCGGCCTGCGGCGTGGCCAGGTTGCGCGACGACCACCATGAAAACACGACGAAGACGATCATGGCGGCGACCCCGCCGGCGGCCGCGCCCTTCATGCCGCTCAGCAGGAAGTGCTTGCGGAACTGTGCGGCGATGAAGCGCGCCTCCGCGCCGACGAAGTGCAGCACCTCGATGATGTGGCCGTTGCCCGACATGGCGCCGCGGGTGGCGAACACCACGGTGAGCACGGTGGCCGACAGCATCAGCACCAGCACGGCCATGCCGAGCGTGACGGTGGTGTGCGCCATGGCCACCAGCCGGTCGACCCAGGTCCGGTGGTCGTCCAGCGTGGCGCTGGGCACGGCGGGCAGCAAATGCTGGCGCATGGCCACGAAGTCGGGCGGGTTGTCCTCGTCGATTGTAACGATGACCAGCCGCGGCACCGGCAGCTCGTCCATGTCGAGGCCCGATCCCAGCCAGGGTTCGAGCAGGCGGGCGGTGGCCTGTCGGTCCACGATCTTGACGCCGCGCACGCCCGTGAACTGGCCGGCGATCTCGGCCGCCTTTTGCAGCGCGGCCTCCATGTCGAGCCCGTCGACCGGCCTGATCTGGATCGTCGCCTCGCGCGCGATCTGGCTTTCCCAGGTCGAAGCGGTGTCGCGCACCAGGGTCACAGCGCCCAGCGTCAGGCACGACAGGAAGGTCATGATGGCGATGACGAACACCAGCGCGCGCCCGGCAATGTTCTGCGGCGGCACGATGGGCGCGGTCTTGCGCCGCGCGGGGCGGGGCGCCTGCGGGGCCTCGTCGGGCGCTTCAGTCATAGACGTCGAGCCTCCCGTCGGCCAGGATCATGCGCCGTGCGTCGACCTGTTCCATCAGGGCGAGATCGTGCGTGGCAATGATCACCGCCGTTCCCAGCCGGTTGAGCTCGATGAACAGGCGCAACAGCCGCCGCGCCAGCGGCGGGTCCACGTTTCCGGTAGGCTCGTCGGCCAGCAGCAGTTCCGGTTGCTCGATCAGGGCGCGCGCGATGGCCGCCCGCTGCTTTTCGCCGCCCGACAGCACCGGCGGCAGCACATGCATGCGCTCGCCAAGGCCGACCCATTTCAACAGCTCGGTCACGTCGCTGCGGTAGCTTGCCTCCTCGCGTCCGCGCACACGCAGCGGCAGCGCCACGTTCTCGTAGGTCGTCATGTGATCGAGCAGGCGGAAATCCTGGAACACCACGCCGATGCGCCGGCGCATCAGCGGCAGTTCCTGAGGCGATATGCGCGAGCGGTCCTTGCCGAAGACGGTGATCAGCCCGCGCGTCGGCTTCAGCGACAGGAACAGAAGCCGCAGCAGGGTGGTCTTGCCGGCGCCGGAGGGGCCGGTCAGGAACTGGAACGAACGTTCGGGAATGTGCAGGGAAATGTCGCGGAGAATTTCCGGGCCCATCCCGTAGCGCAGGCCGACGTTCTCGAAGCGGATCAAATGCAGAGCCCTTGGGTGTTGGGGCCCCCAAAGCGGGCCGACTGTTCGAGACGACCTTCGGGCCGGACGGTTAACGATCGGTTAAATTTCACGGCAAAAGCGGGCCTGATTCGCTGTCTGGTGGCGAAGCATTAACCAATTCCGTTTACCTTCGGAATCCGGGAACATTCGAAAAGGATATCCTTTCGGCTATGTCAGACGGTCGCACGGCGCGCCCGGTTTCCGGCGAGATCATGGCGTCGACGGCGGCTGCCACCGCAGTGCCGCGGCCCCAGGGCCGTGCCGATGTGATCGACGCCGATTACGAAATCGTGGCTCCGGACGCACCCGACCAGGCCTTCCCCAAGATCGACGCGGTTGCCGCGCCCGGCCTTTCGCCGGCGGCCGGCATGGACATCCTGCGCAAGGACAGGAAGCTTCCCCACTTAGGCGCGCGCCCCTTTTCCCGGCGCGGGGGGCCTGCCTTCTGGGTCTTCGGCCTCGGGCTGGCGCTCGCGGCATTCTGGATTTCGGGCGGGCACGCGCTGCTGCTGCGGCTGCCCTTTCCCGAGCCCGCGCGGGCAGCACCCGCCTTCACGATCAGCGGGGTGAAATCGCGCGTCGACACCGCCGCCGGCAGGCCGATCCTCCATGTCGACGGCGAGGCCACCAATGGCGGCAACAGGGCCGCGCTGTTGCCGGCGCTGGAAATCCGCGTGACCGGCGAGGACGGGCGCGCTACCTTCTACAAGCTGGGGACATCGCAGACGCCCCTGGCGCCGGGCGGCAGATTTGCCTTTTCCTCGCGCCTTGCGGTGCCTAAGAACGGCGTGAAGACCGTAGCGGTCGCCTTTGGAGACTAAGAGCATGCCGGCTGTTCGCGGCAAGGATATCGAAGTTCTGTTCAGCGCCTCGGCGATTGCCCGGCGCAATCTCGAGCTGGCCAAGGAAATCGCCTCGCGCGACTACACCGACCTGCTGGTCATATCGGTGCTGAAAGGCTCGTTCATCTTCGCCGCCGACCTGATCCGCGCGATGCACGATGTGGGCCTGTCGCCGGAGGTCGAGTTCATCTTCATCTCCAGCTACGGCACCGGCACCACCAGCGGCGAGGTGCGTGTGCTGCGCGACATCGACAACGAGGTGGCGGGCCGCGACGTGTTGCTTATCGACGACATATTGGAGTCGGGCAAGACGCTGTCCTACACGCGCGAGCTGATGATGTCGCGGGGCGCCAAGAGCTGCTCAATCGCTGTTCTGCTGGACAAGCGCATGCGCCGCCAGACCGAGCTGAACGCCGACTATGTCGGCTTCGACTGCCCCGATTATTTCGTGGTCGGCTATGGCATGGACGTGGCCCACGCCTTCCGCGAACTGCCCTTCGTCGGCGTGGTCAAGGGCGAGGTCTGAGGGGCCATGGGGGTGACGCTCTATGGCTATCGCTACAGCGTCTACCTCCGGATTGCGCGGCTGGCTCTCCTCGAAAAGGGCGTCCCGTGGGACCACGTGGAGATCGATCCGTTCGCTGACACGATCCCTGCGGACTATCTGGCGCTGCACCCGTTCGGTCGGGTGCCTACGCTGGTGCACGAAGATTTCGTGCTCTACGAAACCACGGCGATAACGCGCTATGTCGACGATGCCTTGCCAGGAAGGCCGCTCCAGCCTTCGGGCGCACGACGCCGGGCGCGCATGAACCAGATCATCGCCGCCGCTGACGCCTATGGCTACTGGCCAATGGTGAGACAGGTTTTCGTGCAGCGCGTTTTCAACCAGGCCAGAGGGTCGAAGACCGACGCAGCCATTCTTGCCGAGGGGTTGCTCGCTTCCCGTCGCGTGCTGGCCGCGGTGGAGGACATGGCGAATGGCGGCGAGTTCCTGGTTGGCGACGCGCCCAGCCTTGCCGATCTGCATCTGGGCGCGATGATGGCCTATTTCGCCGCCGCCGAGGAAGGGGCGGCCGAATTGCGGGCTTTTCCCAAGCTGAATGCCTGGTGGCAGGGTCTGAAAGGCCGCGAAAGCTTTGCGCTTACGGAGCCTGGTCTGCCCGCAGCGTGAACGGCGGCTCCGTCGAAGCGCTCATTTCCGCCCGCCAATATCAAAGGGCGCCGGTCATGTCCGGTCGCTGCTTCAGGCCGGCGCCTTCACCCGCTGCCTCGAGTTGAGGGCAAAGAGGCCTGTCAGCGCCGACTGCCCGGACTATCTCGTGGTCGGCGATGGCATGGACGTGGCCCACGCCTTCCGCGAGCTGCCCTTCGTCGGCGTGGTCAAGGGCGAGGTCTGACGCGGGTTGCGCGGCTTCACGGCCGCGGTCCACCTTTCGGCGTGAACACCCGGAGCACCTTTGGCCGGATGCGGAACTGCGCCGGCGTCCAGGTGCTGAGCTCTCCGTCGGTATTGACCGGTCGCGGCTTGCTGGTGCGGATCGTGACCTGCCTGGTGCGGAATGCGCGCACGTCGTCCCAGCGTCCATGCGTGCCCTTCCTGAGGCTCGGCAGCAGTGCCAGCAACCGCCACCAGTGGTCGACCTCCAGGCTGTAGAAGTCGAGCATGCCGTCGTCGGCCGAGGCGTTTTCCTCAATCGTCATGCCGCCGCCATAGTGACGGCCGTTGCCGACGGAGACCTGCATGGTCCTGATTTTTTCGGTCGTGCCATCATGATCGAGATATGCGCTGAACAGCTCCGAGCGTGCCAGCAGCCGGGCGGCGGTGATGGCATAGCCAAGCTTGCCCCAACGCTTCTTGGCCTGTTCGGTAAGATCGGCGGCCAGTTCGGCGCTGAAACCAATGCTGGCGACGTTGAAAAACAGTTGGCCGTTGACTTCCCCCAGGTCGATCGGGGAGGGCGAGCCGATTGCAATCAGCTCGGCTGCCCTTGTCGGATCGGTGGGGATGCCGACCGTGCGTGCGAAGTCGTTGGCCGTTCCGAGCGGCAACACGCCAAGCGGCAGACCTGCCTCAACGAGACCCGCGGCCGCGGAATTCAGGGTGCCGTCACCGCCTCCGACGATGATGAGGTCGAACCCGCTGGCACGGCGCCGGATCAGGTCGGAGAGCGATTCACGCGCGCTCGCGGCCTCTTCGACCACCTCCATGCGGTTTGCCTGCAGCACATCCACGGCCGAGGCGATTGAGCCCGTACCGCGCCGAGCCTTTGGATTGACGATGAGAAGCGCGCGTCTGGAGGCGTTCGATTTCGGCAAGGCCGCTCCTTCCTATTGAAGACCGGGTGGGTTCGGTCTCCACATAGGTGCTGTGCGGCGAGAAAAAAGGAACAGGCCGCCGAGGGCGGGGCAATCGCCTCAAGCCGGCGCTTTCACCCGCTGCCGCGAGTTGAGGGCAAAGAGGCCCGCGCCGACGATCAGCGCCGCGCCTGCAAGAGTCGGGCCCTGCGGCACTTCGCCGAAGAACAGGAAGCCCCACAGCGGCACCCACAAGATGCCGGTGTATTCGAAAGTGGCGACGACATTGGCCGGGGCCATCCGGTAGGCCTGCGAAAGCAGGATCATGCCCGCCGAAGCCACCACGCCGCAGGATGCCATCATCGCGAAGTCGACCGACGTCGGCCACACCCAGGGGCGGGTGAGGAAGCTGACGCTCGGATGCGTCATCTCGCCGAGGTCGGCGACCGTGAAGATGACGCCGGCGATGATGGCACCGAGCAGATAGGCGCCGTTCTGGTAAAAGCTCATCACGGTCGAGGATTCGGTCGAGCCCAGCTTGCGCGCCGCCAGCTGCGAGAAGCCGTAGAGCGCGGCCGACATCAGCGACAGGAATGCCGCCCAGTCGAGCACGGAATTGCCGGGCTGCAGCATGACCAGCACGCCGGTCAGGCCGATCGAGGCCGTGACCGCGCTTTGCCACGCCACCCGCTCGCCGAGATAGGGCCCGGCCAGCAGCATGATGAAGAGCGGTCCGGTGAAGTAGAGCGCCACCGCATCGGCGAGCGGCAGGGCGGCGAGCGCCAGATAGTAGGAGGTGTAGGAGGTGAAGAGGGTCAGCGCCCGCAAGGTCAGCAGGCCGAAGCGGCGCGAAGCGAGCGCGGCCAGCCCCACGTCGCGGTGCACGATGAAGAGCAGGATCGGCAGCGCGACGATGGAGCGGATCGCCATCACCTCCATGACCGGATAGCGGTCCGACACCGCCTTGATCAGCGGGTCCTGCACGGAAAACACCAGAATGCCGATGCACAGCGCGGCGATGCCAAGGACAGTCCGGTTATGCATGATGTTCAGGCGCCCTCGCACAACTGCCGGAAGCGGTCCGGCGGCCGGATAAAAAGAACCCGCAGCCCCAGGGGGACAGCGGGTGAGTGAGGACTGTGCTCATTTCCACGCCTGCAGTGCCGGCGCATTCGCATGAAACTCTCGATCTCTCACGCAATATCGTGCGTTGATTGACATGTTTCAAACGAATTGGGATGATGCCAGCAATCAGAAATTCTTATGGCCAAGGCAATGACGGTTCACCTCGACAGCGACCTGTTGCGCACCTTCGTGGCGGTCGCCGAGGCCAGCAATTTCACCAAGGCGGCCGAGCAGGTGCGTCGCACGCAGTCGGCCGTGTCGATGCAGATCAAGCGGCTGGAGGAGATGGTCGGCGAGCCGCTGTTCGATCGCGGCTCGCGCGGGGTGTCGCTGACGCGCAAGGGCCAGGACCTGATCCACAATGCGCGCCGCATCG
>JAEWHN010000283.1 GCA_023387775.1 Pseudomonadota bacterium | reverse complement strand
CGGGCCGGGTGCTGCCGATGATGATGTGGAGCTTATGTGTCAAAGTCGTATTCCCTATGCAATCCAGTCACCAAAGGTGACTTAGGGAGGAAATGGGCCTATCCCGCCCGGAAGGCAAGCGAGCACCATTGGTGACCGGCCGGAATTTGCCGGTGACGCTGCGTTCATCCTTTGCGGGACAGTCTTCGTTTCTGTGGACGCGCGGCCGCGCCCCGCCTACATAAGCCGGACGGAGGACACGATGGATACCGCGCCCGCTCCCTTCATTCCGCCCGCGCCAAAACCCCGCAGCACGCCGCCCTCGACGCTGCAGATGATCCGCATCGTCTACCGCAATCCGCTCGAACTGTGGGGCGAGCCTTCTTACAACGAGCCGTGGATATCGGTGTCCGGCATCGGCGGGCCGCTGGTGATCGCCAACGATCCCGGCCTGATCCGCCACGTGCTGGTGGACAATGCGAAGAACTACAAGATGGCCACGGTGCGCCAGAAGATCCTGCGGCCAATCCTGCGCGACGGGCTTCTGACCGCCGAGGGCGAGGTGTGGAAGCGCTCGCGCAAGGCCATGGCGCCGGTGTTCACGCCGCGCAACATATTCGGCTTTGCGCAGCCGATGCTGAAGCGCACGCTGGAATTTGTCGAGCGCTACGAAGGTGAGACCGGCACGGTCGACATCGCCCGCGACATGACCGCGTTGACCTACGAAATCCTCGCCGAAACGCTGTTTTCCGGCGAGATCGCCGGCGAGCCGGGCAGTTTCGGGCACCAGGTCGATCACCTGTTCGAAACCATGGGCCGGGTCGATCCGCTCGACCTCTTGCGCGCGCCCGACTGGCTGCCGCGCATCACGCGCATTCGCGGCCGCAAGACCATGGCCTATTTCCGCAAGATCGTGTCCGACACCATGGCGATGCGCAAGGAGAGGCTGGCGCGCGAGCCCGATGCCGTGCCCGAGGATTTTTTGACCCTGCTTCTGCGCGCCGAAGGGCCGGACGGGCTGAGCCGCGCCGAGATCGAGGACAATATCATCACCTTCATCGGCGCCGGCCACGAGACTACCGCCCGGGCGCTTGGCTGGACGCTCTATTGCCTCGCAGAGGCACCGTGGGAGCGCGCGCCGATCGAAGCCGAAATCGACGCGGTGCTGGCACGCGAGCCCGACCCGACCAAGTGGCTCGATGCCATGCCGCTGACGCGCGCGGCCTTCGAGGAGGCGCTGCGGCTCTATCCGCCGGCGCCTTCGATCAACCGCGAGGCCATCGAGGTCGACCGCTACAAGGATCTGGAAATCCGCAAGGGCTCGCAGGTTCTGGTCATGCCGTGGACGGTGCACCGCCACCGCAAGCTTTGGGATCAGCCCGAGGCCTTCATCCCGGCGCGCTTCCACCCCGGCAACCGCGAGAAGATCGATCGCTACCAGTATTTGCCATTCGGCGCCGGCCCGCGTGTCTGCATCGGCGCAAGCTTTGCCATGCAGGAGGCGATCATCGCGCTCGCGATCCTGCTCTCGCGCTTCCGCTTCGACACTGTGCCGGAGACGAAGCCCTGGCCGGTACAGAAGCTCACCACCCAGCCGCAGGGCGGCCTGCCGATGCGGGTGACGCGGCGAGGGTAAGGCCGGGAGGCGGCGGGTTTATATCCGGCCGGCTTGTTGCTCTACGTTGCCCCCCTCTGTCCTGCCGGACATCTCCCCCACAAGGGGGGAGATTGGATGTCGCCTCGGCTTTCGCCAATCTCCAGCGTTGCAGAAAGGGCGGCAACATTGCGGCCAGCTGATCTCCCCCCTTGTGGGGGAGATGTCCGGCAGGACAGAGGGGGGTGCGAAAGAACACGACCTCTTCGCGGTTGCCGCACTCATTCTCTGGCCGAGCAGGTGCCGTCAGGTTTCGCTGTCACCAGCTGAAAGTCTGGGCAGGCTCGCCCGGAAAGCGTTCTCCGGCGCTCAGGCCCGCGGGAAAGGCTCAACCGTGCCCTTGAGCTTGATGGTGATCGGCTGGCCGAAGCGGTCCTTGGACTTGCCGGCCGGCACGCGGATCCAGCCCTCGCTGACGCAATATTCGCTGACGTCCTCGCGCTCGCGTCCGTTGAACAGGATGCCGACGCCGCGTTCCAGCGCTTCGCCATCGAAGAAGGGGCTGCGCGGGTCGATGCTCAACCGGTCGGGAAGGGTCATTGCTTTCTCCAGTAGTTCTTGGCGCCCATGCGGCCGCTTGACGAGATTGCCCGGCTCGCGGGCCGGGCTTGGGAAGCGCTGTTAAGGGCATCGGCCGTCAGGGTAAAGCCCCAAGAGCGACGGGCATTCTGATGAATGCTATTCCGCCGCTCTATCCGTTTTCTTAGCCGCATTTGTGCGACGTCAGACGATTCCGTCTGGCTGCAAAATGCTCTAGCTCAGTTCCGCCCCTGGAATGCATTCTCCACATGCACTGGCCAGCGGCGCGGCAGCACCGCCACCAGGTCGAAGCGCACGGAAAGCCGCCCATAGTCCGGCTGGCGCGAGAGCCAGAGATCGGCCGCACCCTCGATGCGCCGCTCGGAGCCGTAAGATACCGCCTCCATGGCCTCGGCAAGGGTTCGCCGCGCCTTCACCTCGACGATCAGCACGAGGTTGCCGCGCCTAGCGATGAGGTCGATTTCGCCGAGTTTTGTCCGATAGCGCCGCGCGACTATGCGGTAGCCTTTCAGCATCAGCGCGAGTGCCGCAAGCCATTCACCGCGATGTCCGCGCCGGTAGGCCTTGCGTCGCGCCAGCGTATCAGCCACCGCCGCCTTCCTTGAGTTCGAGCAGGCGGCGGTAGAGCGCCGACTTTTGCCCGCCGGTCATGCGTGCGGCTTCGGCCGCCGCCTTGGAGGCCGGCATTTCGGCCGCGAGCGAAAGCAAAAGGCGGTCGACGTCCTCGGCTTCTGCGACCTGCGCAATCGGTGGCCCGACGCAGATGACGATCTCGCCCTTGGGCGTCGGCGCCTCGGCATAATGGGCCGAAAGTGCCGCCAGCGTGCCGGTGCGCATCTCTTCGAAGGTCTTGGTGAGTTCGCGCCCGATTGCAGCCGGCCGGTCGCCATAGACCTCGGCCATCGCGACCAGCGTGTCGGCCAGCCGGCGCGGCGATTCGAAGAAGATCAGCGTGGCGGGAACGGCGGAAAGTTCGGAAAGCCGGGTGCGCTTCTGGCCGTCCTTCACCGGCAGGAAGCCGGCAAACATGAAGGCGTCCGAAGGCAGGCCCGAGGCGGTGAGAGCCGCCAGCACGGCCGAAGCGCCCGGTATCGGCACCACGCGGATGCCCTTTTCGAGCGCCTGCGCGACCAGCCGGTAGCCGGGATCGGAGACCAGCGGCGTGCCGGCATCCGACACCAGCGCGACGCTGCGGCCCATCTCCAGCGCCTCGATCAGGCGCGGGCCGGCTTCCTCCGCATTGTGCTCGTGATAGGGGATCGGGCGCTGGCGGATGCCGTAGCGGCCCAGCAGCACGCGGGTCACGCGCGTGTCCTCGCAGGCGAGCACATCGGCACCGGCCAGCGTTTCCAGCGCGCGCAGGGTTATGTCGCCCAGATTGCCGATGGGCGTGGCGACGAGGTATAGCGCCACCTCCAGCGGCCGGGCGACGACCTCCGTCTGCCCGATCATAAAACTCTTCCTGCCGCTGTCCGTCGTCACGCTGCCGTCTCCTTGGTCGCCCTCTTTCGCATGGGCAGCGGTGCGTTGCAAAAGACCTTTCGCGCCGTTCCTGAAAATCGGGGCGGTCAGACGCGGTAGGCGACCAGCACGGCGCCGACGGCGATCAGCGCGATGCCGAGCCAGTTGGCGCCGGTCAGCCTCTCGCCAAGGAAAATGACGCCGAACACCGCGACCAGAACCACGCTGAGCTTGTCGATCGGCGCCACCTGCGCGGCCTGCCCAAGCTTCAGCGCGCGGAAGTAGCAGAGCCACGAAGCGCCTGTCGCGCACCCCGACAGGGCAAGGAAAGCATAGGTCTTCGTGGGGATCGATCCGAGCGCCTGCGCCTGTCCCGTGGCGATCACGATGCCGGCCGTCACCAGCAGGATGACGATGGTGCGGATCAGCGTGGCGAAGTCGGAATTGATGTTTTCCACGCCGACCTTGGCGAAGATGGCGGTAAGTGCGGCGAATGCGGCCGACAGCACCGCCCAGAACTGCCAGGATGAGAAAAGGGTCATGCGCTGTTTTCTCCGCCGGGACGTTGGTGCCAAGGCTTTAGCATTTTGGGGGAGGGGTGGGAATCGGATGGGTTGCCGGACGTTTGCGGCTGGTGGGCATATCGCTTGCAACGCTGGCTCGTTGTTGCTGGAGAGGCATGGATTCCCGACACTCTCCGCTCACTCCGTTCGCTCACGAGATCGGGAATGACGGCTGGTGTGTGGTGCCGCCTCTCGACCGGACGACCGGCTACCGGCGAGGCGACGCCGAGCTGGAGGCGGCCACCGACGTCCATGCGTGAAACGCAATCAGTTCGAGGCGCGGCAAGGGCCTGGTTCGACGCTGAGCGAGCAATATTGATGCTGCGGAAGCCCTCACCGCCGTCATTCCCGACCTCGTGAGCGAGTGAAACGAGCGGAGAGTGTCGGGAATCCATGCCTCGACATACCCGCCGTCGCTACGGATCAGAAGATTTTTTGCGCCTGGAGCATTGGCGCAGCCGCCCTCTCACCGCGCCAGATCGGCCACCACGGCATCCAGCACGATCATGCCCGAAGAGGTCGCGCGCAGGCGCGAATTGCCGACGGGCTCTATCAGCCCTTCGTCCCGCAGTATCGAGACACGCGCCGGGGCCAATTCCCGGCCCGAAAGCATCTCGTAGCGCACGAGGTCGATGCCTTCGACAAGCCGCAGGCCCATCAGAAGGAATTCGTCGGCTTCCTCCGACCGGGTCAGTATCTCGCCGCCGGTGACGCCGTGGCCCTTGGCCTCCACCAGCTCAAGCCAGGTCTCGGGCATCTTCTCGGCAATGGTCACCACGCGCCGCCCGTCCTCCACGAAGCGCCCATGCGCGCCGGGGCCGACTCCGACATATTCGCCATAGCGCCAGTAGATCAGGTTGTGCCGGCTTTCCGCGCCGGGCCTGGCGTGGTTGGAAATCTCGTAGGCAGGCAGGCCGTGCGCGGCGGTCACCTCCTGCGTGATCGAATAGAGCTCGGCCGCATGGTCGGCATCCGGCAGCTCGAACTTGTGCGCGGCATGGAGCGCGTGGAAACGCGTGCCTTCCTCGATGGTGAGCTGGTAGAGCGAGAGGTGGTCGACGGCATGGCCTATCGCCTGCTTCAGCTCGGCCGCCCAGGCCTGCGGCGTCTGGCCGGGCCGGGCATAGATCAGGTCGAAGGACAGGCGCGGAAACGTCTCGCGCGCCAGCTCGATGGCCTGCAACGCTTCCTCGACATTGTGCAGCCGGCCAAGGAAGCGCAGGTCGGCGTCGTTCAATGCCTGAACGCCGAGCGACACGCGATTGACCCCGGCGGCGCGATAGCCGCGGAAGCGCTCGGCTTCGACGGAGGAGGGGTTGGCCTCCAGCGTTATCTCCACGCCCTGCGGCACGGTCCAGTTGGCGGCGACCGCGTCGAGCACGGCCGCAACCGTGTGCGGCTTCATCAGCGAGGGCGTGCCGCCGCCGAGGAATATGCTGGTCACCTCACGCGGGCCGGTGCGCTTGCGCATTGTCGCCAGCTCGGCCTCGAAGGCGCGGACAAAACGCTCCTGGTCCACCGGCTGGTGGCGGACATGGCTGTTGAAGTCGCAATAGGGGCACTTGGCCGCGCAGAACGGCCAATGGATGTAGACGCCGAAGCCCGGTTCCCTGCTGGTCAACATCCCATCCTTCACGCCGCGCCGAGCATGGCGCGGGCAAATTTCTGGAAGGCGCGGGCGCGGTGCGACAGCGCCTTGTCCTGACCCGGCTTCCAGCCGTGCTTTTCCTCGGCCGACATCTCGCCGAAAGTCTTTTCATGCCCTTCCGGCAGGAAGACCGGATCGTAGCCGAAACCTTTCTCGCCGCGCGGCGGCCAGACCAGCTGGCCCTCGGCCTCGCCGCGGAAATATTCGGTGTGCCCGTCCGGCCAGGCCACGCAGATGACGGCAACGAAGCGGCCGCTGCGCCGGTCGGACGAAACCGCGCCGGCCTCGTTCATGGCGTCTTCCGTGCGCTGCATGGCCATACCGAAGTCGCGGCTGCCGTCAGGCTTCTCAGCCCAGTTGGCGGTGTAGACGCCGGGCTGGCCGTCGAGCGCATCCACGCACAGGCCGGAATCGTCCGACAGTGCCGGCAGGCCAGTGGCGGTTGCGGCGGCCAGCGCCTTGATCGCGGCGTTCTCCTCAAAGGTGGTGCCGGTCTCGTCGGGCTCGGGCAGGCCGAACTCCTTGGCCGACTTGGCCTTGAAGCCGAACGGCGCCATCAGGTCGGCGAACTCGCGCAGCTTGCCGTCATTGTGGCTGGCAACGACGATTTCCCGGTCGGTCAGAATGCGCATTCAGATACCCCAGATACGTGGTTCGGCGATCTCCAGCGAATTGCCGGAAGGGTCGCAGAAATAGATGGAGCGGCCACCATTGGGCCATTCGAAATCGGCTTCAATGGCAATGCCCCTGGCCTCCAGATGGGCCTTCCAGTGCGAAATTTCATCGGCGGTGCCCGAAAAGCAGAGATGCCCCTGGCCCACTGTGCCATGCGGCGGCACCGGAAGTTTCGCGTCCGGCGCCGGCGGATGCCGCGTCGCCTCGGCGTTGAACAGCAGGAGCACGCCTTGCCCGCAGCGGAAGAAGACGTGCCGGCCCGGCACCTTGGCGATGCGCTCCAGCCCCATCACCTCGCCGTAAAACGTCTCCGCCGCGTCGAGGTCGGAGACGTAGAGGGCGCTTTCGAGGATGCCGGAGGGGCGCATTTCTACCTCAGGCCACCGCCATCTGCTGCAAGTTCACCAGCCGCGAAATGCCCTTCTTGGCCAGCGCCATCAGATTGGTGAATTCTTCTTCCGAGAAGGGCGCGCCTTCGGCCGTGCCCTGGATCTCGACGATGCCGCCCTTGCCGGTCATGACGAAATTGGCGTCGGTGCCGGCCGAGGAGTCTTCCAGATAGTCGAGGTCGAGCACCGGCTGTCCGTCATGGATTCCGCAGGAAATCGCGGCCACATGGTCCTTCAGCACCTTGGCAACCGAGATCATCTGGCGCGCTTCCATCCAGCGCAGGCAGTCGTGCAGCGCCACCCAGCCGCCGGTGATGGCGGCCGTGCGCGTGCCGCCGTCGGCCTGGATGACGTCGCAGTCGACCGTGATCTGCATCTCGCCCAGCGCCTGCAGGTCCACCACGGCGCGCAAGGAGCGGCCGATCAGGCGCTGGATTTCCAGCGTGCGGCCGCCCTGCTTGCCGGCCGAGGCTTCTCGGCGCATACGCTCGCCGGTGGAGCGCGGCAGCATGCCGTATTCGGCCGTCACCCAGCCCTTGCCGGTGTTGCGCATCCAGCCCGGCACCTTTTCTTCAAGGCTGGCGGTGCACAGCACATGCGTGTCGCCGAACTTGACGAGGCAGGAGCCTTCCGCGTGCTTGGAAACGTTGCGCTCGAACGAGATGGGGCGCATTTCGTCGGGTTGGCGTTTGGAAGGGCGCATGCGGTTCTTTCTTCTTGAGAGCTGTTTTCTGGCCGGCTTGTAGCCTCATGCCGGCCGTGGCGCAAAGGAAAAGCACGGACGCCGCGGCACGGTTGTGTTCCGGCTGGGTGAATCTATATCTTGATTCCGGAGGTTTGATGAGACCATGACGAAGCCTGTTCTGGATCCTGTGTTGCCGTCGCTCGACATGCGTTCGCGCGAGATTTTCCGTCGCATTGTGGAATCCTACCTGAAGGACGGCGAGCCGGTCGGTTCGCGCAATCTGGCGCGCATGCTGCCCTCCAGCCTGTCGCCCGCCACCGTGCGCAACGTCATGAGCGATCTGGAGCAACTTGGGCTGATCTATGCGCCGCATATTTCCGCCGGCCGCCTGCCCACGCAGCAGGGTCTGCGCTTCTTCGTCGACGCCTTCATGGAAATAGGCGATCTCAGCGAGGAGGAGCGCCGCTCCATCGAGACCCAGCTCATGGCCGCCGGCAGCGGCGCCACGCTGGAACAGATGCTCATCGACGCCAGCCAGATGCTCTCCGGCCTGTCGCGCGGCGCCGGCCTGGTGCTGGCGAGCAAGAACGAAGTGCCGCTGAAGCACATCGAATTCATCCAGCTCGATCCGCGCCGGGCCCTCGCCATCATGGTTTCGCAGAACGGCGATGTGGAAAACCGGGTCGTCGAGCTGCCCGCCGGCGTCACTGCCTCACAGCTCATCGAGGCCTCGAACTACCTCAACGCGCATGTGCGCGGCCGCACGCTGGCGGAGGCCAGAAGCGAGATAGGGCGGCTGAAGGAGGAGACGCGCGCCGCGCTGGACGCGCTCTCGCAGGACCTGGTCGAGAAAGGGCTGGCGATATGGGCCGGCGCCGAAACCGGCTTGCCAGCGCGCCTCATCGTGCGCGGCCGGGCCAATCTCCTGGAAAATCTCACCGCGCAGGCCGATATCGAGCTCTTGAAGCATCTGTTCGAAGACCTCGAGACGCAGCAAAGCATGGAACAGCTTCTCGATCTCGCCGAGGCGGGGTCGGGCGTGCGCATCTTCATCGGTTCGGAGAACAAGCTGTTTTCGCTCTCCGGCTCCTCGCTGGTGGTCGCGCCCTATCGCGACAAGGATGCCCGGGTCGTCGGCGCGCTCGGCGTCATCGGTCCCACCCGGCTGAACTATGCCCGCATCGTGCCGATGGTGGACTACACCGCCCAGCTCATCTCCCGCCTGCTGCGCTAAGGCGCTTCAGGAAAAGCCGTTCTCGCTCCGCGGCGTTTCTCGCATCCCTGAGACGTTCGTGAGGCGACAAGAAGCGCCTGAAGGATTATTATCACTGCCGTGCGGGTCGCGGTTCGTCGTGGCGAGAGTTCGCGCGCCGGGACGTACCAGTGGCCGCTCCAACAGTGGAGGAACGGCAATGGCAGGTTTCCACGTCATGGCAGGCGCCACCGAAGGCTATGAACGCATTACGGTGCGCAAGATCGGTTTTGCGGATGTGCTCGACGCGCTTCGGCAGGGCGCGCGGGATTTTTGGGAAAAGCCTTCCCACTATGTCTTTCTTTGCGTGCTCTACCCGCTGGTAGGCGTTTTCCTGGCGACATGGACCTCTGGCCGCAATGCGCTGCCGCTGTTGTTTCCGCTGGCCTCGGGCTTTGCCTTGCTCGGGCCGCTCGCGGCGATCGGCCTCTACGAGATCAGCCGGCGGCGCGAATTGGGCCTTGATGCATCCTGGAGCCATGCGTTCGATGTTAGGCATTCGCCGGCGCTGCCATCCATTGTCGCGCTCGGCATCTGGCTTTTCGTGCTCTTCATCGTCTGGCTGCTCAGCGCCAAGGCACTCTACGTTTCGCTGTTCGGGCCCGAAGCGCCGGCCTCGATGCGCGTTTTCTTCAACGAGGTCTTCCGGACCTATGCCGGCCATCAGCTGATCCTGTGGGGCAATCTCATCGGCTTCTGCTTCGCCGTGGTGGCGCTCGCCACCACCGTGGTCGCCTTCCCGCTGCTGCTCGATCGCGACGTCGGCGTGGTTTCGGCGGTGGAGACATGCGTGCGCACGATCCTGGTCAATCCGCTCCAGATCCTGTTCTGGGGGCTGATCGTGGCGGTCTGCCTGGTCATCGGCTCGCTGCCGCTGTTTGCGGGCCTTGCGGTGGTCATACCGATCCTCGGTCACGCTACCTGGCATCTCTACCGCAAGGTGATCGGTCCGCGCTCTCGCACGGTGGTATCATCAGAAAGCTACTCGTCCGTGAGCTGAAGCCTTTGGAGACGCCGATGGCACTGGAAGAACTCAAGGCGCAGATCGGCTATCTGGTTGGCCAGATGGTCGACCGGCCCGAAGACGCGCACGAAATCCACGAGCGCATCCGCGAAAAGCTTAACGAACTGCGCGCCATGGGCATGCCGCTGCCGGCCGACCTGGTCGAACTGGAGAAACAGCTCGACGCCAATTTCGGCACGGCCAACGGCTGAGCGGGTTCGGCGGCTCGGCCGCTCGGGCGGCCGCGTCGGCAAATGGCGTTGCCGTGCTGGCCCATTTCCAAAGGCGCGGCCGCATGCGATTGTCCGCCGAAAGCCTGTTCGAGACCTCGCATGACCCTTGCCGGATTCCTTGCCTATAGCGGCGCGCTCGCCGTTGCCGCCGCCATTCCCGGGCCCGGTGTCACCGCGCTGGTGGCGCGCGCGCTCGGTTCCGGCTTCCGCTCGTCGCTCGCCATGTCGCTGGGGCTGATCTGCGGCGACCTTACCTATCTCACTGCGGTGGTGCTTGGGCTGGCGCTGGTGGCGCAGACCTTCGGAACCGTGTTCCTGGTCATCAAATGGCTGGGCGTCGCCTATCTTGCCTATCTCGCCTGGACTTTCTGGCGCAGCGGCATCACGCCTGAGAATGTCGAGGCGCGCAAGGGCAAGGGCGGCATGTTCGGCGCCTTCCTTTCCGGGCTCACCGTCACGCTGGGCAATCCCAAGACGATGATCTTCTATCTGGCGCTGACGCCGACGCTGGTCGACCTGCGCACCATCACGCCGTTCGACTATGGCGTGTTGGCGGTGATCACAATTCTGGTGCTTCTGGTCGTCCTGGTGCCCTACCTGGCGCTGGCGGCCAAGGCGCGCTGGCTGCTCAGGACGCCGCGTGCGCTCAAGGCGCTGAATCGCACCGCTGCCGCCTTCATGGCCGGCGCGGCCGCAGCCATCGCGGCCCGCTGAGAGCAGTCTTTCCGGAACTGCGTTCTCTTTTCTGTCGGGCGCTTGGAATTTCATTCTAAGTGACGGGGCTTTTCTGCATGACCGCCACTCGGTTTTTGCCGGTTGCCGCCCTATCCTTTGGCAAAGAGAATTTTCAGGCAATCCATAGTGGAGCAGTACCCATGAACAAGCCCGCCCTCGATACGCGCGCGCCCGGGCGCGGCCGCATCTACGGCTCGATCACCGAGACGATCGGCGACACGCCGCTGGTGCGCCTTGACAAGTTCGCGAAGGAGAAGGGCGTGGTGGCCAATCTCCTCGCCAAGCTGGAGTTCTTCAACCCCATCGCCAGCGTCAAGGACCGCATCGGCGTGGCCATGATCGAGGCGCTGGAAGCGGCGGGCAAGATCACCCCAGGCAAGACCACGCTGATCGAGCCGACCTCGGGCAACACCGGCATCGCGCTGGCCTTCACGGCCGCGGCCAAGGGCTATCGCCTGATCCTGACCATGCCGGAAACGATGTCGCTCGAGCGCCGCAAGATGCTGGCGCTGCTGGGCGCCGAGCTGGTGCTGACCGAGGGCGCCAAGGGCATGAAGGGTGCGATTGCTAAGGCCGACGAGCTGGCCGCCACCATCCCCGGCGCCATCATCCCGCAGCAATTCGAAAATCCGGCCAACCCGGAAATCCATCGCCAGACGACGGCCGAGGAAATCTGGAACGACACCCAGGGCGAGGTCGACATCCTGGTGTCCGGCATCGGCACCGGCGGCACCATCACCGGCGTCGGCCAGGTGCTGAAGCAGCGCAAGCCCGACGTGAAGGTGGTGGCGGTGGAGCCGGATGCCTCGCCGGTGCTTTCCGGCGGCCAGCCGGGCCCACACAAGATCCAGGGCATCGGCGCCGGCTTCGCGCCGAAGGTTCTCGACACGTCGATCTATGACGAGATCGTGCGCGTGACCAACGAAGACGCGCTGGCCGATGCACGGCTGGTGGCCCGGCTGGAGGGCGTGCCGGTCGGCATCTCATCGGGCGCGGCGTTGCATGCTGCGGCAATCATCGGCGCGCGGCCGGAAAATGCCGGCAAGAACCTTGTCGTGGTCATCCCCTCCTTCGCCGAGCGCTACCTGTCGACGGCCCTGTTCGAAGGGCTGGGGGGCTAGGAGCCCGCGCCACCGCACTGCTGGACCGCTGAAAAAACCGGTGTGGCGCGGTGGCCGCCCGGTTGAGCGGCGGCTCGATAGCGATCAAATCTCCCCGACCGGCGATCGGCCGGTGGGGAGGAACTTCATGTACAGACTCTATACGCGGCCCGGCAGCGGCGGCTTCGTGGCCGAAGCGGCATTCGCGCTGGCCAATGTGCCCTATGAACGGATCAACGTGGCCAAGTCGGAGGCTGCCGATCCGCAGTTCCTGAAGGTCAGCCCGCTTGGCCAGGTGCCGGCGCTGGCGCTGCCCGAGGGCGGCACGATGACCGAAACCGCGGCGATCTGCATCCTGCTGGGCGAGCGTCATCCGGAAGCGGGGCTCGCGCCCGGCCTGGGCGAGGAGGCGCGCGCCGATTTCCTGCGCTGGATGGCGTTCATGTCGTCTGCGCTCTACCCGGCGATCCTGCGGCTCTATTATGCGCCGCGCTATACCGCCGATCCCGATGGCAAGGCGGCCGTCGAGGCAGCAGCCCTGGCGGAAATCGATCGCGGACTTGCGATCATCGACCGGGCGCTCGAGGGCTGCGACTGGCTGGCAGGCGACAGCCTCTCGCTGGCGGATGTCTATCTGCTGATGCTTTATTCGTGGCACCCGCATCCCGAGAAGGCACGCGCCGCGCTGCCCAATATCGAGCGGCTGTGCGGCAGGCTGCGGCAGCACCCTGTTCTTGGCGCGCTCAATGCCGATCACGCCATGTGGTGATGTGAGGCCGGGCGGCGGCTACGGCCGCTGCCGAACGGCCATGTCTGGTTCAGTTGGGAAAACGTCTTGACTGGGCGCAGCCGCTGCCGCGCATCCGGGTAGGCTTGGCCGTCGCGCGAAAACGGCCGCTCAAGCGCCAGCGCGGGCACGGACAAAGGTGCCCTCGTCGCGATCAGAATTCAGGGCGAAGCCGTTCGCTGAAAGAAGGCCGCACGCTGGTTTTGGCGTTGCGGCGGCGCTCGCAGGCGGGGCCGGGACCGCGCATGTAATGGCGTTCCGGACGGTAGGTCGGAGCGATGAATTCGCGCAGCGCGGTAGCGTAGCTGATGATGCGATTCCAGAGAGCCATGTCTAAAAATCCCAGTCCGTCGGAAGCCCCCTTCCGAATGCAGACCAATGATAGCGTGCGGTCGTGAATAGTCCGTGAACGCGTTGTTAATCTTTGCCCGAAAGAGCCTCCAATCATGGCCGAAAAGAGGTGGTTTCGCGCTCTTTCGCCGGCGGTCGACGCGTGGCGGCCGAGTGTGCCTTTTACGCAACGGAAAGCGGGTGGAATCCCGCCAGAAACCGCAGGAAAAAAATCAGGGCAGAAAAGTCTTCTCGAAGGCGCGCCTGCCGGGCGGGGAAAAGATGATTGCGCGGCTGCCGGCCTCCCGACGGGCCCATTTCTCGGCAATGATCCTGTCGAAGATCGCCGCCCCCAGCGAGCCCGCCAGATGCGAGCGGCGGACGCTCCAATCGAGGCACGCCCGGCAGACCGGGCGGCGCGACTTTCCAAGCTGGTCCGGCTCGATACCAACGGCGCGGAAGAAGGACGGGCCGGCTTCGCCCAGCACGATGCGCTCGCCTTCGCGGCTCAGAATGTTGCGGGCGAGGAAGCCGTCGAGCATCGCCACCGCATGGTCGCCGGCGAGGTGGTCGTAGCAGATGCGCGCCTCGCGCATCTTGGCTTCGCGCGGGCCGGGGCGCACACGCTGCGGCCCGGCAGCGGCCGCCACGCCCATGATGGATTCCAGCATCGCCGCCACCTGCGCATTGGCAAGGCCGTAATAGCGATGGCGGCCCTGCGCGGCGAGCGACAGCAATCCGCCCTCCAGCAGCTTTGAAAGATGCGAGCTTGCCGTCTGCACCGTCACGCCGGCTTCCAGCGCCAGCTCGCTTGCGGTGAGCGCACCGCCGCCCATCAGCGCCGTCAGCATGTTGGCGCGGGCGGGGTCACCCACCAGGCTGGCGATGCGGGCTATGTCGGGGCTGTTTCGCATGGTTCGATGCTAGTCGAAGCATTCATGTCGGGCAAGCGGCTATGGTCGCCGGCATGGACATGAAGACGGACATCGATGACGCGAGCGCCGATGGCGCGCGGGAGGGGAGCCGGCCCAAGCGCCCGGCATTGCGGCGGCTCTCTGTCTGGTACGAGCGCTGGCGGCAGCGCCGCCACCTCGCCGGTCTGGACGACCACATACTGCGCGACATCGGCATTCCTCCGGGCATGGTCGAACGCGAACGCGCCAAACCGTTCTGGCGCCGCTGACCAGCCTGACACGAAATCGCCGCCGACGCTTCGTTCCGCATCGAAGCGTGGCCGGCACTCGAAGCACCATTGGA
>JAEWHN010000261.1 GCA_023387775.1 Pseudomonadota bacterium | reverse complement strand
TTCCTGTACCGGGATCGCAGCGGCGGCCAGCGTCTCCTGCACCGTTGCGGTCGTGGAAATCTCGGGCTGTTTCTCGCCTTCCGCGGGAACGGCCGCGGCAACCGCCGCCTCCGGCAGGGCAGGGGAGGCCTGCGCGGCGGGGGTGCATTCGATGATGCGGAACAGCGAGGTGATTTCCGCCACCTGAGCCGGGCGCGCTTGCTGCGGCATCGGGGCCGCTGGAGCCGCGGCGACAGTGGCGGGCGTCGGCACGGGCGCAAGCTCTACCATGCCTTCCGGTGGCAGGAACTCGAAGAAGGCGTGGTCCGACAGGCAGGACCAGAACGCGCCTTTGTTCTCCGCCTGGATTTCCACCTCGACGGGCTGCGCGACGGGCGCTTCCTCGGCCACCTGCGGCGCAGCGGGCACACCCACGGGGGTAGCGGAAGGCAGCACCTGCGCCTTTTCAACGACGCGCTCGAGCGAAGGGGTTTTGGCCGCTGGCATCGTTCGCGTTTCGCGCCTCAGCGTCTCGTCTGCAGCGGTCGGCTGAACGGTTGCCGCACCCGAAGCCAGTCCATTCGTCGGTGCCGCCGTCCGGGCGACGCTCTGTGCAGGCGAGGCGGCCTGTGCCGTCGGCTGCTGGGCCGCGGCCCTGTTCGCCGTCGAATCGCCCTGTCCGGAATTCTCCTCGCCTCCCTGCTGCTCTGCGCGGCGCTTCGGCATTTCGCGCTCGGGCGTGCGGGTGAAGCGCACATTGGGCGCGAGGAAGAAATGGTCCTGCAGCGGCGAGCGGGTGAAGAATTCGTCCGTTCCAGGTTTTGAATGGGCCTGCGTGGCCTGCCGCGTCGCGCCCCACGAATCCCGGCCGGGTGCCGCAGCCGGGTGAGGCTGCCTGGCAGTGGCTGTGTTGTTGCGCGCGCTTTCGAAGCGATCCGCCTCGCCGTGTTCGCGCGAATTCAGGTTCGAAAAGTTTGTGCGGGGAAAGCTCATGGATCCTGTACTCAAGACTCGGGCGGGGAGACGTCTGAAGAGCAATAGGAACCGAGTGGTTAACAGTTTCTTCCAGTCAGATGCCTGATCGAGCGAACGCGGTCATGCGCTTTGCTTCGGCCCTCTTGCTGTGCGGAAAATGGCGCGGTCTTTGACGGGCGCGCGGGGAGCGGCCGGATACGAAAGAGGCCACGCGCTGCGCAACGCGTGGCCTCTGGGAAAAGCGATTTTTGCTTTCTGGCCTAGAGATTTGCCAGCAGCTCCTGCGTCGGCCAGCCGTCCACGGGCAGGCGCAGCCGAATCTGTTCCTGGCGGATCGCCTCGCGGGTGTTGGTGCCCAGAATGCCGTCGATGCCGCCGACGTCGTAGCCCTTGTCGTGCAGCTTCTGCTGCAGCGCCTTCATCGCCTCGCCCGTGAGGCCTTCCTGCGGGTTGCGCTTGTCGAAGGGGGGCTCCCCGGCCAGCCGGGCGGCCAGGTGCGCGGCCGTCAGCGTGTAGGTGATCGACTGGTTCCACTCGATGTAGATGTCGTAATTGTCGTAGCCGATGAATGCGGGGCCCTTGTGGCCCATGGGCAGGATCACGCCCGCCTTCAGCCCATTGTCCTTCAGCGGGTTGCCGTCGCGGTCTGTCACGCCCCAGGCTGTCAGCTGCGCGATCGGCAGCTTGTTGGTGCGGCCGGTTTCTTCCCAGGGCATGTTGTCGGGCACGCGCACTTCCTGCAGCCAGGGCTCGCCCCGCTTCCAGCCCCGCACCTGGATTTTCTTGGCCGTGGTCATGATCACATCGGGCGCGCTGTTGCGCAGGTCGACGATGCCGTCGCCATCGCCGTCGACGCCGTTCTCCAGATAGTCGATCGGCAGGCTCTGGGTCTGGCCGATCTCGCCTGCCCATGCGCCCTTGACGTCGGCCGGCACCACGCCGCGCTCGATCAGCGTCAGCAGCGGCACGATCTGCTTGCGGAAGAGTTCCGGGCGTCGGCAGTCATGCGCCAGCGTCACCAGCGCGCTCAGCGTCGGAAAATCGCCCTGAACGGCGCCGAAGTCGGTCTCCAGCGCCCAGAAGGCGGCAATCACCGGGCCGGGCACACCGAATTCCTGCTCCGCGCGGACAAAGACATCGGCATATTTCTGCAGGTTGGCCGCGCCGTGCTTGAGCCGGTAGTCCGAGATCATGCGGGTGGAAAATTCCAGAAAGGTTTGGCTGAAGACGCCCTGGGCCCGGTCGCGCTGCAGCACCTTCGGGTTGAGTTCGGCCTGTTCGAGCGCCGCCAGCCCCTTGCCGCCAATGCCGGCCGCGACCGCTTCGGTGCGCATGGCGCTCTTCCAGGCATTGAAGTCGCCGCCGCATTCCTGCGCCATGGCTGGCCCGGCCGCAAATGCGACCAGCGCCGCGGCCAGCGCTTTCATCCGCACCACCATCATGACCACTCCATTCATGCCCATGATTTCGCGTCATTGTGTGCCCGATGGACATGGCAAAAAGCGGGCAGCCGGGCCATACCTCCGGTTGCGCGCGGAGGGAAGCGGGATTTCGCGGATTCGGTGGCCTTAGACCGCTATTTCGCGGCCTAGCGGGTGTTTTCCCTCAGCCATTTCTTCCAAGTGGCCTCGGAGCCGTTGAAGACGTTGACGTCGGCCTTGCCGCGAATGCCGGGGACCACCCCAGTTCCGGTATACTGCCAGAAGGTGAACGGGTGGCTGCCATAGCGCTCGCTGGGGTGCCCGGCCACCGAACGCAGCCAGTAGGGATAGCCGCGGAAGCCGGCCAGCTGATTGTCGTCGAAGAAGTCGATCGAGGTATAGATGATCGGCTTCTTGCCGTAGTGCTTTTCCACGATCTCGAGGAAGGTCCTCATCTCGCTGCGCACCGTGGCGGGGTCCGGCCTCAGCTTGCAGGTGGGCGA
Source organism: Pseudomonadota bacterium (assembly GCA_023387775.1). GTDB lineage: Bacteria > Pseudomonadota > Alphaproteobacteria > Rhizobiales > Rhizobiaceae > Pseudaminobacter. The sequence goes on along the minus strand of JAEWHN010000261.1, from coordinate 11,514 downwards.
CTGCGGGTTCCATTCCATGTCCAGAACTGGCGGCAGGGAAGAGCGCTCGCGCGGGACATTGCGGATGAACCAGGCCGCCTGCTCGGTCGCGGGACGGCAGAAATAATAGAAATGATAGGCCGCGCGCGGCACACCGGCTGCCTTGGTGGCGTTCCAGTGCTCCTCAAAATAGTCGTCCACGCGGTCGCCGCCCTCCGTCGCCTTGATGAAGGCAAAGGAGATGCCGCTGGCCTTGGCCTGCCGCCAGTCGATCGAGGTCTGGTATTTCGACACGTCGGTGCCGTGCACCGGGTGCTCCCACGGCGTGCGCCCGGTCCAGTCATGCGGCTTGATGTCGTCGAAGCGCGGATAGCGCACCATCACTTCGCCCTGCGTGATGGTGTGCGAGGTGAGGCGCTGGTTGCCGACTGGCGCAAGATCGTCGACCGAGGTGCATGCGCCGAGCGCGCCAAGCAGGATGAGGGCCGCAAGACGGCGCATCGCTTCTCCTTCGGGCCCGGCGGGCAAATGTGCCCGCGGCCTGGCAATTGATGATTTGGCTTGCCGGGTGCGCGCGCATGCGCGTGGCCGGCCTTGTACCGTTTTCGCGCAACATGGTTGATTATTGGTTGATGGCGCTCGACAGGCCGGGCGATTTGCGTGACGAATGGCGGCCGGCTAGGGTCGGCAACTGCGTGGGAGGGCAGGAGAATGCGCGGGGTCGCAAGATTTCTGAAATGGCTGCTCGGGCTTGTCGTCCTGTTGGTGGTGGCTCTCGCCGTCTGGCTTGCCGTGGCCCCGCCGGCGCTCATCCGCGTGGCCGCGGGCTACACGGCCAAGATCGTCTGCTCCAACGTCTTCGTTGCCGGCCGCGACCCCAACGAGGTGCTGCGGGTCGACGTGCAGGCGCCCGGCCACCCGATCCTCAGGCTGATGTCGGTGGATGTCGACAACGAGACCGGCACCGTCTCTGCCGCGCTGTTCGGCTGGTTCGGCGGGGGGCTCGCCGTCGCGCGCGACAATGGCGGCTGCGCAACCGTGCCCGATGGCAATGTGCAGATGGCCAAGACGTTTTCGCTCGTGCCGCCCTCTCAAGGCACCAAGCCCGACGAATTGTGGCCCGTGGGCGAGCGTGTGGAACCGTCGCAGAACCCGATCGTCGCCACCATACTGGACGACGAAGGTGCGACCGGCCCCGGCATGCGCGCCGTGGTGGTGGTCAAGGACGGCCGCGTCGTCGGCGAGCGCTATGGCACCGGCTTTTCGCAAAATACCCCGCTGCTCGGCTGGTCGATGACCAAGACGGTCAATGCCGCGCTCATCGGCACGCTGGTGCAGGCGGGCAGGATGTCCATGGATGCAACCGGCCTGTTCGGAGGATGGAAGGGCGACGCGCGCGACAAGATCAGCCTGGCCGACCTGATGGCGATGTCCTCCGGGCTCGAGTTCAACGAGGACTATGGCGATGTCACCGACGTGACGCGCATGCTCTATCTGGAGCCCGACATGGCCGGCTTTGCCGAAGCGAAGCCGCTGGCCGGGGAGGTGGGCAAGGTCTGGAGCTATTCCAGCGGCACTTCCGTGGTGCTGTCGCAGCTTTGGCAGCAGGCCGTGGGCGACAAGGCGCAGGCGCTGGCATGGCCGCGCAAGGCGCTGTTCGACCCGCTGGGCATGCCCAGCGCCATCCTTGAAACCGACGCGCGCGGCACCTTCGTCGGCTCGTCCTATCTCTACGCCACCGCGCATGACTGGGCGCGCTTCGGCCAGTTCCTGGTCGATGATGGCGTCTGGAATGGCGTACCGCTGTTGCCCGCCGGCTTCGTGTCGTGGATGCGCGAGCCTGCTCCGGCCTCCAACGGCAGGTATGGGCGCGGCCAGGTCTGGCTGCAGGGGCCGGATGGAGGGGACGACGCCGGCGACGAGCCCGAAACGGGCCTCGACTTGCCGGCCGACACGTTTTGGCTGCTCGGGCATGACGGGCAGTCCATGGCAGTCATTCCGTCCCGGAAGCTTGTGGTGCTGCGCCTGGGGCTTACGCCGTCCAAACTCGGATATCGGCCGCAGGCCATGGTGGCCGCGCTGGCCAGGGCGCTGGAGCAGGGGCTCTAAGCCCCCACCACCGCCTTCACCGCATAGCCGCGATAGAGCGTCTCGAAGAACACGCTCAAGGCGCGTTTTCCCGCCTCCGCTTCCAGTTCGTCGCGCAGCGTCGCTCGCGGCTCGACATGGAATTTTTTCAGCCACGTCCGCAGCATCGCGCGGAACCAGCGCGGCAGGCGCTCCTGCTGGCCGAAATCGACGACGTGCAGCGAACCCCCGGGCTTCAGCACAGCCAGCGCCGCGCCGACAGACTTTTCCCAGCCGGGGATCATCGACAGCGAGTAAGAGACAAAAACCCGGTCGAATTTTTCGAGCCCGAACAGCGCCATGGCATCGAAATCGGTGGCGTCGCCGCGCGCCAGCGTCACGCGCTCGGAAATGCCCTCGCGCTCGACCGCGGCTTTCGCCGTCTCCAGCATCTCAGCGGAAATATCGAGGCCATAGAAGCACGCCTCTGGATAACGCCGGGCGGCCCGCACGAGGTTGCGCCCCGTTCCGCAGCCCAACTCCAGCACGGTGCCGCCGGCAGGCACATCGAGCCCGTTGATCATGCGGTCACGGCCTAGCAGATAGTATTTGCGCGTCAGATCGTAGATATGGCGCTGGTGCCGGTAGATGCGGTCCATCAGGCCGGAGTGGTCGGTCCCGCTCATGGAAAGCCCCGTCAGTTCTTCACATAGAGGTGGAAGCCGCCATAGATCGCCGAGCGGTCGCGGGCCGTGAATTCGCGCGACTGCTCCGCTTCGTAGCGCCACTGGTCGAGCAGGGCGGGCGAGAGGCGGCCGGGCAGCAGGCTCGGCTCGGCGGCGGTGCGGAAGATCACGCGCGCGCCGGGCGCGGCGGTGCGGCTGATCTCGGTCCACAGCGCGTTGAGCTGCTCGTCGCTCATCCAATCCTGCGCGTCGAGCAGCACGAAGCGGTCGACCGAGCCGGCCGCCTTGCCAGCCAGAAGCTCGGTGAAATTGGCGTGGTGGACAGACACGCGGTCGAGGTTCTGGCGGATCGCGGCGTAGTTCTCCGCTTCCAGATAGGCGGGGAGCGCGGCCTCGCCGGGTGCGGGATAACGGCGCGCCAGCGCCTGCCAGGCGAAATAGTTGTCCTTCAGGGCAAAATGGCAGGTCAGCTTTTCCAGCCGCGCCGAAAGCACGCTCGCCATGGTGCCGTCGCCGGAGGTGATCAGCTTGTCATATTGCGCCGGCGGAATGCCGAGGCCGAAGAGCGAGGACTTTCGCGAGGTCGCCCAGCGCACCAGCCGACGGCGGAAGATCGGCTCTAGCCGTTCCTCGAAGAAGCGGCGTTGCTCGGCGATCGTGGTGGCCGACATCATTTCCGACACGTCCACGCCATAGAGGCGCGCGGTGCGGTGGCCGGCAGCGATGAACAGGCCGAGCAGACCTTTGCGATAGAAATTGTCGTCGAAGGCGGCGATGCGGCGCTTGCCGCGCCAGTTGCGCCTTTCCCAATAGGCGCGGCTGGTCCTGTCGAGATGCGGCGCCACGAACTGGTCGTAGGCGGCGGAATTATGCCGGTTGCCGGGACTGCCGAAGAAGCGGAACAGGTCGGCCTGCGAAGGCAGGTGGGCCACCGCCGCCAGCTTCATACGGTTCAGCGCGATATGGGCGGTGTTCAGGTCGACGGCATCGATTTTTTCGGGCGAGCGGGTGAGGTAAGCCAGCACGTTGCAGCCGCCAGACGCGATGGTGACGACGCGGTGGCCTTCGCCAAGTTCCATCGCCTCCATGTCGACGTCCGGGTCTTCCCATATCTGCGGGTAGACGAGGCCGGAAAACAGCAGGGTGAACAGGCGCTCCGAAATCCCTTCCCGGGAAAACGCGCGGTTGCGATGCACCGCCTTACCAAGGCGCTTGTTGCGGGCGAAACCGATTTGCGAGGACAGGTCGGTCATGGCCAGGCGATTCCCCGTTTGCTTTGGAACAAGCGGGTAACGCAGGGGCATGACAGGCCAGTGACAGCTGGGTGGCGGGAGCGTTTGGAGCAGGCCCGGCGCTTTTGATTGGATGGCGGCGCAGCCCAGTTCCTGTCATCCTCGGGCCGGAGCACAAGCGTAGCAGGTGCTGGGGCGCGCGGATTCCGCGGCGCTGGCGATTGGCGCCGGCCGCCCCTCTCCGTCATCCTCGGAACGTCCGCACGTCGCTTCGCTCGTGCTCCGGCCCGAGGACGACGGGATGAAAGCTGCATCATCCCTCCAAAGCCGTCTCCAGCAACCTTGAACAGGTTGATATCAAAGTACCCGGCAAGCCCTTGACGCTGACCTCTCCCTCAACCGGGAGGGAGGGCGCCGGCGCGGGGGCCTCACGCCCTTCCAAATCCTCCCGCAGTCGGCGTGGTCACGATGACGGCCTCGCCGGGTTCCAGTACGGTCTGGTCGCAGGCCTTGAGCGTCTCGATAGTTCCGTCGCTGCGGCGCACCTTGGTCGAGCCAACCTCGCCATCGCCGCCGCCTTCCAGCCCGCGCGGCGGATGCGAACGGTGCGACGACAGGATGGCGCACTCCATCGTCTCCAGGAAGCGGATGGTGCGGCGCGTGCCGTCGCCGGCGTGCCATCTGCCCTTGCCGCCCGAGCCCTCGCGGATATGGAAATCCTCCAGCAGCACCGGGAAGCGCAGTTCGAGGATTTCCGGGTCGGTCAGGCGCGAGTTGGTCATATGCGTGTGCACGCCCGACGTGCCATTGAAGCCGCGGCCGCTGTTCATCCGCCCGGCCGGCGAGCCGGAGCAGATCGTCTCGTAATACTGGTACTGCTTGTTGCCGTAGGTGAGGTTGTTCATCGTGCCTTGCGCGTTGGCCAGCGCGCCCATGGCGCCGAACATCGCGTTAGTGACGTGCTGCGAGGTCTCGACGTTGCCTGCCACGACCGCGGCCGGATAGCTCGGCCGCAGCATGCAGCCTTCCGGAATGATGATGTTGATCGGCCGCAGGCAGCCGGCATTCATCGGGATCTGGTCCTCCACCATGACGCGGAAGGCGTAGAGCACGGCGGCGCGGGCCACCGGCTCGGGGGCGTTGAAATTGTTCCTCATCGCCGGCGAGGTGCCGGTGAAGTCCACGGTCGCCTCGCGCTTGTCGCGGTCGACGCTGATCTTGACCTTGATGACCTGTCCGGTGTCGGTCGGGTACTCGTATTGCGAGCTGTCGGGCAGGCGCTCCAGCACGCGGCGCACGCTTTCGGCGGCATTGTCCTGCACATGGCCCATATAGGCCTCGACCACGTCGAGCCCGAAATGCGCCACTATCTTGCGCAGCTCGGCCACGCCCTTCTCGTTGGCGGCGATCTGGGCCTTGAGGTCGGCGATGTTCTGTTGCGGGTTGCGGGCCGGGTAGGGGTGGTCGGTCAGGAGCCGCAGCAGCTCCGCCTCGCGGAAGCGGCCGCGCTCCACGAGGCGGAAATTGTCGAACAGCACGCCTTCCTCATCGACCGTGGTGGCCAGCGGCGTCATCGAGCCGGGGGCCGTGCCGCCGACATCGGCGTGGTGCCCGCGCGAGGCCGAGTAAAACAAAATCTCCCTGCCTGCGTCGTCGAACACCGGCGTCACCACAGTGATGTCGGGCAGATGGGTGCCGCCATTATAAGGAGCGTTGAGCGCGAAGACGTCGCCGGGGTGGATGTCGCCCTCGTTGAGGCGGATGATCGTCTCCACCGAGCGGTCCATGGAACCCAGATGCACCGGCATGTGCGGGGCGTTGGCGACGAGCGCGCCGGTGCGGTCGAAGACGGCGCAGGAAAAGTCCAGCCGTTCCTTGATGTTGACCGAGTAGGCGGTGTTCTGCAGCGTCACGCCCATCTGCTCGGCGATCGACATGAAGAGGTTGTTGAAGACCTCGAGCATGACGGGATCGGCTTCGGTCCCGAGGGCCGCCTTGCGGCGTTTTTTTTCTGCGCGGCGCATCAGCACGTGGTCCTTGGCCGTGATCTCGGCCTGCCAGCCCGGCTCGACCACGATGGTCTGGTGGCTCTCGATGATCAGCGCCGGCCCCGCAACCTTGTTTCCCGGCGACAGCGCCTCGCGGCGGAACACGCCGGCATCATGCCAGGTGCCCTCGCCGAAAAGCCTGCGTGTTTCGCCGGGCCTGGGCGCGCGGTCAGCGAGGGGACGGTCGCGCTCGTCGCGCCCGCGCCCGCTGGTGTCGGTGCCCTCGACGCCCACGGCTTCGACGATCATCGGCTTGTTGTCGTAGATGAAGCCGAACTGCGCCTTGTGCGCGGCCTCGAAGTCGGCGATCGCCTGCGAAACCGAGCCCGCTTCGAAGTTGACCGGGAGCGCGGTGTCGGTGCCGTCGTAGCGCACCTGCAGGACCGGGCGCGAGGCGACGTGGGCTTCGGCGATGCCCTGGCTGGCGAACTCGGCGAGCACGTCCTTGCGCAACGCCGCGATCAGCTCGTTGACGGCGTCGAGCGAAGTTTCGGCCAGCGGCTTCAAGAGCGCCTGCTGGCGCGAGGCGAAGACCGACGACAGCCCGATGCCATAGGCCGAGAGCAGGCCGGAGAAGGGGTGGATCAGCACCGCCTCCATGCCGAGCGCGTCGGCCACCAGGCAGGCGTGCTGGCCGCCCGCGCCGCCGAAGCAGTTGAGCAGATATTCGGTGACGTCGTAGCCGCGCTGGACGGAGATCTTCTTGATGGCGTTGGCCATGTTCTCGACCGCGATGGTGACAAAACCCTCGGCCACCGCTTCTGAGCTGCGGCCATCGCCGATCTCGGCGGCCAGCGCCTCGAATTTTTCGCGCACAATCTCAGTGTCGAGCGGCTGGTCTTGGTCGGGTCCGAAGATTGCCGGAAAGAAGTCCGGTTGCAGCTTGCCGAGCATGACATTGGCGTCGGTGACGGCCAGCGGCCCGCCGCGGCGATAGCAGGCCGGACCGGGGTTGGCGCCGGCAGAATCCGGGCCGGCGCGGAAGCGGCCGGCCTCGAAATGCAGGACGGAGCCGCCGCCAGCGGCCACCGTATGGATGCGCATCATCGGTGCGCGCACGCGAACGCCCGCCACTTCGGTGTCGAAGGCGCGCTCATATTCGCCGTCATAGTGGGCGACGTCGGTGGAGGTGCCGCCCATGTCAAAGCCGATGACCTTGTCGAAGCCGGCTAGTTTCGCCGTCTCGACCATGCCGACCACGCCGCCGGCCGGCCCGGACAGCAGCGCATCCTTGCCCTGGAACATGTCGGCGGCGGTAAGCCCGCCCGACGACATCATGAACATCAGGCGGGGAGAATTGGCCTCCGCCGACTTGTCCATGCCCAGCTCGCCAGCCACCTGGCTCACATAGCGCGACAGGATCGGCGACAGATAGGCATCCACGACGGTGGTGTCGCCGCGCCCGACCAGCTTTACCAGCGGGGAGACCTCGTGGCTGACCGAGACCTGGCCAAAGCCAAGCTCGCGGCAGAGCCTGGCTACGGCCTGTTCGTGCGCGGGGAACTTCCAGGCATGCATGAAGACGATGGCGACGGCATCGATGCCGTCCCGCTTCGCCTGTTCGATTTCGGATTGCACGGAGGCAAGGTCGAGCAGCCTTTCCACGCGGCCGTCGGCGCGCACGCGCTCGTCGACCTCCACGACCCGCTCATAAAGCTGTTCGGGAAGGATGATCTCCTTGGCGAAGATGTCCGGTCGCGCCTGGTAGGCGATGCGCAGGGCGTCCCGGAACCCCTTGGTGATGAGCAGCAGGACGCGGTCGCCCTTGCGCTCCAGAAGCGCGTTGGTGGCAACGGTGGTGCCCATCTTGATGTCGCCGATGCGCTCCGAGGGGATCGGCTCGCCGGCCCTGACGCCGAGCAGGTCGCGGATGCCCTGGATGGCGGCGTCACGATAGGCCTCGGGGTTTTCGGAGAGAAGCTTGCGCGGGTGCAGCCCGCCCTCCGGATCGCGGCCGATGATGTCGGTGAAGGTGCCGCCGCGATCGATCCAGAAATCCCATTTGGCCACGTTCATGATCTTCCTCGAAGGCGGTTGCTCACCCGCAGCTTATTGCAGCGATGTCCCGGTAACTTCAATGCCGCTGCGCGGCGCTCCTGCCCACTGCGCAAACCGGTTCTGACAAAATGTTTCCTTGCGTCAGCGTAAGTGACGCAACCCGCATGGGAGCTTTCTCATTCTAGGCAAGACAGCCCGGCCGACCGGGCTTTGCCCGCGAAGGAGATTTGTAAATGAAGAAACTCATCCTTGCATCCGTAGGAGCGGTTGCATTGTTCGGTATTGCCGCCTGCAGCGAGGGTTCGGACAAGACCACGACCCAGAGCACCAAGCCGCCGGCAACCCAGCAGACCACCCCTCCCGCAGCGGCGCCGACGACGCCCGCACCACCGGCCGGCGGTACCACGGAGCAGAAGCCAGCCGCTCCTGCCCAGTAAGATTTGCCGTGTAGAGTACGCGTAACCACGAGTAGGCGGCTTCGGGCCCAAGAGGCCGGGTTTTGCCCGGCCTCTTGCCCGGGCTTTGCCCCACGGCTTCTTTCGATTGTCCCTCGCGTCGCGACAGGTTTCGTCCTATGAAGCGCCCATGTCGATTTGGGACCGCATAGGCGACTTCGTCATCCGAATTTCCAGCTCCGCAAAGGCCGGCGTTGCCGACCTGGTGGAAGGCCTGCGCACGGTCTTCGAAGGAGACGCGGAGCTCCGGCGTCGCGTAGCCTTTTCCGTCGCGATGATCGCGCTTTCGGCCAAGATGGCGAAGGCCGACGGCGTGGTGACGCAGGACGAGATAAGGGCGTTTAGGGAACTATTCTCGGTCCCGCCGGAAGAAGCCCGCAACGTGGCGCGGCTCTACGACATCGCCAAGCAGGACGTTGCCGGTTTTGAAACATACGCCGAACGCATGGCCAAGCTGTGCGGCAGCGGGCACAAGAACTGTGCGATGCTGGAGGACATCCTCGATGGCCTGTTCCACATCGCCAAGGCAGACGGCCTGTTGCATGAGCGGGAGGGCGAGTTCCTCAAGCGCGTTTCCGAGATCTTCAGGATAGAAGAAGAGCACTATCAGACGATCCTGGCGCGGCATCTGGATCTCGGCGATGCCGATCCCTACCGGGTGCTCGGCATAGCGCGCGACCGGCCCTTCGCGGAAGTGCGCGCCCACTATCGGCGGCTGGTGGCCAATAGCCATCCAGACCGGATGATCGCCCGCGGGCTGCCGGAGGAATTCATACGCATCGCGACCACCCGTCTGGCAGCGATCAACGCTGCCTATGCGTCGATCGAGAAGGCAGCGCGGGCGGCATGAGCGGATTTCCGCCAGATCATGCCGGCGCAAAAGTTCGCGTTTCGCCGAACTTCACGGCGCGTCGTGGCACCGATCGGCCGGACATGATCATCCTGCATTACACCGGCATGCCGACCGGGGAGGAGGCCGAAGCCTGGCTGTGCAACCCTGCCAGCGAGGTATCCTCTCATTATATTGTGCACGAGGACGGCCGTATCGTGCAGATGGTGCGCGAAAGCGACCGGGCCTGGCACGCCGGCAAGAGCTTCTGGCATGGAAATGTCGACGTGAATTCCTGGTCCATCGGCATCGAAATCGTCAATCCGGGGCACGATCTTGGCTATCGGCCCTTCCCAAATCGCCAAATTCAGGCCGTAATTGCGCTCTGCCAGGACATAATCGACCGCTACGGCATCCTGCCGGAACGAATTTTAGCACATTCTGATGTGTCACCCGGTCGCAAGGTTGATCCGGGCGAAAAGTTTCCCTGGCGGCAACTCGCACTCGCCGGAATCGGCCGCTTCGTGGAGCCTGCCCGCAGGCGAAAAGGGCAGGCTCTGCAACTTGGCGATGCAGGCGCCGAGGTCGAAAAACTCCAGTCGATGCTTTCGCTCTACGGCTATGGCGTTGAAAAATCGGGAATTTTCGACAGGGCAACGGAAATCGTCGTTGCTGCCTTCCAGCGCCACTTCCGCCCCCGCAAGGTGGACGGCATCGCCGACGCTGCGACCGTGGAGACGCTGAGGCGGCTGCTCTCCTCCTTGCCTTGCGATTCGCGTTAGCCGCGCCTTTCCGGCCCGTCAAGTTACACTCTGTTAACTTTTGTGATTTCAGCGGCCTTCATTGCCGCCCATTCGCTTGGCAAATCCTTCGCCGTGTCACGGGCAATCTATCCAGAAGATGGCCCCTGTTGAGTAAGGGTTGCTGCGCGAGCACTGTTCGTGCGGCCAAGAATAGACAAGGTACACATGAAAAAAATGACCGCGATGGCGGCGGCGCTTGCTGCCGCGTTCACCAGCTTTGCCGCAAACGCCCAGCCTCTGGCTCCCAAGAGCCCGAAATCGACGGAGAAGCTCTCCGTTGCGTCTGTCGCCGTTAAGGACACTGATGACGCGATCGGCCTTCCGGGCGTGCGGGGCTTCAGCAGCACGCTCGACCTGCAGGCATCCCACTCGGTGAAGGCGCCGCGCAAGGCAGTCAAGCGCTCCAAGAAAACCGCCCGTAATCACGGGAAGAGGACCAAGGTGGTTCTGAACAAGCGCGGTGGCAAGAAGGCTCAGACCATGTCGGTAGCCGCCAACGCCGCCGCCAAGACCCCGCAGGCCGCCAAGGCGCAGTACAGCAGCATCGTCAGCCGCTATGCTTCGGAATATGGCGTTCCTGTCAATCTCGCCCATGCTGTCATCAAGGTGGAGAGCAACTACCGCGCCAATGCACGTGGCGGCGCTGGTGAGGTCGGCCTCATGCAGATCAAGCCGGCCACGGCCCGCATGATGGGCTACAGCGGTGGTGCCCAGGGGCTGTTCAACCCCGAGACCAACATCAAGTACGGCATGAAGTATCTCGCCAAGGCGCATTCGCTCGGTGGCGGCAGCACCTGCGGCACGATCCTGAAGTACAATGCCGGCCACGGCGCCAAGCGCATGAACCCGGTCTCGGCCGCCTACTGCAGCAAGGTCAAGCAGCATCTTGCCATGAACTGATGCAGCGCGGGGGACAAATGCGCCTAACCCGGCCGCTGGCAGGCTTTTTCATTTGCGTTTTGCCGCGCGAATGCCTTTATACGCACTGCCAGCTGGCCGGGCGGCCGCACCTTCGAGAGCCGAAAGGCTGAAGGTGAGGAAAGTCCGGGCTCCATGGAAACACGGTGCCGGATAACGACCGGCGGGGGCGACCCCAGGGATAGTGCCACAGAAAGCAAACCGCCGCGGATCCGTTCGCGGCAAGGGTGAAAGGGTGGGGTAAGAGCCCACCGCGCGACTGGCAACAGGAGCGGCATGGTAAACCCCACCGGGAGCAAAACCGAATAGGGGCGGCGTGGAGGGCAACCTCCGGGGCAGTTTCCGCCCGGCCGTCCGGGTAGGTTGCGTGAGGCGGGCGGCAACGTCCGCCCAAGAAGAATGGTCGCCACGCCATGCCGCCGCAAGGCGGCGTGGCCATACAGAACCCGGCTTACAGGCCAACTGGCATTTTATTTCAAGGGTTTGGCCCGGCAGGCGG
>JAEWHN010000149.1 GCA_023387775.1 Pseudomonadota bacterium | reverse complement strand
AGGTTCAGACGATCGCCTCGGCCTCGATTTCCACCTCATAGTCGCCCACCAGGTCGCCCGCTTCGATCAGCGTGTTGGCGGGCAGCACTTCGCCGAACACGCGGCCATGGGCGCGCGATACCGGCTCCCACTTGGCGGCGTCGCGAATGTAGATGCGGGTGCGCGTCACGTCCTCGATGCGACCGCCAAGCGCGGTGATGGCGGCGGCGATCTTGTCGAGGATGTAGGTGGTCTGCGCGCCGGCGTCGCCCGGCGCCACGCAGCGGTCGGCGCCATGGGTGGCGGTGGTGCCGGAAACGCGGATCACGTCCTTCACCCGCACCGCGCGGCTGAAGCCGGCGATAGGCTCCCAGATGCTGCCGGAAGAGACGCGCAGCCGGTCGGGCCGGCCGGGCATGGGCTCAGCCTTGTAGACCGAGGGGATGGCGTCGAGATGGTGGCTAAGGTCGCCCGAGGCGGTGAGGAAGGGCGGGCGGCGATATTCGTCGCCGCAATCGCCGGGGATCGGCTTCGTGGCCGCAAATGCTTCTTCCAGTCGGGCCTTGTCCTCGGCATCGAGCGCGAAATTGAAGACGTTGAGGTTGTCGGCCCGGTGCTCGCTCTCGCTGATGCGCGCGCCGATGATGGTCGCCGCCACCGCCTCGTGCTCCAGCACCCAGCGCGACGCGACATTGGAGATGGAAACGCCATGCTTTCGGCCGATCTCGGCGGCGGCAGCCAGAATGCCTTGAAACGGTGCCCAGCCGCCGGCGGTGTCGATGAAGCGCTTGTATTTCGAGCGGCTCCAGTCCGGAATTTCGGTCGGCTCGGGCTCGCCCAGCCATTTGTCAGACAGGAAGCCGCCGCACAGCGTGCCATAGGCAAAAAGCTTTACGCCGGTGCGGGCACAGAGTTCGGAAAGCGCGCCGGCGGCGCGACGGTCGACCAGCGAGAACGACACCTGGTTGGTGGCCAGCGGCACGCCGTCGGCCAACGCCACGGCCAGATGCGCGGCATCGAAATTGGTGACGCCGATGGCGCCGATCAGCCCCTCCTCCTTCAGCCGAGCCATCTCGTGCAGCGCGTCGAGCCAGGCCGGATGCTCGAAGGTCCACCAGTGGAACTGCAAGAGGTCCACCTTGTCGACGCCGAGCCGGTCGAGCCGCTCCTGCACGCCCTTGCGCACGATCTCGGCGGTCATCGGCCCCGGCTCCGGGCACCATTTGGTGAAGGCGAGCGGGCGCTTCTCGCCCTTGCCGTAGCGGGCCAGCAGCCGCCCAGTGATGATCTCGGCGCTGCCGTAGTGGTCGGCCATGTCGAATGTGTCGAAGCCCGCCTTCGCATAGGCTTCCAGCGCATCGGCCGCCTTTTCGGGGTCGAGCGTGGAGCCGTCCTTCTCCAGGTCGGCCACCTGCCACAGCCCGCAAACCAGGCGGCTGATGTTCAGCCCGCCGCCGAGCTCGATGTGGTCAGGAATTTTCTGCATGGAAGGCACCGTTCATTGCTTGGGAGTTGCCGGCTTCGCGCCGGGGCGCAAGGCGGAAGAAAGTTTGCCAAGATGGCGCGACACCACCTTCTCCTCGCCCAGTATGCCGCGCGGGCGCAGGAGCAGGATGGCGCAGAGCCCGACGCCGATCATGACGATCTGCAGTGCGGCCGCGCGCGCCTGCTGGCCCGGCGGGAAGAGTGACGCAATCACGCCGGCCGAAGCCGCCCACAGGCCCCAGACCAGCACCGCGCCGAGGATGGCGCCGCGATTGTTGCCCGAGCCGCCGACGATCAGCATGGCCCAGACCTGGAAGGTCAGCATCGGCAAGTAGTTTTCCGGCGCGATGAAGCCGATGAAATGCGCCTGCACCGCGCCCGCAAGCCCCATGATGCCGCCGCCGATGGCAAAGGCCTGCAGCCGGAATTTCACCGCGCTCTTGCCCAGCGCAAGTGCTGCCGTCTCGTCCTCGCGGATGGCGCGCAGCACGCGCCCCCAGGGGCTGCGCACCAGTCGCTCCAGTGCCAGGTAAAGCAGCGCCACCACCACGGCGAGCACGCCGAGATTGAACAGCGAAAACAGCAGCGGGTCGCCCGCAAAGCTTGCGAAGGGCCGCGGGATGAAGCCGATGCCGAAGGGGCCGCCGGTGATCGGCTCGAGGTTGAGCGCGCAGAGCTGCACCGTCACCGCCACGCCGAAGGTGGCGATGGCGAGATAGTCGGCTCGCAGCCTTATGGTCAGCGCGCCGATGAGGAAGGCCAGGAGGGCCGCCACGAGCGATCCACCCAGCCAGCCGACGAGGATCGGCATGTCGAAGCCGCCGAAACGGTTGGCGGTTTCGGGCGTGGTCAGAAGCGCCGAGACATAGGCGCCGATGGCCACGAAGCCGGCGATGCCGACATTGAACAGGCCCGTCTGCCCCCACTGGACATTAAGGCCCAGGCACATGATGGCGTAGGTCAACGCCATGGTCAGGAAGAAACAGCCGTAGCCGATCAGCTCGACGCTCATTCGGGCCTCCCGAACAGGCCCTGCGGCCGCACCAAAAGCACCAGCACCAGGATGACGAAGGCCACCGCGGCGCGCCATTCGGCGCCCACAAGCTGCACCGCGAAGGCTTCGGCCAGACCGACGATCAGGCCCGCCAGCATCGCGCCCGGCACGCTGCCGATGCCGCCAAGGATGGCGGCGGCAAACAGCGGCAGAAGCAGGTCCAGGCCCATATGCGGGCGGATCTGCACCAAGAGCCCGGCCATTATGCCGGCCATGCAGGCAAGCCCCGCGCCGAGCATCCACACGATGCGCACCACCTTGCGCACATCGATGCCGACGACGCCGGAAAGCTGCTGGTTTTCGCTCACCGCGCGCATGGAGCGGCCGATGGCCGTGCGCGTGAGCAACAGGTGCACCAGCACCACCAGCACGGCGGCGACGCCGAGCGACAGCAGCTGGTCCGGCGTGGCGCGCAAGCCCCCGCCAAGCGGCAGCGCGATCTGCAGCGCCTTGGTGTAGTAGGCCGGCTTGGAGGTGAAGATGAATTCGAGCAGGCTGCGCAGGGTGAGAGCGGCGCCGAAGCTCGCCATCACCATGATGATGACCGAGCTGCGCTGGGCCCGCAGCCGGCCAAACAGCAGCGCATCCACCAGCAGCGCCAGGCCGCCGGTGAGCACCACCGCCACAACCGCCGCAACCGGCAGCGACCAGCCGAAGGAGAACGGGCCGATCGGCGCCGGCAAGCCGCCGGCCAGGTAGCCCAGCGCGCTGCTGACGGCGAGCGCGATATAGGCGCCCCAGGCGATGAATTCGCCATGGGCAAAATTGGAGAAGCGCAGGATCGAATAGGTCAGCGTCACGCCGATGGCGCCGAGCCCGATCATCGAGCCGGTGATCAGCCCATCCATGAGTGCCTGCGGGTTCATGGCGTCACCGTCCGGGTTTCGCGGCGCGCGCCGAGATAGAGCTCGGCCACAATCGGGTCGTCGCCCAGCGTCGCGGCCGGGCCTTCGTGGCGCAACCGGCCTTCCACGAGGATGACGGCGCGGTCAGCGATGGCCAGGGCCGCCTTCACATTCTGCTCCACCAGCACGATGGTGACGCCCGCCTCGTTGATCTCCTTTAGCCGGGCGAACACCTCCGACACGATCTTCGGCGACAGCCCGGCCGACGGCTCGTCCAGGATCAGCACCGAGGGCTCGACGACCAGCGCCCGCGCCACGGCCAGCATCTGCCGCTGGCCACCCGAAAGCTGGCCGGCGCGCAGCGAAGGCCGCGCGGCAAGGTCGGGGAACATGGCGTAGACGTCGGCGATGCGCCTGCTGCGCTTCTCCTTGGGCAGGATGTTGGCCGCCAGCAGCAGATTGTCGTTGATCGACATGGTGGCGAAAATGTTTTCGGTCTGCGGCACGAAGGCCAGGCCATGCCTGATCTTCTCGTGTGCCGGGACAGTGGTGATGTCGAGGCTGCCGAGCGCGGTGGTGCCCGAATGGATCGGCACCAGCCCGGCAATCGCCTTGACCAAAGTGGACTTGCCGGCCCCGTTCGGGCCCAGCACCACCACCAGTTCGCCTTGCTTCACGTCGAGATCGACGCCGCGCACGATGGGCAGGTCGCGCTCGTAGCCGGCGACCAGCGCGCGGGTGGAAAGTGCCGACGTCATGCCGCAACCCCGCCGAGATAGGCTTCGATGACGGCCGGATCGCGCGCCACCACGTCGGGCGCGCCTTCGGTAAGATATTTGCCTGTCGCCATGACGACCACGCGCCCGCACAGCCGCGCCACCATTTCCATATTGTGCTCGATGAGCAGGATCGACTTGCCCTGCGCGTTGAGTTCCAGCACGCGGTCGATGATGAGTTCCAGAAGGCTCGGATTGACGCCGGCAGCCGGCTCGTCGAGCAGGATTGCCTCTGGGTCCGCCATCAGGATGCGCGCGAGTTCCAAAAGCTTGCGCTGGCCGCCCGAAAGCACCCGCGCCGGCTCATGCTCCAAGGCCGAAAGCGTGACGAAGTCGAGCAGCGCCCGCGCCTTCTCCACCGCCGCCCGCTCCTGCGCCGCCACGCGCCCCGGCCGCAAGAAATTCTGCCAGATGTGCTCGCCGGCCTGGTCCTGGCCGCCGGTCAGCACGTTTTCCAGCACCGTCATCTCGGCGAAAGGCCGCGGGATCTGGAAGGTGCGCCCGACGCCGCGCGCAATGCGCCGCTCCGGCCCTTCCTGCGCCACCTCGCGGCCCGCGATGCGGATCGAGCCGGAATCCGGCTTCAGGCTGCCGGCAAGCAGGTTGAACAGCGTCGTCTTGCCCGCGCCGTTC
>JAEWHN010000092.1 GCA_023387775.1 Pseudomonadota bacterium | reverse complement strand
ACACGGGCGCCACCATCAAGATCGTCACCGGTGAGAACGCGGTTCTTCTCGAGCAGCTGCGGCTCGGCGAACTCGACCTTGTGGTCGGCCGCCTTGCCGCGCCTGAAAAGATGACCGGCTTCTTCTTCGAGCACCTTTATTCCGAACAGGTGGTGTTCGTGGTGCGGGCCGGGCATCCGCTGCTCAGGGGCAACCGGGACGTGTTCGAGCGGCTGGGCGACTATCCGGTGCTGATGCCCACGCGCGGCTCCATCATCCGCCCCTTCGTCGAGCGCCTCTTCATCACCAACGGGGTGGCGGCGATCCCGACCGAGATCGAGACGGTGTCCGATTCCTTCGGCCGCGCCTTCCTGCGCCAGAGCGATGCGGTGTGGATCATCTCGGCCGGCGTGGTGGCGGACGATCTGAAGGCCGGCACGCTTGCCGCGCTTCCGGTCGAGACCGGCGAGACGCGCGGCCCGGTGGGGCTGACCATGCGCACCGACACGCCCCCCTCCCCTGCCTTCTCCATCCTGCTCAAGACCATTCGCGACGCAGCCGCCAGCCACGCCTGAGCGAAAGCCGTTGGTCAGCGTTGACAGCTGTCAACGGGGCGCCACCCTCCTCGCCGGAAAATCGCCATCTGCGGAAGAAAGCCTGCCGACCGCGGCTGCAAATTCGAGTAACAATCGGGGACGCGCGCACGCGGTTCGCATGGCGTGCAGCGCTCGGAGGCTTTGGGCATGCAAGACATTCTCCAGGGATTGCTATGGGTGGTGCTGGGCAGCGCGCTTGGCGGCCCGGCGCGGTTCCTCGTCTCCGGCCTGGTCGGGCGGAGCGTGGGCGAAACCTTTCCCTGGGGCACGATGGCGGTCAACGTCAGCGGCGCGATCGCCATTGGCCTGGTCGCTGCCGCTTCCGATGTGGGTGCCCTGCCCCTGCCCGACGCATGGCAGTTTGCGGTCGTCGGCTTCCTCGGCAGCTACACCACCGTCTCCTCCTTCAGCCTGCAGACGCTTGCGCTGGTTCGCGACGGCCAGGTGCTGCGGGCCGGCGGCAATGTGCTGCTTTCCCTTGTGCTGTGCCTGTCCGGTGCGGCGCTCGGCTATGCCGCGGGCGCGGCAATGCTTGGGGCGAGCGCGTGATGAACCGGCCGGACAAGGTTCCCGCCGACGACCTCACGCTCTCGCCGCCGCGCGCGGCCGGGAAGATAATGCGCACCCGCTTCGCGGGCGAAACGATCTCTCTCTATCTCGCCGTTTGCGCCGGGGCGGTCATCGGCAGCGTGCTGCGGGCGCTGGCCTCCGTGGCGGCGCTGGCCTGGCTGGGTGCCGGATTTCCGTGGGGCACGCTGTTCGTCAACGTCGCCGGTTCCTTCGTCATCGGCTTCTACGCCACGCTGACCGGCCCCGGCGGGCGGCTATTTTCCGGCACGCACCAGCGCCAGTTCGTGATGGCCGGGATTTGCGGCGGCTTCACCACATTCTCCGCCTTCAGCCTGGAAACGCTTCGACTGGCGCAGAACGGCGCCTGGCCGGCTGCCGGGCTGAACGTGGTGGTTTCGGTTGCGGCATGGCTCGTGGCGGTATGGCTCGGCCACGTGCTCGCCGCGCGTCTCAATCGTCTGGGAGGATCCTGAACATGCAGACACCGGGACAGGCGCAGCTTCTGCGCATATTCATCGGGGAAGACGACCGCGACGGCGACGGTCGCCCCCTCTACGAGGCAATCGTGCTCAAGGCGCGGTCGATGCATCTTGCCGGCGCCACGGTGCTGCGCGGCGGGCTCGGCTACGGGCATTCGAGCCGGCTGCACACCACCAAGATCCTGCGCCTGTCGGAGGATCTGCCGCTGGTGGTCGAGATCGTCGACAGCGAGGACAAGATCAGCGCCTTCCTGCCCGTGCTGGACACGATGATGACGAGCGGGCTGGTGACGCTGGAAAAGGTGCAGGTGCTGCACTACGGGGCGCCGCCCGGCGCCTGATAAAACTGAGCGCTGCTCAGCCGATCGGCAGCACGGAGTTGACAGTTGTCTCCCGCCTGCCTTCGGCCACGACCTTTCGCAGCGCATCAAGGGCTGCGCGGACATCGGTTCGGGCTTCGCCATCCTCCGCATAGACGGCATAGGCCGGATAGGTGAATTCGGGTGCGCCCGCGACATATTCCAGCTCGCCGGCCTGAACCAGCGGAGCAACGACGCCCTTGCGGAAATAGCCCATGCCGCCGGCGCGCAGTATGTAGCTGAGGCCCAGCGGCCCCAGCCCGACCAGCAGGCCGGGCTCGCCGAAGGTCGCGGAATTGGCGTCGTGCTGGGCGGCAAACAGCGGCCCCCAGTCGACATAGACATATTCGTCTTCCCCCTGCCCCGCACCGCCCCGCTTCCTGCCGCGCACCAGCACCAGCTGTTCCTCAAGCAGAAGATTGACCTTGAAGCCTTGCATCAGCTTGGGCGCGTAGAGAACGGCAATGTCCAGAACGCCGGTCCTGAGCTGCTCCAGCAACTGGTCCGGAACACCGACATGGGCATGGATGGCGATCTTGGGCTCGGCCGATTTCATCCAGACCAGCCAGTCGAGCAGCAGCGGGTTCCACAGGCTCAACTCGCCGCCCAGCGCGACCACGCTGGTCCTGCCCTGCGGAACGGCGAGCTGCTGGCGCGCCCTTTCCCAGATCTGCACGAAGGATTGCGCATAGCGCTCAAACTCGCGGCCGGCCGGGGTCAGGCGGGCGCCGTTGCGGTTGCGCACGAACAATTGCCGCCCCAGTTCGTCCTCGAGCGTGCGTATGCGCGCGCTCACGGTAGTCTGCGTGACGTTGAGCCGCTCGGCCGCCTTCAGGAAGCTGCCGGAATGCACTATTTCCAGGAAAGTGCGGGCACGGTCGATGTCCATGAACACCTCGCATGATGACCCGGCCAAGAGTGCAAAATTATTGCATCGACACAACAGTTAATTCCGCTTGCCTTCTTTTCCTCGCGGGCGCACCTTTTCGGGGCGCGGGAAGTGCGGAGATCCGATGTCGTGCGTGAGAAGCGCCGCTACGCCAGTGCACCTTGCTTCGTCCGGGCAGCGCAAGCCCCTGCCCCGGCATTTCTGGCCGCTCCCTGCAAGCAGCCCCGACAAATCGACAATCAAATCCGCAGCGCCGCAATTACGGCGGCGGAAGCGCCATCGGCCGCATGGTCGCGGCGAACCAAACGATCTTCGCAACCAAGGAGGAGCTTGGCCAGGCGCTATTCCCGCGCAGCGGCGGCCTGCTAGCCGCCAGCCGTTGCCGACATAAGGGCCTGCCCAGCCACAAGGAGGGTAGCGCAATGTCTGATGCAGCCCGTATGCCTCGGTCGGCCGCAGGTCCGGACGAGCACGTCCCTCGTCCGCTTATCCGTTGGCTGTTCTCGACCAACCACAAGGACATCGGGACGCTCTATCTGATCTTCGCGCTGATCGCAGGCATCTTCGGCACTGCCCTTTCGGTTGCCATCCGGATGGAGTTGCAGGACCCGGGGCTGCAGATCTTTTCAGATCCGACGACCTTCAACGTGGTCGTGAGTTCGCACGGCATCGTCATGATCTTCTTCGTCCTCATGCCGGCGTTGATCGGGGGCTTCGGCAACTGGATGCTGCCGCTGATGATCGGCGCGCCGGACATGGCGTTTCCGCGCATGAACAATTTGTCGTTCTGGCTGCTGGCCGCATCGTTCCTGCTGTTCATCATCTCGCTGTTCCTGCCCGGCCCGCCGGGATCGCACGGGCACGGCGGCGGGTGGACGATGTATCCGCCTTATTCGGTGATCGGGCAGCCCGGACCGGCCGTCGACGCGGTCATCCTGTCACTGCACCTTGCCGGTGCCTCTTCCATCCTTGGAGCGATCAATTTCATCACCACCGTGCTCAACATGCGGGCGCCGGGCATGACCATGCACAAGATGCCGCTGTTTGCCTGGTCCATGCTGGTGACGGCGTTTCTGCTGCTGCTGGCGCTGCCGGTGCTGGCGGGGGCGATCACCATGCTGCTCACCGACCGCAATTTCAGCACCACGTTCTTTGCGCCGGAAGGCGGGGGGGATCCGATCCTGTTCCAGCACCTGTTCTGGTTCTTCGGCCACCCGGAAGTCTACATCATGATCCTGCCGGCCTTCGGCATCGTCAGCCATGTCATCTCCACTTTCTCCAGGAAGCCCATCTTCGGATATCTGGGCATGGCCTACGCCATGGTGGCCATCGGCGTGATAGGCTTCGTTGTCTGGGCGCACCACATGTTCATCGTCGGGCTGTCGGTGGAAACCCAGCGCTACTTCGCCTTCGCCTCGATGGTCATTGCCGTGCCGACCGGCATCAAGGTGTTTTCGTGGATCGCCACCATGTGGGGCGGCGCCATCCAGTTCAGGACGCCGATGCTGTGGGCGATGGGTTTCGTTCTGCTCTTTACCATCGGCGGCGTCACCGGCGTGGTGGTGGCCAATCCGGGGCTCGACCGCATGCTGCACGACACCTACTACGTGGTTGCCCACTTCCACTATGTGCTGTCGCTGGGTGCGGCCTTCGGCATCTTCGCCGGCTTCTACTACTGGTTCCCGAAGATGACCGGCTACATGTATAACGAGACGATGGGCAAGATCCATTTCTGGATCACCTTCATCGGCGTCAACCTGGTCTTCTTTCCGCACCATTTCCTCGGGCTGGCGGGCATGCCGCGCCGGGTTGCCGACTATCCGGAAGCCTTCCACGGCTGGAACCTGGTCTCCTCGGTGGGCTCCTACATTTCAGCCGTGGGGCTTCTGGTGTTCCTTGCCGTGGTTGCCGACGCCTTCGCCAAGAAGCGTGTCGCCGGTGCCAACCCGTGGGGGCCGGGAGCCACGACGCTGGAATGGACGCTGCCGTCGCCGCCACCATTCCACCAGTTCAACAAGCTGCCGATCATTCGCTGACGGCACGCGAGGAACGGGCGAAGCGGGCTAACACGACGGGCGAACATGCCCTCGGTTGACAGCTGTCAACGGCGGTCGCGCACGGCCGGTGCACTGCGTCATGGCCGGCAAGCGGCCGCTCCCGTCAGCACTGTCAAAATGGTTAATTTCCGTTAACTATAAAGTGCTTGACGCGACTCGCCCCTCCCTCCACCCTTGTTACGGAATTGGGACGTAATTCGACGATTCAGGCGTAACACGACTTTCGGGTCGTTACTGCGGGAAATTCACGTAAAAAATCCGCTCGGCGTAGGCGAGATTCGACCTGCCGGCCCGAATCGGCGCATGATCTGCACTGTTCTCGCCTTTCGGCGCGGAGCGGGGGGATTGAGCGCTGCGTTCCTGACGATGACGGCCGGATAAGCAGGGTTTGAAATGGTTGCCGACGCAATAATGAGAGAACAGGACTGGGGACATGTCGACAGCGCTGCGGTGCCGACCGACCGCGCCATCGCGGCCGACGCGGACATGCTGTCGGCCCAGCTTCAGGCGATGCGCAGCCGGCTGTTCCAGCCCGACACGCGCAAGGTGTTGCGCAAGTTCACCAGCGGCGAGGCGGCCAAGCTGATCGGCGTTTCCGACGGCTATCTGCGCCAGCTCTCGATTGCGGGGGAGGGGCCCCAGCCGGAGGTCGGCGTTGGCGGGCGCCGTCTCTACACGCTGGCCGACATCAATGCGCTGCGCCGGCACCTGGCCGACCAGGGCGGCGCCAAGGCGCGCAGCTATCTGCCGCATCGCAGCGAAATGCTGGGCGAGCACCTGCAGGTGATCGCGGTGACCAACTTCAAGGGCGGCTCGGGCAAGACCACCACCAGCGCGCATCTCGCCCAGCACCTGGCGCTTTCGGGCTTCCGCGTGCTGGCCGTCGACCTCGACCCGCAGGCCTCGATGTCCGCGCTGTTCGGCTACCAGCCGGAGCTCGATCTCAACGGCAACGACACGCTCTATGGCGCGATCCGCTATGACGATAGCCGGCGGCCGCTGCGCGAGATCATTCGCAAGACCTATTTCGACGGGCTCGACCTGGTGCCCGGCAATCTCGAGCTGCAGGAGTTCGAGCACACCACGCCGCACATGCTGTCGGCGCGCCAGAACGGCGCCGACGACGGCCAGCCGCTGTTTTTCGCCCGCGTGCAGGCCGCCTTCGCCACGGTGGCGGAAGACTATGACGTCGTCATCATCGACTGCCCGCCGCAACTCGGCTTCCTGACCCTGTCGGCGCTGTGCGCCTCCACCTCGGTGCTGGTGACGGTGCATCCGCAGATGCTCGACGTCGCCTCCATGAGCCAGTTCCTGTTCATGACCGCCGATCTTCTGGCGGTGGTGCGCGAGGCCGGCGGCGAGCTCAATTTCGACTTCATGCGCTATCTCATCACCCGCTACGAGCCCAATGACGGGCCGCAGGCGCAGATCGCCGGCTTCCTGCGCTCGCTGTTCGGCGCGCGGGTGCTGACCGCGCCGCTGGTGAAGTCGACCGCGTTTTCCGACGCGGGGCTGACCAAGCAGACGCTCTACGAAGTGTCGCGCGAAAGCTTTACGCGCACGACCTATGAC
>JAEWHN010000085.1 GCA_023387775.1 Pseudomonadota bacterium | reverse complement strand
ATCTTCAGCACCTTGCGCACCTTCTCCAGCGGCATGGCCAGCTTTTCGGCCAGCTCCTCCGGGGTCGGCTCGCGGCCGATCTCGTGCAGCATCTGTCGCGAGGTGCGGACGATCTTGTTGATCGTCTCGATCATGTGCACCGGAATGCGGATGGTGCGGGCCTGGTCGGCGATCGAACGGGTGATCGCCTGCCGGATCCACCAGGTGGCGTAGGTGGAGAACTTGTAGCCACGGCGGTACTCGAACTTATCCACCGCCTTCATCAGGCCGATGTTGCCTTCCTGGATAAGGTCCAGGAACTGCAGGCCGCGGTTCGTGTACTTCTTGGCGATGGAGATGACGAGGCGCAGGTTGGCCTCCACCATTTCCTTCTTGGCAATCGCCGCCTCGCGCTCGCCCTTCTGCACCTGGTTCACGATCTTGCGGAACTCGATGATGGAAATGGCGGTTTCGGTGGCCAGATGCTGGATCTCGGAGCGGATGTCGCGGATTGCATCCTTCTCCCTTGCGCTGAACTCCTTCCAGCCGCGGGTGGAAAGCTTGGAGATCTTGTCGGTCCAGTTGGGATTGAGCTCCGAGCCCTGATACTCCCGCAGGAACTCTTCGCGGCGCACGCCATAGCTCTCGGCCAGGCGCAGGAGCTTGCCTTCGTTCTGCACCAGACGCTTGTTGATGTCGTATAGCTGCTCGACCAGCGCCTCGATGCGGGCATTGTTGAGCGACAGCGACTTCACGGCCTTGATGAGCTGGTCCTTCAGCTCCTTCAGGCGGCGGTCCTGGCTGGGCGAAAGCATGTCGGCGTCGGCCAGTCGGCTTTCCACCTGCTGGTCCTGCAGCTTGCGCAGCTTCTTGTAGGTGTCGGCAATGACGTCCAGCGTCTCCATGACCTGCGGACGCAGCTCCGCTTCCATGGCCGCCAGCGACAGGTTGGCCTCGTCTTCCTCTTCCTCTTCCTCTTCGGGGCGCGTTTCGCCGCCGACATTGGTGATGTCGTCGTCGTCACTGCGCGAGGCGCGGCGCGGCTTGCTGTCCTCGGGCGTCTTCGGCCGTTCCAGCTCCTCGCGGTCGAGCGCGGGCGCCTGCTTGGCCTCGGGGCCGGCATAGGTGGCTTCGAGGTCGATGATCTCGCGCAGCAGGATCTTGGCTTCGTTGAGTTCGTCGCGCCAGATGATGATGGCCTGGAAGGTCAGCGGGCTTTCGCACAGGCCGGCGATCATCGTTTCGCGGCCGGCCTCGATGCGCTTGGCGATGGCGATTTCGCCCTCGCGCGACAGAAGCTCCACCGAGCCCATCTCGCGCAGATACATGCGCACGGGGTCGTCCGTGCGATCGGTCGGCTCTTTCTTGGTGACAGCCGCAACCGCGGTGCCGGTCTGTTCGGCCAGCTCGTTAGCGTCGTCTTCGGCGTCGCCGCTCGCGCCTTCGCTGTCCTCGCCGGCTTCGTCGTCCTCGACCACATTGATGCCCATGTCCGAAAGCATGGCCATGGTGTCCTCGATCTGCTCGGAGGTCACTTCCTCCGAGGGCAGCACCGAGTTCAGCTCGTCCATGGTCACGTAGCCGCGTTTCTTCGCGGCCTTGATCATCTTCTTGACAGCATCATCGGAAAGGTCGAGCAGAGGGCCGTCGGGGGCGCCTTCGCGTTCGTTCTCGACCTCTTCCTTTTCCTTTATCGCCATTCTTTTGCTTTCTCCAAGCGACCGGATGTGGGGAGCCCCTGAGACTCCCGGACCGGGTAACAAATCACCTGCGCTGACTTGCGTCTGTGCATGCCGTTAGCAGCGACCGAGTTACCTCTTGATTAACCCTAATATCTGGGGCCGCTTGCGCGCCTCGTCCAGATCAGCTTCCCATCCTGCCAATTCGGGTGCGGACCGAGCCGCTCATACAACTCGAATCGTTCTGATTCCGTCAAACGGAACGAACGTCAAGCGCCTGTTCGCATGATTCGCCCCTGAAAGGCGAATCAAATGCGAATCACCGCCGTTTCCGCGCCTTCAGCCGCGGTCGCCGCGACCCGAAGATATACCGAAGCCTTCAATCAGCGCTTCGGTTGCCTGCACATCGCGAAACTGAGCCTGGATTTCGACAAGATGACGGTAGTTCTCGTCGGTAGGGTCGGTTGCCAGAGCCGTCTCCGCTGCTTTCAGCTCCTTATGTAGGGTCCGGGCGCTGCGGTGCAAGTGCAGGGCCTGGGCGAAGGCGTCGCGCGCGTCCTCCAGCGCTGCGTCCTCCAGCGCCGGCCACAGCCGCGCCTTGCGCACCAGCGCGGTGGCCCGTTCCCAGACCTCCGAAAGGCCGGCCCGCTCGACATGGGCAGTCACCTCCTCGCGCGTCTCGGCGTCATGCGCCACGGCGTCGATCAGCGCGCTGTGCAGCTGGCGCAGGTCCTGGTCGGCCAGGTCCAGTTCCTCGACATGCTCGAACTGCTCGTCGACCAGCATGGGATGGTTGACCAGCGTCACCACCAGCGCCGCCTCGCGCAGCGACATCAAGCCGCCGGCGCGCCGCACCAGGGCCGAGCGCGCCAGGCTTTCGGAAACCCCCAGCCTCCCGGCCGCGGCGCCCGGCCGCCCGCGCTGCTCGCCGAAGCGCCTGCCCCCGCCGCCCTGCCTTTGCTTGCCGCCCGCCCGCTGTGCGCCCAAGAAGCTCAGCACGCGGTCGCGCATCTCCTGCGCATAGTGAAAGCGCACACTCTCGTCCTTGATGCGGTTGGTCAGCTCGCGCAGCGTCTTCTCCAGCTCCGCGCGCCGCTCCGGCGTGTCGAAGACCCCGCCGGAGGTCTCGCGCATCCACAGCATGTCGGCCAGCGGCCTCGCCTCTCCCAAAAGCTGCCTGAAGGCGTCCGGCCCTTCCATCTTGACCAGGTCGTCCGGGTCCTTGCCTTCCGGCAGCAGCGCGAAGCGTGCCGTGTGGCCCGCCTGCACCATTGGCAGCACCATGTCGGCGGCGCGCCATGCCGCGCGCAGGCCGGCCTGGTCGCCGTCGAAGCACAGCACCGGTTCGCCGCTCATGCGCCACAGAAGCTCGAGCTGGTTTTCCGTCAGCGCGGTGCCCAGCGGTGCCACGGCGTTGTCGAAGCCGGCCTGCGCCAGCGCGATCACGTCCATGTAGCCCTCGACCACGATAACCGTGCCCTCGCGCCCCATCCCCTTGCGGGCGCGGGCGAAGTTGTAGAGCACGTTGCCCTTGTGGAAGAGCTCGGTATCGGGCGAGTTCAGATATTTGGCCGCAACATCCGGCGACAGCGCGCGCCCGCCGAATGCGATCACCTTGCCGCGCGCATCCTCGATCGGAAACATCACCCGGTCGCGAAACCGGTCGTAGGAGACGGGAATGTCAGGCCCTGACACCACCAGCCCGCAGGCCTCGATCTGCGCCCTGTCGATGCCCTTGCCGGCCAAAAACTCCTTCAGCGCATTACGGCTCTCGGGCGCATAGCCCAGGCCGAACTTCTGCTGCGTCGCCGGGGTCAGCCCGCGGTCGCGCAGATAGGCGCGCGCCTTGGCCCCGTCGGAAGATTGCAGGCGGTCCTGGAAGAATTTCGCCGCCATCTCCATGACGTCGTGCAGCGAGGCGCGCTCGCGTTCGCGCCGCTCCTCTACCACGTCGCGCGCCGGCATCCGCACGCCGGCCATGTCGGCAATGCGCTCCACCGCCTCGGGGAAGCTCAGGCCGTCGAGTTCGGTCAGGAACTTGAAGTGATCGCCCGAGACGCCGCAGCCGAAGCAGTGATAGCGCCCCTTGCGGTCCTCGCAGTGGAAGCTCGGCGACTTCTCGCCATGAAAGGGGCAGCAGGCCCAAAAATCGCCCCGCGGGGCATTGGTCTTGCGCCGGTCCCACGTCACGCGCGAGCCGATCACGGCCGAAATCGGCACGCGGTCGCGTATCTCGTCGAGGAAGGAGGGTGAAAAGCGCATGGGATAGCTCGTTGTCGTCCCCATATAACATGACGGCCGCGGGATACGACTCCCGGACGAGAAAATGCCCGCTGTTCACAGGGCAGTCTCCATTTCCGACACTTTGCGTCGGCCTGACGGATGCCAGCGCGGTGGACGGAAAATATTATCCGGCTAATCTATCGGCCAGGCGCAAGATGACCCTGATTCGCGAAGAAATCGATCACCGCAACCACCCTCTGCCGGCACTGGCGGCCGGCCGCCAAGAGGGGCTGCCGTCATGAGCGGCTCGGTGGTTCTTCTGCATCTGGCGGGCGCGGTGGCACTTATGCTCTATGCCACGCGCATGGTGCGCACCGGCGTCGAACGCGCCTATGGCGACGTACTGCGCCAGAAGCTGCGCGCCACCATGCGCAACCCCTTGATGGCGGTCATCCTCGGCACCGGCCTTGCCGTCGCCCTGCAAAGCTCCACCGCGGTCACGCTGCTGGTCGGCTCCTTTGCGGGCGCAGGCATAGTCAGCGGCATGGCAGGCCAGCTTGCCGTGCGCGGGGCCGAGATCGGCTCGGCGCTGGTGGTGAAAATCCTGTCCTTCGATCTTTCCTTGCTGGTGCCGGTCTGCCTTGCCGCCGGCACGGCCATCTTCATGACCACCGAACGGCGCACATGGCGACAGTTCGGCCGCATCCTGGTGGGCATCGGCCTGCTGCTCCTGTCGCTTGAAATGATCGGCCAGGCCTCCGAGCCGCTGCGCGAAAGCCAGCTCCTGCCGGTCATAGTCGACTATTTCTCCGGCGATCCGGTCACCGCCTTCCTGCTCGCAGCCCTCATCACCTGGCTGTTCCATTCTTCCATCGCGGCCGTGCTCTTGCTCGTCGCGCTGTCGGGCCGCGGCCTGCTGCCGCCGGAGCTCGGCGTGGTCATGGTGCTGGGGGTCAATCTCGGCAGCTCGGTCATCGCGCCGCTGCTGACGCGGGCCGCCGCGCCGGAAGTGCGCGTCGTGCCGGTTGGCAACCTGCTCATGCGCGGGCTCGGCTCCGTGGTCATGCTCACGCTGTTCCTCACCTTCAAGCCGCCGGTGAGCTTTCTCGGCACGGCCGTGCCGGATCAGATCGTCAACGCGCACATCCTGTTCAACTGCATCATCCTGCTTGCCGGCATGCCGCTGGCCGGCCTGGTCTACCGGGCCTCGCAGCGCATCGTGGCGCTGGCCACCCCCGCCGCGCAGGAAGATCCGCTCGCCTCCGTGGAGTTCAGCGCGCTGGACGAGGCCGACCTCGACACGCCCAACCGGGCGCTGGCCAATGCCACGCGCGAAGTGCTGCAGGTGTGCGAGATCGTCGAGATCATGCTGAAGCGCATCATCGAGCTCTACGAGCATGCCGACGCCGACAAGATCAACGCGCTGGCCGCGCTGGACGACCGCGTCGACAGCAAGCACGCAGCGATAAAGCTCTATCTCGCCAAGGCGACCATCCGCCAGATGACCGAGGACGAGGCGCTGCGCTGCCAGGAGTTGATTGGCGCCTGCGTCAAGCTCGAGCAGGTAGGCGACATCATCGTGCGCAACATGCTGGTGCATGTGCAGAAGAAAACCCAGCGCGCCCTTGAATTCACGCCCGAGGGCTGGCGCGAGCTGGCCGCCTTCCACGCTTCTGTCGTTGCCAATGCGCGGCTGGCCTTCAACGTGCTGATCTCGCGCGATCCGCACACCGCTCGCCAGCTCGTGGAGGAAAAGGACCGGCTGCGCGACTTCGAGAAGGAGACGAGCCAGAGCCATTTCGTGCGGCTGCGCGATGGTTCGGCCCGCAGCGTCGAGACCAGCTCGATCCACCTCGACACCATCCGCGACCTCAAGCAGATCAATTCCCTGCTGGCCTCGATGGCCTATCCGGTGCTTGAGGAGCAGGGCCTGCTGCGCGGAACGCGGCTGGCGGTGAACTGAAGCTGGAGCACGATCCCGAAAAGTGGAAGCCTGTTTTCGGCAAAGATCCTGCTCAAGCGAATAATCAGAGCGCGATGACGATCCGAGGAAAGGTCATCGCGCTCTGAACTGTTGCCTCGCGCCTACTGCAGCGACGCCTTCACCAGCGCGCTGGCCTTGCCGAAATCCATCTGCCCGGCAAATTTCTCGCGTAGCGCCGTCATCACGCGGCCCATGTCGCGCAGGCCCTCGGCCCCGGTCTCGGCGATTGCGTCGCGCACGGCCTGCTGCACAGCTTCATCGTCCATCTGCTTGGGCAGGAACTCGCGGATGATCTCGATCTCGTCGCGCTCCTGCGCGGCCAGTTCCGGGCGGCCGCCATCCTCGAAGGCCTTGGCCGATTCCTCGCGCTGCTTGACCATCTTGGCCAGGATCAGCCGGATGTCCTCGTCGCTCACCGGGTCCTTGCCGGAGCCGCGGTTGGAAATGTCGCGATCCTGGATCGCCGCGTTGATCAGGCGCAGCGTCGAGGTGCGGCGCTTGTCCTGCGCCTTGAGTGCGGTCTTCAGTGCCTCAGCGATGATCTCGCGCATGGCGACAACTCCTTGGGATTGCCGTGACAATAGACCATGATCCCGCTGGCAGGAAAATGGTTTTCTATTTTCGGGCGAAGGACGGCGTGCTCCCGATTCCCTCGGGAAGCGCACCCGTCTAATGCGGCCCGCGATGGAAGGCAAACCCCGCCGGATTGCCATTCGATTGCAATATTGCGCTGCAAAATTTTTGCCGGCTGCAGCCGGCGCCAACATTGACCGTGCGGGCACCTTCCCCTATTGTGCGTGCCTTGCATGGACTTGTTTTTGGGTATGCACGGGGGTTTGCGGTTCGCGCGGGGCCCCGTGTTTTTTGCTGCGCCATTCGGACCGCCCGCCGGGCCGCACCACGGCGCCGCTCAAGCCTCACCCGGCCTGCCCGCTGACCAAGCCGACCGCGACAGACAGGATATGGAGTAGCCGACATGGCCACCAACACCGCCCCCTGGGCAACCCAAGCGCCAACCGCAGTTCTGGTTCTGGCCGACGGGACGGTCATCGAGGGCCGCGGCCTGGGCGCCACCGGCAGCGCAGTCGCCGAGGTTTGCTTCAACACCGCCCTCACCGGCTACCAGGAAATCCTCACCGACCCGTCCTATGCCGGCCAGATCGTTACCTTCACCTTCCCGCACATCGGCAACATCGGCACCAATGACGAAGACGCCGAAGACCTGAACCCGGCCGCCCACAACGGCGCCGTCGGCGCCGTCTTCAAGGCCGACATCACCTCGCCCTCCAACTACCGCGCCACCAGCGATCTTGACCACTGGCTGAAGCGGCGCGGCGTCGTCGCCATCTCCGGCATCGATACCCGCGCGCTCACCGCGCTGATCCGCGAAAAGGGCTCGCCCAACGCCGTCATTGCGCATTCGCCCGACGGCAAGTTCGACCTCGAAGAACTCAAGGCCCGCGCCGCCGGCTGGCCCGGCCTGGTCGGCCTCGATCTCGCCAAGGAGGTCACCTCCGGCCAGTCCTCGGTCTGGCGCGAGACGCCCTGGGTGTGGAACGAAGGCTATGGCGAGCAGGACGCGCCGACCATGCACGTGGTCGCGGTCGACTATGGCGTGAAGCGCAGCATCCTGCGCATCATCGCCGGGCTGGGCGCCAAGGTCACCGTGGTGCCGGCCACCACCAGCGCCGAGGATCTCCTGGCCATGCGGCCCGACGGCATCTTCCTGTCCAACGGCCCCGGCGACCCGGCCGCCACCGGCGAATATGCCGTGCCGATCATCCGGGACCTGCTCAAGACCGACGTTCCCGTCTTCGGCATCTGCCTCGGCCACCAGATGCTGGCGCTGGCGCTCGGCGGCAAGACCGAGAAGATGCACCAGGGCCATCACGGCGCCAACCACCCGGTCAAGGACCACACCACCGGCAAGGTCGAGATCGTGTCGATGAACCACGGCTTCGCGGTCGACGCCAAGTCGCTGCCGGAAGGCGTCGTGGAGACCCACGTCTCGCTGTTCGACGGCTCGAACTGCGGCATCGCGCTCACCGGCCGACCGGTGTTCTCGGTGCAGCACCATCCGGAGGCCTCGCCGGGTCCGCAGGATTCGCACTACCTGTTCCGCCGCTTCGTCGAGGCCATCCGCGCCCGCCAGGCCGAACCGGCGCTGGCAGGACAGTAAAGGCCTGAATGAAAGCCGCCTCCGGGCGGCTTTTTCTTTTCTGGCCCGTCTTTCGCTCCGCCCTACACCGGGTTGTTGAACGTGTCGCAATCCTGCAGCTTGCCGCTCTGGAAGCCGCGGTTGAACCATTTCATGCGCTGCGCCGAGGTGCCGTGATTGAAGGTTTCGGGCACGACATAGCCCTGCGAGCGCCGCTGCAGCGTGTCGTCGCCGATCTGCTTGGCGGCGTTCAGCGCCTCCTGCAGGTCGCCCTTCTCCAGAAGACCCTTCTGCGCCGTGTAATGCCCCCAGATGCCGGCGAAGCAGTCGGCCTGCAGTTCCACGCGCACCGACATGGCGTTGGACTGTTCCTCGTCCATCGACTGCCGCATGCGGTTGACCTTGGGCAGGATGCCCAGCAGGTTCTGCACATGGTGGCCGACCTCGTGCGCCAGCACATAGGCCTGCGCGAAATCGCCGGATGCGCCGAACTGGCGGGCGAGCTGGTCGTAGAAGGAGAGGTCGATATAGACCTTGTGGTCGTCAGGACAGTAGAACGGACCGGCCGCCGCCGAGGCAAAGCCGCAGTTCGAGCGCGCATGGCCGGAGAAAAGCACCAGCTTCGGCTCCTCATAGGTCCGGCCATTGGCCTGGAAGATGCCGTTCCACACGTCCTCGGTCTCGGCCAGAACGGTCGACACGAACTGCTTCATCTCGTCTTGTGATTGCGGCGCGGTGCGGCTCACCTGGCCGCCGCCGGTTCCCATCCCGCCGCCGCCTTCGAGTATCTCGACCGGGTCGATGCCGCAGGCCCTCAGCGCCAGGAACAGGATGACCAGAAAGATGATGCCGGAAAGCGAAAGCCTGCCGCCGGTCGCGCCGCCCACCGGAATGCGGAAGCCGCCGCCCGGCCCCATGCCGAAGCCGCCACCGCCACGCTCGTCCTCTACATTGTCGCTCTGCCGGCGCCCTCTCCAAAGCATGCACGCGCCTCCTGTCCTAACGCGGCGCGCTTGCTGTCGCGCCGCTCAGTCTGAAACAGATGAACACCTCAAACAGTTGCATCAAGCGGGTGAAATCCCAGTTCTTTCCTGCGCCCGAGCGACCGCCGGGGGCGCGGGCTCGAAACGCCGGCGGCGCCGGCTCTCAACTCTTCTGCTTCGTGCCGGCGCTCTTGCCGTCCGAGCTCTTCGCGCGCTCCTCGAAGCGCTTTTCGCCCTTCTTCAGCTCGTGGCCGGTGCGGGCCTCCACCTTGCGCTCATCTCCGGCTGCCGCCTGCCTGAGGCCTTTTGCAGCTTCCTTGCCTTTCGGCGTCGGTGCCTGGTTCGTTCCCATCTCGCTGCTCCTGCGATGCCGCCGGGTCGGTCCGGCTGGGCACCAACGCATCACATCCGAACCCGTTCCCCGTGCGCGCTGCCCTTCCAGGCTCGCCGCGGCCGCGTCTTGCGCCCCCGGAACGGGTGCAGGAGGAGCCAAAATCGCGTGCCGGCCTTGTTTCCGCCTTGATCGCTCCCATCTTATATTGCCAATGATTTGCAATTGCGAATAACCCGAAAAGACCATTGCATGGACTTGTCCAGCCGCACCGCCACCGAAACCGCCGAGGGCTGGCGCCAGCCGCGAGGCGAAGCGTCGCTTTCGGACGTACACCGCTCCATCACCGTCAGAACCCACGGCCCGACCTGGCGTCGGGCCGTTGCCTTTATTGGCCCCGGCTATCTCGTCGCCGTCGGCTACATGGACCCGGGCAACTGGGCCACCTCGCTCGCCGGCGGCTCGAAATTCGGCTACACGCTGCTGTTCGTGGCGCTGATCTCCAACATCATGGCCGTCGTGCTGCAGGCGCTCTGCGCCCGGCTTGCCATCGGCTCGGGCCGCGATCTCGCCCAGGCCTGCCGCGATGCCTACGGCAAGCAAGTTTCATACGGCCTGTGGTTCATGGCCGAGATCGCCATCATCGCCACCGACCTTGCCGAGGTCATCGGCACGGCCATCGGCCTCAACCTCATCTTCGGCATCCCGCTTGAGCTGGGCGTGCTCATCACCGCTCTCGACGTGTTCCTCATCCTCTATCTGCAGAAGCTCGGCTTCCGCTGGGTCGAGGCGCTGATCATCACCCTGCTTGCGGTCATCGCGGCTTGCTTTGCCGTCCAGATCGCGCTGGCGGACCCGAACTGGGGCTCGGTGGTGCGGGGCTTCGCCCCCACCACCCAGATCGTCACCAACCCGGAAATGCTCTATCTGGCGCTCGGCATCCTCGGCGCCACGGTCATGCCGCACAATCTCTACCTGCATTCCGGCATCATCCAGACCCGCGCCTATGGCGACACCATCGAACACAAGCGCGAGGCGCTGAAATTCGCATCCTGGGATTCAGGCATCGCGCTGACCTTCGCCCTGCTCATCAACGCCTCGATCCTCATCCTCGCCGCCGCCACATTCCACAAGGTCGGCCAGACCGATGTCGAGGACATCGCCCAGGCGCACGCCCTGCTCGCCCCGCTGCTCGGCCTGTCGATGGCGCCGATATTGTTCGGCATCGCGCTCATCTGCTGCGGCATCAATTCCAGCGTCACGGCAACCCTCGCCGGCCAGATCGTCATGGAGGGTTTTATCCGCATCAAGCTGGCGCCTTGGCTGCGCCGGCTCATCACCCGCGCCATCGCCATATTGCCGGCGGCCGCCGTCACTGTCTGGTACGGCGAAAACGGTACGGCCAAGCTTCTCATCCTCAGCCAGGTGGTGCTCAGCCTCCAGCTTTCCTTCGCGGTGTTTCCGCTGGTCATCTTCACCGCCAGCAAGGCCAAGATGGGCGCCTTGGTGGCGCCGCGGTGGCTCACCGCCTTCGCAATGATCATTGCCGTGGTCATCGCGGTACTGAACCTGAAGCTGATCTACGACTTCGTTCTGGGCTGACCGGACCGACAAGAGCCGCCACTTCTCAAGGCTCTGGTGCGGAAATGCGTTCTCCCGCAAAATCGTTCTCTTGCATGTCGGCACCAGGGCGCGCCGTGCGTCCTTGGGCTATCGTCGGGCATTCTGGCGCCCGTGAGATCAGGAGAGACATCATGAGAGAGATCAATGCCGCGGTGTTCGTCAGCCTCGACGGGGTAATGCAAGCGCCGGGAGGCCCGCAGGAGGACCCCACCGGCGGCTTCAGGCACGAGGGCTGGGCCGCACCCCATTTCGACGACGCGCTGGGCGACGTCATGGGCAAGCTGTTCGAAACACCCTTCGACCTGCTGCTGGGCCGGCGCACCTACGACATCTTCGCCGCCCACTGGCCCTATGTGAAGGACGATCCCATGGGCCCGCTGTTCGACGGCGTAACCAAACACGTCGCCACCCATGATCCCGAAAGCCTCACCTGGCAGAACACAAGCTGGCTGGGCAAGGACGTCCCCGGTGCGCTGCGCGAACTGAAGCAGCAGGAAGGCCCGCAGCTTCTCATCCAGGGCTCCAGCCAGCTCATCCAGCAGCTGCTGCAGCACGATCTCATCGACCGCATCCAGCTCATCGTCATGCCGGTAGTGCTCGGCAGCGGCAAGAAACTGTTCGGGTCCGGCGCCATGCCGGCCGCTCTCAAGCTGACCGACAGCCTCGTCACGCCCAGCGGCGTGATCGTCGCGACTTACGAGCGCGCCGGCGAAGTCGAGACCGGCGATTTCGGGCTCGAAAACCCCACGGAGGCGGAGATGGAGCGGCGACGCGGATTGGCGGAGATGGAGCGGAAGCTGCAGTCGGCGTGATCTGAACGCTCAACCTGCCTAGCACAACTCTTGCAGCCGAATCACCCTCTCCGCCTCGCTGCCCTGGGCGATTGGTGTTTCCTCGCCCCCACGAAGTGGGGGAGAGGTGTCGAGGGCGAAGCCCAAGACGGAGAGGAGGACTTGCTGGCTTCGCAAGACATCAGGACATCCCATAGGTCAGCAATGGGGGGGAAAGCCGTCCGGCGGTCCGGGGGATCTTTCCTGGTCGTCCAAGGTTCACGATCTCGACAGGAATAAAAACCTCCGAAAATGTGCTGGCCTGAAACACGTCCACCGGCGCAGGATCGACCACCATCGCAAATTCAATCCGCCTGTCTTTGTTGTCACGGCCAGCCAATTCCATATCCATAACATGAAGATCGACGCCGCTCTGCCTGACCCACTCGCAAAGCGAACGATTGAGAGCGTCGGTGTCACAGTAGCTTGCTAGACGGGCTGGATCGATACGAGCACCAGCCAGCGCCAAGGCAGTGTTCCCGCCCATCGAAAGCCCAAGTGCGCCAATCCTCCCGGGTTCAAGGTGATTTTTGAAAAGCGGCTGTTTTTCCACCGCATCCAAGGTCGCGCTAATATCCGCAGGCCTCAGCCAAAGCTTCATCGTCTCTGCTGCTGATCTGTTTGTCCC
>JAEWHN010000067.1 GCA_023387775.1 Pseudomonadota bacterium | reverse complement strand
CGGGGGAGAGGTGGTTTGCGAAGCAAACCGGAGTGGGGGTCGAATTCTCTATGCGACCTCCCCCACAAGGGGGGACGTAAGCACCCTCACCGTTCGGCCGAGCGCGCCCACAGGTTGATGTCGGCCTCGCGCGCATAGCGGTCGATCTCTGCCAGCTCCGCATCGCTGAAGTCGAGGTTCTTCAGCGCGCCGACGCAATCTTCCACCTGCTCCGGCCGGCTGGCGCCGATCAGGGCCGAGGTCACGCGGCCCTTGCGCAGCACCCAGGCGATGGCCATCTGCGCCAGCGTCTGGCCGCGCCGTTCGGCAATCGCGTTCAGCCCGCGAATATTGGCCAGTGTCGCCTCGTTGAGGAAGTGCTGCTTGAGTGACTTGCCCTGCGCCGCGCGGCTGTCCTCGGGCACGCCGTGCAGATATTTGGTGGTCAGCATGCCTTGCGCCAGCGGCGAGAACACGATCGAGCCGACGCCCAGCCCGTCCAGCGTGTCGAGCAGGCCGTCGTCCTCGACCCAGCGGTTGAGCATCGAATAGCTGGGCTGGTGGATGAGGCAGGGGGTGCCAAGCTGGCGCAGTATGTTTGCCGCCTCTCGCGTGCGCTGCGAATTGTAGGAAGAGAGGCCGACATAGAGTGCCTTGCCCGAGCGCACGGCATGGTCGAGCGCCATCATCGTCTCTTCCAGCGGCGTTTCGGGGTCGAAACGATGCGAATAGAAGATGTCGACATAGTCGAGCCCCATGCGCTTCAGGCTCTGGTCGAGGCTCGAGAGCAGATATTTGCGGCTGCCCCATTCGCCATAAGGGCCGGGCCACATCTCATAGCCGGCCTTGCTGGAGATGATCAGCTCGTCGCGGTGGCCGGCAAAGTCGGTGCGCAGGATCTCGCCGAAGGCGGTCTCGGCCGAGCCGGGCGGCGGGCCGTAATTATTGGCGAGGTCGAAATGGGTGATGCCAAGGTCGAAGGCCGTGCGGCAGATGGCGCGCTTGGTCTCGTGCGGGGTGTCGCCGCCGAAATTGTGCCACAGCCCCAGCGAGATCGCCGGCAGCTTCAGGCCGGAGCGGCCGCAGCGGTTGTAGAGCATGTTTTCGTAGCGGTTTTCGGCGGGTTGCCAGCTCATGGATTGTCCCTCGTTGCGTCGGCGGGCACGCGGGTGCCGCCAGCCAGATAAACCTATTTCATG
This sequence comes from Pseudomonadota bacterium, assembly GCA_023387775.1. GTDB lineage: Bacteria > Pseudomonadota > Alphaproteobacteria > Rhizobiales > Rhizobiaceae > Pseudaminobacter. Next base: position 5,743 of record JAEWHN010000067.1, on the reverse strand, counting down.
CGGGCGAGAAGCGCCTTCGCCTCGCGCGGGCCCAGCGGCGCCGGGCGCTCGCAGCTCGTCTTCATCTCGACATATCGCCTGTCCTCGCCCGATTGCAGCATGCCGGTCATCACCTCCACCACATGCAGCGCCAGGTCGAGCCCGCAGCGATGCGGCCGCCCCTCGGCGATCGCCAGCGCCATGTCGGCCAGCCCCGCCGCGCGATAGTTGGCCACCGCGCCATGCGGATGGATCTCGTTGTCGCGGGCGAAGGGGTGCTCCCATTTTGGCAGCTTCTTCACCGGCTTGTCCCGCCTTGTGTAGCACAGCTCGCCGCCGAAAAAGTTCGGATCGGGCATGAACAGGGTGCCGGCCTCGCCATGCAGCTCCATCGGCGCGTGGCCGCTGGCCCATACGTCCCAGCTTGCATTGAAGGTCACCACCGCGCCTGTGGCGAATTCCAGCAGCGCGTGGATGGTGGTGGGCGTCGAGACCGGGATCTTTTCGCCCCGCCGCGGCCTGGAGCTGATGGTGCGTTCCCTGGCGGGAATGGAGGTCAGCGCCGCCACGCGGGCAACCGGGCCGACCAGCTGGACCAGATTGGCCAGGTAATAGGGGCCCATGTCGAGCACCGGCCCGCCGCCGGCCCGGAAGAAGAAGTCCGGGTTAGGGTGCCAGGCCTCCATGCCGTGGCTCAGCACATGGCAGGTGCCGCTGGTGATCCTGCCGAGCTTGCCGCCATCGACCAGGTGCCGCGCCAGCTGGTGCGCGCCGCCCAGGAAGGTGTCGGGGGCGGACCCGATGCGCAGGCCCTTCTCGTCCGCCCGCTTCTTCAGGTCGAGGCCGTCGGCGACCGACAGAACGAAGGGCTTTTCGGAATAGACGTGCTTGCCCGCGTCGAGGATCGCCTTCGACACTTCGTGGTGCGCAGTCGGCACGGTGAGGTTGACGACGATGTCAATATCGTCGGCGCGCAGAAGCCCGTCCACGGTTTCCGCCCGCAGCGAGAATTCCCTTGCCCTTGCGCGGGCGGCTTCGGCGCTGAGGTCGGCACAGGCGCGCATTTCCATGCCGCGAAACAGCGGCGCCAGCGAAAAATAGGTCTTCGAGATATTGCCGCAGCCGATGACGCCGACGCCCAGTGCCTTTGCCATTTCGTCCCCCCTCGGATAGGCCCCGCCTGGCCCGCGCCTCAAAAATTCTTCGCCGCCTCGATCGAGCGGCGGGCAAAGCGCTCGAAGTCGGCCGGATTGTCGTGCTCCATGACGAAATAGCGGGCGCGGGTGCGGTTGCGCAGCGCCTTCAGGAGCCATGGCCAGTCGATGGTGCCATGGCCGACATCCGACCAGCCGTCCTCCTCCCGCGCTTCCCCGTCCAGCGCGATGTCCTTCACATGGGCCGCGACGATGCGGTTGCCTTGCTGTTCGATCCAGTCGATGGCGCTGGCGCCGGCGCGAGCGACCCAAGCCACGTCGATCTCCCAGCCGATGTTCGGCGCGGCTTCCAGGATGATCTCCATCGGCACCGAACCGTCGGCCAGCGGCATGAATTCGAAGTCGTGGTTGTGCCAGGCAAAGTCCAGCCCGACATTTTCGGCCCTGTCGCCGATCGCGGCCAGCCGGTCGCCAAGGGCCCGCCAGCCGGCGGCGTCGCGTGGCCGCTCGGGCTCGTCCAGCCAGGGGCAGACCACAAGCTCGATCCCGAGCACTTCGGAAATGTGCTCCACGGCGTGAAAATCCTGCTCCAGCATCGCCATGGAAAAGTGCCCGCTCGGCATGGTCAGCCCGGTTCGGTCGAGTTCGGCGCGCAGGGCGGCGGGATCGCTGTAGACCTCGCCAAAACCCTCGACATGGGCGTAGCCGAGCCTGGCCAGCGTTTCCAGCACATGCGCCCATGGCTGGAAGTTGCGGGCACTGTAGAGTTGGAACGACCAGTTCATGAAACCTCCCTTTCGCGCGCCCGCTGCTGCTTTCCCGGCTGTTCAGCCCCCGGAACCCCAGGGGCCGTGGAAGGCGCCCGTCGCATCGACGCGCTCGAAACCATGGGCGCCGAAGAAGTCGCGCTGCGCCTGGATCAGGTTGGAGGTGCCGCGCCCCTGCCGGTAGCTATCGAAATAGGCGAGCGCGGAGGACAGCGCCGGCATCGGCAGGCCGGCCTCGGCCGCCCGCGCCACGATGCGGCGCAGCGACGGTTGCGCCTCCTTCATCATCTCGACGAAGGCCGGCGCCATGAGCAGGTTTGGCAGCGTGCCGGCCTGCTCGAACGCCTCGGCCAGCGTGCCCAGGAACTGCGAGCGGATGATGCAGCCGGCGCGCCAGATCTTGGCGACGGTGGGCATGGGCAGTCGCCAGTCGAACTGTTTCGAGGCTGCGTCCATCACCGCAAAACCTTGCGCATAGGCCGCGATCTTGCCGGCAAAGAGCGCCAGTTCCAGGTCGCGGAACGCGGCTTGCCGGTCGTCGCCGGGGAATTTCGCGAGGCCCGCAATGTCATAGGCCTTCTCGGCCGCCAGCCGCTCGTCCTTCAGCGAAGACAGGATGCGTGCCGAAACCGCGGCCTCAATGGCCGTTGCCGAAACGCCAAGCGACTGCGCCTCGATCGCCGCCCACTTGCCCGTGCCCTTCTGGCCGGCGCGGTCGAGGATCATGTCTACCATTGGCCTGCCGCTCTCGGGGTCGTCGGCGGCCATAACCTTGGCGGTGATCTCGATCAAATAGGAGTTCAGCCGGCCCTCGTTCCATTCTGCGAAGACCTCGCCGATCTCCTTGGGCTGCATGCCCATCCCGTCGCGCAGCACGCCGTAGATCTCGGCGATCATCTGCATGTCGGCATATTCGATGCCATTGTGGATGGTCTTCACGAAATGCCCGGCCCCGTCGGGGCCCACAAGGGCCGCGCAGGGCTCGCCTTCATATCTGGCGGAAATATCGGTCAGCACCTTTTCCACCCGGGCGTAGGCGTCGCGGGCGCCGCCCACCATGATCGAGGGCCCGTGGCGCGCGCCTTCCTCGCCGCCCGAAACGCCCATGCCGATGAAGGTGAGCCCTGAATCCTTCAGCTCGGAAAAGCGGCGGATGGTGTCACGGAAATTGGCGTTACCGGCATCGATGATGATGTCGCCGTCCGAAAGCACGCTGCGCAGGGCGGCGATCTGCTCGTCAACCGCCTGGCCGGCCATCACCATGAGGATGATGGGCCGCGGCGGCTTTATCGAGGCGGCCAGTTCCTTCAGCGTGCTGCACGGCACGATCATCTCGCGCAGGCTGCCGGCGTCCTCGAAGAAGGCCCCGGTGCGGGCGGTGGTTCGGTTGAAGACCGCCACCGGGTGCCCCTTCTCGGCGATGTTCAAGGCCAGGTTGGAGCCCATGACGCCAAGGCCGATCAGGCCGATTTCGGCTTTTTCCATTGCTGTATCCCGCGTGAGAATTGACTAAAAAAGCATTCCCCCCAATCGCAGAATGATTGACCCGCGACGCCGCCGCGTCAACCTGCCGCCGTGCCGATAGATGGAGAAGAACTGCGGCGGGACAAGAGCCGGCCGCCATGGCCGGATGCGGCTCAGTCTCTCTTTCGCTTGCGGCCGTAAAGCTCGAGCCGGTGGTGCACGATGTCGTAGCCCAGCGCCTCGGCGATCTCGTTCTGCAGCTGCTCGATGCGGTCGGAGGCGAATTCGATCACGTCGCCGGTGTCGATGTCGATCAGGTGGTCGTGGTGTTCGCCGCCCGCCTGCTCGAAGCGCGAGGGCCCACCCTCGAAGGCGTGGCGGTGGATCGCCCCGAGCCCCTCCAGAAGCTTCATCGTGCGGTAGACCGTCGACAGTGAAATGCTGGGATCGACCTCGGAGGCACGGCGGAAAATCTCCAGCGCGTCCGGGTGGTCTTCCGTGCCCACCAGAATATCCACGATGATGCGTCGCGGCCGGGTGATCCGCACGCCGGCCTTGCGCATCATTTTCTCGTAGTCGGGCTTCTGATTCTTCTGGGTCGTCATGCCCGCGAATATGCGCCAGATGACAGTCAGTTGCAAAGAATGACGCCCGCTTCTCATCCCCATGGCCCTGTGGCAAACCGGGCGCATGAGTTCAGGCGACCGATTTGATGTTCTTGCCGTCAAGGCGCGGCGCGCAGCCTTGCGGGCAGCCGCTGTCGGGGTTTTTTCTAGCCTGGCCACGAGCCACGCCCTTGCCCATGCCGGCGAGCGCGGGCACGTGCTGCTCTTGCCCACCGGCTACTACATCGCCGGCGGCGCGGCGGCGGTGGCGGCAAGTTTTTTGGTGCTGGCAATGCTGCCGCCGAGATTTCTGGAGCGCCTCGCCACGCAGCGGCTGGCGCTCTTTTCCCTTGGCGCGTCTTTTTGCGAAAATGCGCGTCTGCTCGTCAGCCTGCTTTCCTTCGCGGTGTTCGCCACACTGGTCGCTGCCGGCTTGTTAGGCAGCCGCGATCCGCTGTCCAACCCGCTGCCGCTCGTCGTGTGGACGCTGCTGTGGGTCGGGCTCACCCTTCTGCAGGGCCTGCTCGGCAATCTCTGGTTTTGGATCAACCCGTGGTACGGACCGTGGCGCGTCGTCTCCGCGCTTTTGCCCTCGGGTGTGCAAGGCCGGCGCCTGCCGGTCCGGCTCGGCTATTGGCCGGCGGTGGTGCTGTTCTTCGCCTTCGCGTGGTTCGAGCTGATCGATCCCGCGCCCGACGATCCGGCGCGGCTTGCCTGGGCGGCCGGGGCCTACTGGCTGTTCAGCTTCGTGCTGATGCTCGTCTTCGGTTACGAAGAGTGGAGCCGGCACGGCGAGTTCCTGTCGGTGTTTTTTCGCATGGTGTCGCGCTTTGCCGTCGTTGAAGCGGCCAACACAGAGGGCCGCGCGCGACTAAAACTGTGCTGGCCCGGCGCAAAGCTGTGGGGCGAGGCGGCGCTGCCGGCCAGCGGCATGTTCTTCCTCATCCTCACCCTCAGCTCGGTCTCCTTCGACGGGCTGTCGCGCACCTTCTTCTGGCTCGGGCTCAACGGCATCAATCCGCTGGAGTTTCCCGGCCGCTCGGCTGTCATCGGCATCGGCACCGCCGGGCTGCTCGGCATGTTCGCCGTGCTGTCGGGCGCCTATCTGCTGGTGGTGTTCCTGGGCGAGCGCCTTGCCGCCAGCCGCCGTCCGTTCTGGCAGGTGGCGGGGCTGCTGGTCTGGTCCATCGTGCCGATCGCGCTCGCCTATCATTTCTCGCATTACCTGGCCGCGCTGCTGGTCAACGGCCAATATGCGCTGGTGGCACTCTCCGATCCCTTTTCCAAGGGCTGGAACCTGTTCGGCACCGCCGGCTTCCAGGTCGGTGCGGGCGTGGTTGCCGGCTACGAATCGGCCTGGGCGCTTTGGAACGTGCAGGCCGCCGCCATCATTTGCGGCCATGTGCTGGCGGTGCTGATCGCGCATGCGCTGGCGTTTCGCCTGAATTCGACGCCGTGGCGTGCCATGCTCGGCCAGCTGCCGCTCACCGTGCTGATGGTCGGCTACACCGTGTTCGGGCTTTGGCTCCTGTCGACGCCTACGGTCGGCTGACGATTGCATCTGGAAAACTGCGGGACTTTCCCTTACGGAAGCATTTATTGTCAGGCATGGCCTTTGATGATCTGGTGTAAGGCAAGCAACTTCCGTTCCGGTTCGGGTCAGCATGTGGCCTGCCGGGCTGTCGACAGCAATGCAGGGGGAACCGGCATGACCAGCAAGAGCAGAATTCTAGGGCCCGATGGCCGCAGCATCACCCGTCGCACGGCCCTGAAG
>JAEWHN010000051.1 GCA_023387775.1 Pseudomonadota bacterium | reverse complement strand
CGGGCCTGATGAGCTTCCTCAAGATCGGCGACCGCGCCGCTGGCGCCATCAAGTCGGGCGGCACCACGCGCCGCGCGCGGCCAGGACGGCAAGGGCGACAGGAACCGCCCGCTGGGCTGGTTCGTCGGCTGGGCCGAAGGCAAGGGCCGCCAGGTCGTGTTCGCCCGCATGCAGGTCGGCATGGGCAAGTCCGACTCTCCCAAAGGACCCATGCTCCGGGCGCAGTTTCTGGAGGAATTGCCGCGGTTGATGAAGCGGCCGTGAGCGGCCGCCCCAATATTGCGCCGTCTCATCATTGGAGCCGCCCGAGCTTTCTTTTTTCCGTCACGCGACTAGCCTATGATTGTTTGATTCAGGATCGCGTTTTCCTGGCAGGCTTTTGAAGAGAGACTCCTTCATGCAGTCGCATCACACCGTCCGTGCCTACGACGACGAACTGAAATTTCTCACACGCAAGATCGCGGCGATGGGCGGCCATGCCGAGCGCCTTGTCGACCAGGCGGTCGCAGCGCTGGTGAATGCCGACGTCGCGCTGGCCCGCAGGGTCATCGCCGACGACGCGATCCTCGACGACGCGCAGCGCGAGATCGACGACAAGTCGATCCTGGTCATCGCCAGGCGCCAGCCGGTGGCGGCGGACCTGCGCGAGATCATCGGCGCCATCCGCATCGCCGCTGACCTGGAGCGGGTGGGGGACCTCGGCAAGAACCTGGCAAAGCGCGTGGTGGCGGTGGCTGAAGGTCGCCAGCCTATCAGCCTGTTTCGGGGCCTGCAGGCGCTGGCCGAGCTTGCGCTGACCCAACTCAAGCAGGTGCTCGACGTCTACGCCTCGCGCTCGGTCGAGCGTATCGAAATGGTCCGCGACCGCGACAACCAGATCGACGCCATGTACACCTCGCTGTTCCGCGAGCTGCTGACCTACATGATGGAAGATCCGCGCAACATCACGCCCTGCACGCATCTGCTGTTTTGCGCCAAGAACATCGAGCGCATCGGCGACCACGCCACCAACATCGCCGAAACCATCTACTACGTGGTCACCGGCGACCAGATGCCGGCCGATCGCCCCAAGCAGGACAAGAGCCACCGCATCACACTGCCTGTGGACCAAGCTAGCGTTCGACCGCACGAATAGCTGAACTTGCGCGGCGCGGGAGGCTGCGCACGCCTTACCCACCGTCGTCCTCGGGCCGTAGCACGAGCGAAGCGAAGTGCGGAGGTTCCGGGGACCCAGGCCTCGAACTTGCAACCGGCAGTCAGGCGGTCATTGTCATGCCTCGCCGGAGAAGCAGCCTGTCCCTTGTTTCTGTGGGGCCGGCCGGATGGGGCGCGCGGCGAAGAAGTATTCTGCGCCGCCTCGGCAGTGGAACCGTCGAGGCATGGATTCCCGACACTCTCCGCTCGCTGCGCTCGCTCATGAGGTCGGGAATGACGGGCTGGTTGTGGCGTCCTCGTGAGCGCAAAGCTCTGTGACGACAAGCGTGCGTCGGCGCTCGTAGGCGCAGTGCCTTACCCACCGTCGTCCTCGGGCCGTAGCACGAGCGAAGCGAAGTGCGCAGGTTCCGGGGCCCCAGGCCTCGGACTTGCAGCTCCCAGTCAGGCGGTCATTGTCATGCCTCGCCGGAGAAGCAGCCTGTCCCTTGTTTCTGTGGGGCCGGCCGGATGGGGCGCGCGGCGAAGAAGTATTCTGCACCGCCTCGGCAGTGGAACCGTCGAGGCATGGATTCCCGACACTCTCCGCTCGCTGCGCTCGCTCATGAGGTCGGGAATGACGGGCTGGTTGTGGCGTCGTCGTGAGCGCAAGGCTCTGTAGCGACAGCGTGCGTCGGCGCTCGTAGGCGCAGTGCCTTATCCGCCGTCGTCCTCGGGCCGGAGCACGAGCGGAGCGAAGTGCGGAGGTTCCGGGGACCCAGGCCTCGTACTTGCAACCGGCAGTCAGGCGGTCATTGTCATGCCTCGCCGGAGAAGCAGCCTGTCCCTTGTTTCTGTGGGGCCGGCCAGATGGGGCGCGCGGCGAAGAAGCGTTTTGCACCGCCTTGGCAGTGGAACCGTCGAGGCATGGATTCCCGACACTCTCCGCTCGCTGCGCTCGCTCACGAGGCCGGGAATGACGGACTGGTTGTGGCGTCGTCGTGAGCGCAAAGCTCTTCGACCACCCCTCAAGCATGGGGCGGCGCTCGTAGGCGCAGTGCCTCATCCACCGTCGTCCTCGGGCCGGAGCACGAGCGAAGCGAAGTGCGCAGGTTCCGCGGACCCAGGCCTCGGACTTGCAACCGGCAGTCAGGCGGTCATTGTCCACGCCTCACCGGAGCAGCAGACCCGTGTCGCTGTGCCTTGTTTTCCGGCGGGCCGGCCCGGCCCCAAACAAAAACGCCGGGCTTTGAGCCCGGCGTAGCATGCAGTCTTGGAAGTCGACGCCTCAGCGCGCGCGGCGGCGCTCGGCGGCCGGCTGGAACGCGATCTTGGCGTGGTACCTGCAGTAGGGGCCGGTTTCGCCGGATTCGTTGCCGCAGAAGTGAAATTCTTCCGACAGCGGGTCGCCGTTCGGCCATTTGCAGGTGCGCTCGGTAAGCTGGATCAGCTGCAGCCGGCGCGAGATCGGCACCACCACGTTCTCGCTCGGGCGCAGATACTGGCGCGCCACCGGCTCGGCGTCGAACTGGGCCTGCAGCGCGGTCGCGCCGATCGAAGGCGTCAGGATGCGGGCCGGCGCGGGCGTCGTGGCAGCCGCCGGGCGGACCGGGGCCTTCACGGCGGTCGCGGGCTGCACCGGCTTCTTCTGGCGCGCAGGGGCGGCGGTGGCGCGGCCGCGGCTGGAAAGCTTCAACCTGTGCACCTTGCCGATGACCGCGTTGCGGCTGACACCGCCCAGTTGCGCGGCGATCTGGCTTGCACTTAGACCTTCAGCCCATAATTTGCGGAGGGTTTCGACCCGTTCGTCAGTCCAGTTCATGAGAACGTGCTCCTACAGCAGTGCGCGACTCGGAATCCATCAGCGTCCCGACGGTAGCCAGGACGACACCACATATGCTCGGGTGATTGGGTTGCCGCACCAAATCTAGTTATTGCTGGTCGCAAATTACCTTATCTGTAGACTCGGTGACAAGAGTCTGTTCTGCCGCAAGAATCGGTTTTTGGGGTTTTCCCCAACTTGCCTGCCCCTGACGCGCGTCTCGGGCCTGGTCTGGCCCAGCGTATTTTCGGGGGTCTTGCGTGGACGTGCGCAGTTTTCATTGACTTCCTGGTCCAAAAAGAAATATGCCTCCTGAAGGCCGCCAATTGGGCGGCTTTTTGGTTTTTCGGCACCCGGAGACGCAAATAATGAGCGGTTCGGCGCTTTACGAGACTTTCGCACGCGCACCCCTGGCATTCGAAAGGGGCGAAGGCTCCTGGCTTATCACGCAGGACGGCGAGCGATATCTCGATTTTGCCGGCGGCATCGCCGTCAATTCGCTGGGCCACGGCCACCCCAAGCTGGTGGCAGCGCTCACCGAGCAGGCCGGCAAGCTCTGGCACACTTCCAACCTCTACGAGATCCCCGGCCAGACCCGGCTGGGCGAGCGGCTGGCCGCTGCCACCTTCGCCGACAAGGTGTTCTTCACCAATTCGGGCGCGGAAGCGCTGGAATGCGCCATCAAGACCGCGCGCCGCTACCAGTATGTCAACGGCCATCCGGAGAAGTTCCGCACCATCACCTTCGAGGGCGACTTCCACGGCCGCACCCTGGCGACCATCGCCGCCGGCGGCCAGCAGAAGTATCTGGAAGGCTTCGGCCCCAAGGTCGACGGCTTCGACCAGGTGCCCTTCGGCGACATGGAAGCGCTGGAAAAGGCGATCACGCCCGAGACCGCCGCGATCATGATCGAGCCGGTGCAGGGCGAGGGCGGCATCCGCGAGGTGCCGGCCGCCCTTCTGAAGCGCCTGCGCGAACTGTGCGACCAGCACGGCCTGCTCCTGATCTTCGACGAGGTGCAGAGCGGCATCGGGCGCACCGGCAAGCTGTTCGCCTATGAATGGTCGGGCGTGGCGCCCGACATCATGGCCATTGCCAAGGGCATCGGCGGCGGCTTCCCCGTGGGCGCCTGCCTGGCTACCGAGGCTGCGGCGTCCGGCATGACGGCCGGCGTGCACGGCACCACCTTCGGCGGCAATCCGCTTGCCATGGCCGTTGGCAACGCCGTTCTCGACGTGGTGCTGGAAGATGGCTTCCTCGACGACGTCAGCCGCAAGGCGCTGTTGATCAAGCAGGGCCTGGCGGCAATCGCCGACGAGTTTCCGGACGTCATCGAAGGCGTGCGCGGCTCCGGCCTCATGCTCGGCCTGAAGTGCAAGCTGCCAAACACCAAGGTCAACGCCGCCCTGCGCGACGAAAAGCTGCTGGCAGTTCCCGCCGGCGACAATGTCGTGCGCCTGCTGCCGCCTCTCACCGTCTCCGACGATGAGATCCGCGCTGCCCTGGACCGCATCCATGCGGCCGCCAAGGGCCTGTCCGCAGCCGCCGCATAGGGCATATACGAAACAGCCTTCAGGGGTTCGACATGACAGGTGGTATCCGCCACTTCACCGACCTTTCCACCGTCTCCGCAGACACGCTGCGCGGCATCCTTGACGATGCGGTCGCGCGCAAGGGGCGCCTGAAAGCCGGCGAGCGTTCGCGACCTCTCGACGGCAAGGTTCTGGCGATGATCTTCGACAAGCCGTCGACGCGCACCCGCGTGTCGTTCGATGTCGGCATGCGCCAGCTCGGCGGCGAGACCATCATGCTCACCGGCACCGAGATGCAGCTCGGCCGCTCCGAGACGATTGCCGACACCGCCAAGGTGCTGTCGCGCTATGTCGACGCCATCATGATCCGCACCACCTCGCATGAGCGGCTGGTCGAGCTCACCGAGAACGCCACCGTTCCGGTCATCAACGGCCTCACCGACGACACCCACCCCTGCCAGATCATGGCCGACGTGATGACCTTCGAGGAGCATCGCGGCCCCGTCGCCGGCAAGACCTTCGCCTGGGTGGGCGACGGCAACAACGTGCTGCATTCGCTGATGCAGGCCTCGGCCCGCTTCCGCTTCAATCTCAACATCGCCGTGCCGGAAGGCAGCGAGCCGATGCCGAACTTCATCGAATGGTCGCGCGAAAACGGCGCCACGCTGAAGTTCACGCGTAGCGCCGAGGAGGCCGTCGAGGGCGTGGATTGCGTCGTCACCGACTGCTGGGTCTCCATGGGCCAGGAGCACCGCGCCCGAGGGCACAACGTCTTCCTGCCCTATCAGGTCAACGAGGCACTGATGAAGCGCGCCAAGTCCGACGCGCTGTTCATGCATTGCCTGCCGGCCCATCGCGGCGAGGAAGTCACCGACGAGGTCATCGACGGGCCGAATTCGGTGGTCTTCGACGAGGCCGAGAACCGCCTGCACGCCCAGAAGGCGGTGCTGGCCTGGTGCCTGGGCGCCTGATCCGTTCCGTCTGCGCGCGGGCGGTTTTGCAGGTCAAAAGCTTGATCCGGCGCGCTGCGATGCCTATTTGCCCCGGATCATACCCGCTTTGATGTCTGAACCAGCGGCTCCGGCGGCTCGTCCCGCCGGCAGGCCGCCACAAGGAATTGGATCCATTGGCTGATAAAGAACGCAAGCTCGGCGAATTCGGCGTGGCCGGCGACGACAATGTCGTGCCCTTCGAGGTCGGCCCGCTCGACGTGCGCGGCCGCATCGTGCAGCTCGGGCCCCTGCTTGACCAGATTCTCGCCCGTCACGAGTACCCCGAGCCCGTCGCGCGCCTTCTGGCCGAGGCCGTGGTGGTGACCGTGCTGCTTGGCACTTCGCTGAAGTTCGAGGGCAAGTTCATCCTCCAGACCCGCACCGACGGGCCCGTCGACATGCTGGTGGCGGATTTCGCCACGCCGCATTCGGTGCGCGCCTATGCCCGCTTCGACAATGAGCGGCTGGAAAGGCTGATTGCGGCTGGCGAAAGCTCGCCCGAAGCGCTGCTGGGCAACGGCGTGCTGGCTCTCACGGTCGACCAGGGCCAGCACACCCAGCGCTACCAGGGCATCGTCCAGCTCGACGGCATCACGCTGGAGGAAGCGGCCAAGACCTATTTCCGCCAGTCCGAGCAGATCCCCACCGACGTCCGGCTTGCCGTGGGCAAGCAGGTCGTGCCGGGCGCGGGTGGCCGCGAATACTGGCGCGCCGGCGGCCTGCTGGCGCAGTTCCTGCCCAAGGCGCCCGAACGCATGCGCGCCCCCGACATCCATGGCGGCGACGGCGACACCGACCTGTCGCCGCGCGAGGTCGCCGACAATTCCTGGCAGGAATTGCTGGCGCTGTCGGCCACCGTCGAACCGACCGAGCTGCTCGACCCGACCGTCGGCTCCGAAAGGCTGCTCTACCGGCTGTTCAACGAGCACGGCGTGCGCGTGTTCGACAGCGTCGAGGTGCTCGACCAGTGCTCCTGTTCGCGCGAGAAGGTGCGCGGCATTCTCGGCGGTTTCTCAGCCGAGGAGATCGCCGACAGCGTGGAAGACGGCCTCATCCGCGTGAACTGCGAGTTCTGCTCGAAGAAATACGAGTTCGAGCCGGACGAGTTCACCGAGGCGGTTTGATCTCACCAGCCGGAACCCCACAGGAGTTCGTTCCAGCCGGGGTTGGAAGCTTCTATCAATTCGACCTTCCACTGACGCGGCCAGCGCTTGAGTGACTTCTCGCGCTGGATCGCGTCGCGGATGTCGAAATGTTCCTCGTACCAGACCAGCCGATGCACGCCGTAGCGCGCGGTGAAGCGTGATCCCTTGCCCTCCTTGTGCTCCGGGATGCGACGGCCGAGGTCGTTGGTCACGCTGATATAGATCGTGCCGCGTTTCTGGCTGGCTGTCATGTACACATAGCCCGTCATGGCCGCACGGTAGCGGATCCGACCAAAGACGCAATCCTGCATGTTTGATCGATATGTTCCGGCATGGATCCTCGGGTCAAGCCCGAGGAT
>JAEWHN010000034.1 GCA_023387775.1 Pseudomonadota bacterium | reverse complement strand
GGAGAGGTGCCGAGCGCAGCGAGGCGGAGTGGGGGTATGCGATTGCCCTGCTGTCTATGGGATGCTCGATATCAGTTGTCAGGCGTCGGCCTTCACGTTCTGGCGCTGGGTGCCGAGGCCTTCAATGCCGAGCTCGACGACGTCGCCGGGCTTCAGATAGCGCTGCGGCTTCATGCCCATGCCGACGCCCGGGGGCGTGCCGGTCGAGATGATGTCGCCCGGGTGCAGGCTCATGAACTGGCTGAGATATGAGACGAGATATTTCACGCCATAGACCATGGTGCGCGTCGAGCCGTCCTGCACCTTCTCGCCGTTCACGGTCAGCCACATGGACAGGTTCTGCGGGTCGGCAACCTCGTCCTTGGTCACCAGCCACGGGCCGGTCGGGCCGAAAGTGTCGCAGCTCTTGCCCTTGGTCCACTGGCCGGAGCGCTCGGTCTGGAATGCGCGTTCGGACACGTCGTTGATCACGCAGTAGCCGGCCACATAATCCAGCGCCTCGTCCTCCGAGACATATTTTGCAGTACGGCCGATGACGACGCCGAGCTCGACCTCCCAATCGGTCTTCTGCGAGCCGCGCGGGATCAGCAGGTCGTCATCGGGGCCGACAATGGCCGAGGTCGCTTTCATGAAGATGATCGGCTCCGGCGGCACGGTGGCGCCGGTCTCGGCGGCGTGGTCGGAATAGTTGAGGCCGATGCAGATGAATTTTCCCGTGCCCGCCACGCAGGGGCCGATGCGCGGATTGCCGTGCACAAGCGGCAGCGTGGCCGGGTCGACATGGGACAGCCGCTCGAGCGCTGCCGGGTCGAGCGTCTCGCCGCTCAGATCGGCAATGTTCTGTGACAGGTCGCGGAGCTTGCCCTCCGCGTCGATCAGGCCCGGCCGCTCGCGGCCCAGTTCGCCATAACGCAACAGTTTCACGTCAAGTCTCCCCTCTTATGAATCGCCTGCGATAGGATTGTTACTTCGGCATGTCCGGCTCTATCGCTCTGTTCTACAAGGCCCCTTGACGCGATAGCAAGGCGAGATGCCATCCGGGTCCTAGCCGGCCCCATTGCCGAGCGAGGCGGCCACCGCCGCCAGCAGCCAGTCGCGGAAGGCGCGGATCTTGGGCACGTTGCGCCGGGCTTCGGGATAGACCAGCCAATAGGCCTTGCCATCATTGGCGACGAGGTCGAAGGGCTGCACCAGCCGCCCGTCGGCGACTTCGTCGGCAAACAGTGCGCGTGCCAGGATCGCCACGCCGTGGCCGGCCATGGCAGCACTCGCCTCATAGGCCTGCGCGCCCATGCTGCTGCTTGTGCGCATGGCCAGCGTGTCGGTCGGCAGGCCGGCGGCCGTGAACCACTCCCGCCACCAATGGTCCTGCGGGTCGAGGATGGGCAGGCGCAGCAGGTCGGCCGGTTCCTTCACGCCGCCTATGCTTGCCGCCAGCCTGGGGCTGAGCATGGGCGTGAAGTCGGGCATGAACAGCCTGTGCGCGGCCAGCCCGGGCCACTCGCCGCTGCCGGAACGGATGGCGACGTCGACATCCTCGCGCGCGAAGTCGATCAGCCGGGCCGAGGTATCGAGCCGCACGGCAAGCGTGGGATGCTGCATCTGGAAGGCCCCGAGGTGGCGCGCCAGCCAGCTGGAGCCGAAGGTCAGGATGGTGCTGATGCACAGCACGCCCTCGGCGCCGGAGCGGGCAGCCGCATAGGCCTCGCCAATTAGCGTGAAGGCTTCGGTGAAGGCCGGCGCCAGCCTCTGGCCAAGCTCGGTCAGCGTCACCTGGCGCGGCTTGCGCAGGAAAAGCGGCGCGCCGACGCGCTCCTCCAGCAGCTTGATCTGGTAGCTCACTGCCGCCTGGGTCATGCCCAGCTCTTCCGCGGCCTTGGTGAAGCTGCCGTGGCGCGCGGCCGCCTCGAAGGCCCGGACGGCGGGAAGGGGAGGAAGCGCGTGCGCCATGATGGATAAATACACCTTATGCATGCCGATCGACGTTCGATTGGAAAGTAACGCCTTTCCGGCACAGATAGAAGGCCGATACATCAATCGGGAGCGGCCTCGTCGGGAGGTTGAAAGGTGCGGCCATGGTCTGCGCGGATGTGCAATGCATTGGAACGCCGGCGCCACGCACGAGCGGCTGGGACAGGTTTTGGTCGGGCTGGCGCCTGGGCAGATGCAGGGGCGTGATCGATGTCAGGAGGCTTCCCGAACATCTGCAGCGCGATATCGGCTATCTCGACGGCAACGACCCCGCTGGGAGACACGAATAGCCCGAGTGGTCACGCCCTGATTTTTTCAGTGTCCGTCTCCTGCCTCTGGTTTCGAGCGCTATTTCAGGCCGCAACGCGCAACCTCCTACAGAGGACTGTGCGTCGCGGCTGTTTGGGGTCCCGCAAGGGGAATGGCGCGGCTGCTTCATCGGTCAAACTTCACAGGGAGTTCGCAAGATGAGCATGATCACCACTAAGGACGGCACGAACATTTATTACAACGACTGGGGCAGCGGGCAGCCGGTAGTGTTCAGCCATGGCTGGCCGCTTTCCGCAGATGCCTTTGAGGACCAGATGTTCTTCCTGGCCCAGCACGGCTATCGCTGCATCGCGCACGACCGTCGCGGCCACGGGCGTTCGAGCCAGCCTTGGCACGGCAACGACATGGACACCTATGCCGACGACCTCGCCGCTTTGGTCGAGGCGCTCAACCTGAAAGATGCCGTTCATGTCGGCCATTCCACCGGGGGCGGCGAGGTCGCTCGCTATATCGGCCGGCATGGCACCAGGCGGGTGGCCAAGGCAGTGCTGATCAGTGCGGTCCCGCCAGTGATGTTGAAGTCCGACAAGAACCCCGGCGGCACGCCGATGGAGGTATTCGATCAGATCCGCGCCAACGTCCTGGCCGATCGGTCGCAATACTGGAAAGACCTTTCGATGCCGTTCTACGGCTACAACAGGTCCGGCGCGAAAGTGTCGGAAGGCGTTCGCGAGTCCTTCTGGCTGCAGGGTATGATGGCGGGACTGCCGGCGAGCTATCTTTGCGTCAAGGCGTTTTCCGAGACCGATATGACGGAAGACCTCAAGAAGTTCGATGTGCCGACGCTGATCATGCATGGCGACGACGACCAAATCGTTCCCTTCGCTGACGCCGGGGCTCTGTCGGCCAAAATCGTCAAGGGAGCCGAATTGAAGGTCTATAAGGGCGCCCCGCATGGCATGTGCACCACGCTGAAGGACGAGATCAGCACTGACTTGCTGGCCTTCATCGCAAGTGACAGCGCGATGAAGGCTGGCGTTCGCTCGATGGGAGGGACAGGGTCGTAAACCCTTTGGTTCGATGGCCGCGGCTGGTATGGCTTGCGTCAACACGGATCGTCGCGGCCATTGACATCGGTCGCGACGTCCTCCACGTCAGACGCAAATGACTATCGCTCTTCTGCAAAGAGGCCGCCGGCAATGACCGGATATTTTTCCTCACCCTTTCCCCGTCGCCATTCGGTCGGCGTCGATGTCGGCGGCGTGGTCGTCGGCGGCGGCGCGCCGGTGGTCGTCCAGTCGATGACCAACACCGACACGGCCGATATCGACCAGACGGTGGCGCAGGTCGCAGCCCTTCACCGCGCCGGCTCGGAGATCGTGCGCATCACCGTCGACCGCGACGAGAGCGCTGCCGCCGTGCCGCATATCCGCGAGCGGCTGGAGAGGCTTGGACTCAACGTGCCGCTGGTGGGCGACTTCCACTATATCGGCCACAAGCTGCTCGCCGATCATCCGGCCTGTGCCGAGGCATTGGCGAAATATCGCATCAATCCCGGCAATGTCGGCTTCAAGGACAAGAAGGACAAGCAATTCGCCGATATCGTCGAAATGGCGATCAGGCACGACAAGCCGGTGCGCATCGGCGTCAACTGGGGCTCGCTCGACCAGGAACTGCTGACCAGGCTGATGGACGACAACCAGGCCAATGGCTCGCCGCTGACCGCGCAGGAGGTTACGCGCGAGGCGATCGTCCAGTCGGCGCTGATCTCGGCCGATCTTGCCGAAGAAATCGGCCTGCCGCGCGACAAGATCATCTTGTCGGCCAAGGTCAGCCAGGTGCAGGATTTGATTGCAGTCTACACCATGCTGGCGTCGCGCTCCGACCATGCGCTGCATCTCGGCCTCACCGAGGCCGGCATGGGCACCAAGGGCATCGTCGCCTCTTCTGCCGCCATGGGCATCCTGCTGCAGCAGGGCATCGGCGACACCATCCGCATTTCGCTGACGCCGGAGCCGAATGGCGACCGCACCCGCGAGGTGCAGGTTGCGCAGGAACTGCTTCAGACCATGGGTTTTCGGCAGTTCATCCCGATCGTGGCGGCGTGCCCCGGCTGTGGCCGCACCACCTCGACCGTGTTCCAGGAACTGGCGCAGAACATCCAGGCCGATATCCGCAAGAACATGCCGATTTGGCGCGAGAAATACCCGGGCGTGGAAGAGCTGAAGATCGCGGTCATGGGCTGCATCGTCAACGGACCGGGCGAGTCAAAACACGCCGACATCGGCATCTCGCTGCCGGGCACGGGCGAGACGCCGGCCGCCCCCGTCTTCATCGACGGGCGCAAGGCCACCACCCTGCGCGGCTCCGGCATCGCCGAGGAGTTCGAGAAGATGGTTGCCGACTATGTCGAACAGCGCTTCGGCAGCGGCGGCAAGCAGGCGGCCGAATAGGCCATGCGGACCTCCGCGCATCTGGCAGCGAGGTGGAAACACCTCGCTGCCAGATGCGCCTCGATCAATCAGATGGACCATGATGTTGCCCGAAAACCGGTTCCCACTTTTCGGCATCATGGTCTAGCCAAAGCGGCAATGCTGCTTTGTGCGATGCTCTGGAGCAACGCGGCCTGTGCCGACCCGCCGGGCCGCTCGCTGCCGACCACCATTGGCCGCATCTGCGACCTGATCGAGGCCGAGGCCGCCCGCAACGGCGTGCCGCGCGACTTCTTCGCCCGGCTGATTTGGAAGGAAAGCCGCTTCGACGCCAATGCCGTGAGCCCCGTGGGCGCCGAGGGCATCGCCCAGTTCATGCCCGGCACGGCCCGGCTGCGCGGCCTGGCAGATCCCTTCGACATCGACCAGGCCATTTCGGCCTCGGCCAAATATCTGGGCGACCTGAAGCAGAGTTTCGGCAATTTCGGCCTTGCGGCCGCGGCCTACAATGCCGGCGAGAACCGGGTGACGCGCTGGCTCGCCACCGGCGGCTTCCTGCCGCTTGAGACCGAAGGCTATGTGCTCGACATCATGGGCGAGCCGGCCGACACTTTCACCAAGCGCGATTATGCCGGCAGGTTTCCGCCGCTGGACAAGGGCAAGCCTTTTGCACAGGCGTGCCGCTTGCTGCCGATCATCCGGTCGGCAACCATTCCCATGGCCGCTATCCACATCAAGCCCTGGGGCGTGCAGGTGGCCGGCAATTTCCGCCGCACAGCCGCGGTCAGCCAGTGGCAACGGGTGAAAGGAAAGTTCCCGGCGCTGCTGAGTGCCTATGAACCGGTGGTGAGCCGCGTGCGCACCCCGATAGGACGGGCGGGCATCTATGCGGTCCGCATCGGCGCCGACAGTCGCGCAGACGCCGACAACATCTGCGGCAAGTTGCACACGGCCGGCGGCTTTTGCGTGGTGATGCGCAACAAATAGGCGGCAAGGGCCCGGCGCAGCCTCAGGCCCGGCGCGCCATCTCGGTCGTCTCGCTCAGCCAGGCGCCGATCTTGCGCCCGAGCCTGTCGGGGGAAACGGGCTTGGGCAAATAGTCGTCCATGCCGGCTTCCATGCATTTCTCGCGGTCCCCCTTCAACGCATGCGCCGTCACCCCGATGATCGGCGTGTGCGTGCCCGAGACAGCCTCGATGTCGCGGATGGCGCGGGTGGCTTCAAATCCGTTCATTTCCGGCATCGACACGTCCATCAGCATCAGGCGGGGCCTGAAGCTGCGGTACATCTCCACCGCGGTGCGGCCGTTGGCGGCGATCTTGTAGGACAGGCCAAGCCCGGACAATATCTGGCCGAACACCAGCTGGTTCACCTCGTTGTCCTCGGCAACCAGAATGTCGAGCGGCGCGCTGGCGGCGGGGCCGGCGTCGAGTTCGGGCGCGCGCAGCACCGTGAAGGCGGCCGCGGCCGGTTCCTGGCGCGGCAATGCGGACGGAATGGACCGCACCGGCTCGCGCACGAATTCGGCCTTGCCGGCCTGCACCCGCGCCTTCTGGATGGCGCCGATGACCGTGCCGAGCAGCACGGCCGAGCGCGCCGGCTTGGTCAGATGGGCGGCTATGCCGTAGTCGATCACCAGCCGGCCGAAATCGATCTGGTCGACCGAAGTCAGGAGCACGATGGGGATGGGCGCAAGCCGGCTGTCGGCCGACATCGCCTTGGCCACGTCGGCACCGTTCATGCCGGGCATCTGATAGTCCAGGATGACGCAGTCCACCCGCGCGCCGAGCTGGTAGGCGCGGTCGAGGAACGCCAGACCGACTGCCCCGCTCTCGGCCGCGGCACAGTCGAAGCCCCAGCTGCGCAGCTGTTCGAGCAGGATCTCGCGGTTGACCGGATTGTCGTCGATGACCAGAACCCGTGCGCCGGAGACGTCGGTGGGCACGTTTTCGGAGCTTTCTTCCATGGCGTGCACCGGCAGCGGCACGGTGAACCAGAACACGGACCCGCGGCCGACCTCGCTTTCGATGCCGATCTTGCCGCCCATCAGGTCGACAAGCCGCGCTGCGATGGCGAGCCCCAGCCCGGTGCCTTCATGGCGGCGCGTCGAGGAGCCGTCGACCTGCGCGAACTTCTCGAACACGGTCTGCAGCTTGTCGGCAGGAATGCCGATGCCGGTGTCTTCCACCCGCACCGAGAGCTGAACCGTGTCGTCCCTCGTCTCGCCGGTCACGTCGACAAGCACATGGCCTTTTTCGGTGAACTTCACCGCATTGCCGAGCATGTTGGTGATGATCTGGCGGAAGCGGCCGACATCGCCGACCACGCAGGCCGGCAGGCGCGGATCGACGCGCACGATCAGCTCCAGGTTCTTTTCGGCCACGCGGGCCGACACCAGCGTCGCGACGTCCTCCACGGCCTCGGCGATCTTGAACGGGGCCGGATCGAGGGTGAGCTGGCCGGCATTGATCTTGGAGAAGTCGAGGATGTCGTTGATGATGGTGAGCAGCGCGTTGCCCGACTTCACGATGACATCGGTAAAGGTCTTTTGCCGCGGCGTCAGTTCGGTGCGAGCGAGCAGTTCCGCCATGCCGAGCACACCATTCATCGGCGTGCGGATCTCGTGGCTCATATTGGCCAGGAACTCGGATTTCGCCCGGTCGGCGGCTTCCGCGCGCAGCAACGACTCCTGCGTTTCGGCGAAGGCGCGGCGGATGGCCTTTTCCATGGGGCGGAAAATCCACAGGCCGACCAGCGACAGCACCGCAATCATCAGCACGCTGGAATAGGACAGCAGCCGGTTGCCACGCTGCTCGGCCAGCGCGCGCTCCCGGTCGAGGGCAATGCGGGCGCGCGTCAGCATCGGCTGCACGAACAGGTCGTTCTGGTTGCGGATCTCGCGATTGCTCCAATCGTCGATCTTGCGCAGGCCGGCGAGCAGGCTGAGGTTGCGCACCATGTCGCGAGACGACCAGAAGAGATCGCCGTTCACCGATGCGGAGGCCAGTTCGTCAACGGTCCTGTCCGAAAGCTCGGCGCGTATCGAAGAGAGTGCGGCGGTCAGCTCCTCGATTTGCGCGGCAAGCCGTGCGGCGTGTCCGTTCGCGGCGTTTGAAAGGTCCTCGCGCGTATCCTCGCGCCAGGCGGCCGAGATGGTGTCGGAAAAGGCGGTGGCGTTGTGCAGGTCGCTTGCCAGCGTCACGAGACCGGTGCCGATGCGGTCGATCTCGTTGCGGAAACCGTTCATGCTGGTCAGCGCATAAAGTATCGCTCCGACGGCCAGCGCGAATATAAGCAAGCCCGACAGATAGCGAATCCGGATCGAACGGATGAACTGCGAATAATCGGGCACGCGCGGCACTCCGGACACGGGTACAATTTTACCGTGCCGGATTACGCTCGATTTACATTAAAAATTCGTTCAGGCGTGAACTTCACTTCTCGCGCTCGGCGATGAAGCTCGCCGCTTGCTTCAGGAGTGCGGCCCGCTCGCCATAGGGTTCGAGCAGGGCGTGCGCCTGAGCTACGAGGCCGGCAAGCTGCGTGCGTGTCCAGTCAACGCCATGCAGGGCCGCCAGTGTCGCCTTGCCGGCGGCGGCGTCCTTGCCGGTGGCCTTGCCCATGGTTTCCGCATTGGCGGTCAGGTCGAGCAGGTCGTCGGCAAGCTGGAAGGCAAGGCCGATGGCCGAGCCGAATTCCGCCAGCCGCTCGCGGTCTTCCTCTGCCGCGCCGGCAATGATGGCGCCGGCCTCGCAGGCATAGCGGATCAGCGCCCCGGTCTTCATCGCCTGCAGCCGGATGATGCCGGCTTCGTCGGGGGCATGCCGCTCCGCCTCCAGGTCCAGCGCCTGGCCGCCGGCCATGCCGCCCGGGCCCGCGGCGCGGGCAAGCCCCCGTACCAGCGCCAGCTTGCGCTCAGCCGGCAGCGCGGTTGCCGTGTCGGCGAGGATGTCGAAGGCATAGGTCAACAGGCTGTCGCCGGCCAGGATGGCGCTGGCCTCGTCGAAGGCGCGATGCACGGTGGGCTGGCCGCGGCGCAGGTCGTCGTCGTCCATCGCCGGCAGGTCGTCGTGGATCAGCGAATAGCAGTGCGTGCATTCCAGCGCCGCCGCCACGCGCAGTGCCGCCTCGCCATCGGCGTCGAACAGGGCGGCGCTTTCCAGCACCAGGAAGGGGCGCAGCCGCTTGCCGCCGTTCAGCACGCCATGCCGCATCGCCGCCAGCAGCGTCGAAGGTCTCGCGATCTCGCCCGGCAGCAAGCGCTCGTCCAGCATTTGGCGCAACAGCGCCTCGACAGTCTCGGCTCGGGCTGCAAGCTGCGCTTCGAAGGGGAGGTCGTGGGCATCCATCATGGTCGGCAGGGTTTACGACAATCGTTGGCGGGGTCAAGCGGTGTCGCGGCGAATCGCCTTCCACGGCATTGGCGCCGTTCAGGCGTTGCGCGGCGAGGCAAGCGCCATTATGCCGGGGGCAGGAGTTTTGAGGGGCAGACCTCTTGGATGAACCGGTAACCGATCCCGATGTGCATGAGTTCGCCATGGCAGCGAAGCCAAGAGCGCGAGGCGGCGCCCGGATCTGGATTCGTCACGTCATGCGCGTCCTGACCTGCCTTGCGCTGCTGCCGCTGGCGCTGTCCCTTTTCTATCTGCTGCCTTTCGTGCACCCGGTCTCGACGCTGATGCTGAAGGACCTGGCGACCCTGTCCGGCTACGAGCGGCAATGGGTGGATATCGAAGACGTCGCGCCGGTGCTCGCCCATTCGGTGATCATGTCGGAGGACGGACAGTTCTGCTCGCATCGCGGCATCGACTGGAGCGAGTTGCGCGCCGTGGTCAATGATGCGCTGGCCGGCGAGGCGACGCGCGGCGCCTCGACCATTCCCATGCAGACGGTCAAGAACCTGTTCCTGTGGAACGACCGCTCGGTCATTCGCAAGGGCCTGGAAGTGCCGCTGGCGGTCTATTTCGACGCGGTGACTTCGAAGCGGCGCATCCTGGAAATCTACCTCAACATCGCCGAGTGGGGCCCTGGTATCTACGGCATCGAGGCGGCCAGCCAATACCATTTCAAGGTTCCGGCAAAGCAGCTCAACGCCCGCCAGGCGGCGCTGCTGGCGGTGACGCTGCCCAACCCGATCGACCGCAATCCGGCAAAGGCGGGCCCGGGCCTGAAGCGGCTCGCCAATGTCATCCAGCGCCGCGCGGCACGTTCCGGGGCCTATGTGCAGTGCCTGGACTAGGGCGCGGAAGCTTCAGGAGCGGCGCCTTGAGGCGATAAAAAAAGATCGTGGCGGGTGCTGGCCTTTTGCGGCACAGCCGTGTATAGCCACGCCCACTAATCTCAGATTTCGGCCCGCGACGTGCGGCCCTTTCGCGAGGGCAATCGGGGTCTTTACGATGGATGGAGCAATTCCATGGCTGTGCCAAAACGAAAAACCTCGCCGTCCAAGCGCGGCATGCGCCGTTCGGCCGATGCGCTGAAGGCCCCGACCTATGTCGAGGACAAGAACTCGGGCGAAATGCGCCGCCCCCACCACATCGACCTGAAGACCGGCATGTATCGCGGCCGCCAGGTCCTGACGCCGAAGGAAGGCTGATCGGCTTTCCGACGCTTCGGTTAGAGAAAAGAAAAGGACCGGCCTCGCGCCGGTCCTTTTCTTTTTGGCCGTGTTCCAGGCCGCATGCATGTTCCGGCGCGGTTGACGCGCCGGAATTACTCTTGCTGTGTCAGCCCGCGTCGGCTTCGAAGCCGGCCGCCTCGATGCCGGCAACGGCGGCAAGCTCGTCATTGTCGGAGGTGTCGCCAGTGATGCCTACGGCACCGACCAGCTGACCGGCGGAGCGCACCAGCACGCCGCCTGGCACGGGAACGATCCTGCCGCCGCTGACGCCCGACAGGCCTTCCATGAAGTGCGGGCGCTCCTTGGCCATCGCCTCGATCTTGCGCGAGCCCATGCCGACGGCGAGCGCGCCGAAGGCCTTGCCCGAGGCGATCTCGAAGCGCAGCATGGACGAGCCGTCCTGCTTCTGGAAGGCGATCACATGGCCGCCCGCGTCGAGCACAACGACCGAGAGCGGCTTGAGACCCGCTTCCCTGGCCTTGGCGAATGCGGCTTCGATGATGTGATTGGCTTTGGCCAGCGAAATCGAGGTCATTGGTCTCTCCGGAAAAATCTGGTCACTCGGCCCGCTTCACAGCAGGGCATCCGGACCGGGGTTGAAAATTGATTTGGCGAAGTGCCGGCTCGACACGCCGGCCTTGTGCGAACCTGCCCGCGGGCAGGCAAATATGTCCAAGGCTGCTTTGAAGTGCTCCGGGGGCTGGCGCTCAGAGCCCCAGCGAGGCGGGGTTGTTGGTCAACTGAACGGTGAAGACGCCGGCGTCCGCCCAAATGTGCGTCTTACCCCATCGAATCGATCTTGCGCTGCATGGCGGCTACTTGTTCCTTCAGTTCCTGAAGATCGTCGGCCTTGTCGGAAGCGTCCTTCTTTTCCTTTTCGGGCGCAGTCGGCGCTGCGGGCGCGCCCTGCGGAAAGGCCGTGAACATGCGCATGGCATTCTGGAACATTTCCATGTTGCGCCGGGTCTGCTCTTCCAGCGCCTTCATGGGCATCAGTTTCATCACGTCCATGGGGCTGGCGCCCATTGCCGTCTTCATCTGCTCCCTGAAACGCTCCTGCTCCTTGGCGAAGGCGGACATGGACTGCTCGAGGAAACTCGGCACGATCATCTGCATCTGGTCGCCATAGAAGGCGATGAGCTGGCGCAGGAACGGAATCGGCAGCATGTTCTGCCCGTCCTTGTTCTCCAGCTCGAAAATGATCTGGGTCAGCACGGAATGAGTGATGTCTTCGCCGGTCTTGGCGTCCTGCACGCTGAATTCCTCGCCCTTCTTGACCATCTCGGCGAGGTCCTCGAGGGTCACGTAGGTGCTGGTCCCCGTGTTGTAGAGGCGGCGGTTGGCATATTTCTTGATCACTACCGGATCGTCTTTCGCGGCCATCAACTTCCTCCCCGGGCACCGGCATGCCCTGAGGCCGCCGGCAAACAATTGCGCCGAAAATGAGGATATGCGCAAAGCCGCCGCAATTCAAAGAAGTTTGTGCACTGCGGCATGATTCAGCCGGGAAATGGCGTTATTCTGCGGATTTGCGGTTTCCCCGCGGTCGACAATCTCATTG
The DNA here is from genome assembly GCA_023387775.1 of Pseudomonadota bacterium. Classification (GTDB taxonomy): domain Bacteria; phylum Pseudomonadota; class Alphaproteobacteria; order Rhizobiales; family Rhizobiaceae; genus Pseudaminobacter. The sequence goes on along the minus strand of JAEWHN010000034.1, from coordinate 14,400 downwards.
TGCAGTTGCGATTTCCAGTTTGACTCGGCCCTGGGAACGGGCAAGAAACATCGAGGGAGAGAACCTTGCGGCATGCCAGCCGCGAATCCACTCAGGAGACCAAAATGTCCGGCTCGAATGCAATCGTGATCGCCAGCGCCGCCCGCACGCCCGTTGGCTCCTTCAATGGCGCTTTCGCCAGCATTCCGGCCCACGAGCTTGGCGCCGTGGCCATTCGCGAAGCCCTGGCACGCGCCTCTGTCGAGGGGCAGGAAGTGGACGAGGTCATCCTCGGCCAGGTGCTGCAGGCCGGCCAGGGCCAGAACCCGGCGCGGCAGGCCTCCATCGGCGCCGGCCTGCCGAAGGAAACCACCGCTTGGAGCCTCAACCAGGTTTGCGGGTCGGGCCTGCGCTCGATCGCGCTCGGCATGCAGCAGATTGCCACCGGCGACGCCCGGATCATCGTCGCGGGCGGCCAGGAATCCATGTCCATGTCGCCGCACTGCCAGCATCTGCGCGCCGGCGTGAAGATGGGCGACTATTCGATGATCGATACCATGATCAGGGACGGTCTGTGGGACGCCTTCAACGGCTACCACATGGGCGTCACCGCCGAGAACGTGGCACGCCAGTTCCAGATCACCCGCGACGAGCAGGACCAGTTCGCGCTGGCGTCGCAGAACAAGGCCGAGGCCGCGCAGAAGGCCGGCAGGTTCAAGGACGAGATCGTCGCTGTCATGGTGAAGGGCCGCAAGGGCGACACCGTCGTCGACCAGGACGAATATATCCGCCATGGCGCGACGCTGGAGGCCATGCAGAAGCTGCGCCCTGCCTTCGACAAGGAAGGCACGGTGACGGCAGGCAACGCTTCGGGCATCAATGATGGCGCGGCCGCGGCGGTGCTGATGTCGGAGGCCGAGGCCGCCCGGCGCGGCATCGCTCCTCTGGCCCGGATCGTCTCCTGGGCGACTGCCGGCGTCGATCCGCAGGTCATGGGCACCGGCCCGATTCCCGCCTCGCGCAGGGCGCTGGAAAAGGCCGGCTGGAAGGCCGAGGACCTCGACCTCGTGGAAGCCAACGAGGCTTTCGCGGCGCAGGCCTGCGCAGTCAACAAGGGCATGGGGTGGAACCCGGAAATCGTCAACGTCAATGGCGGCGCCATCGCCATCGGCCACCCGATCGGCGCATCGGGCGCGCGTATCTTCAACACGCTGGTCTACGAAATGCGCCGGCGCGGCGCCAAGAAGGGGCTCGCCACCCTGTGCATCGGCGGCGGCATGGGCGTCGCCATGTGCGTCGAGGCGCTGTGATGATGCGGCGGGGCATGGAACAGTGTGGCGTTCGAGTGTCCCGCCTATTTGCGCTTGCGGGATTGGTGATTTGCTTCGGTGCAGGACCGGCCCTGTCGCTGGACGTTGAGGCCGCAGCGACCTGCGTGTTCGAAAATGCCACTCGCGCCGACAAAGATGTGCTCAAAAAGCTCATAGTTGCGGCGATGTCCGACGACTTGGCCTCCGTGAAAGGCCTGACGCTCTTGTTTGCTTCCGGGGTCACCCGCGTTGCGATGGACCCGTGCAAAGTCACCGTGGAGCAGTTGGGCCAACCCGAGATGGTGGAAGTTATCCGCCTCTACAGCGAAAAAGTCGGCAAACAAGTGATGGAAGAGGCTTTCGCCAAACTGAAATAAATCTCAAACACAGCGAGGGGAGCATGACCAGAACTGCAATCGTCACTGGTGGGTCGCGCGGCATCGGCGCGGCAATCTCGATCGCGCTGAAAAATGCCGGCTATCATGTGGCCGCCAACTATGCCGGCAATGACGAGGCCGCCGAGAAGTTCCGGGCGGAAACCGGCATCCCGGTCTACAAATGGTCAGTCGCCGACTACGATGCCTGCATGGCCGGCATCGGCAAGGTCGAGGCCGATCTCGGCCCCGTGGACATCCTCGTCAACAATGCCGGCATCACCCGCGACGCCATGTTCCACAGGATGACGCGCGAACAGTGGGACGAGGTGATCGGCACCAATCTCAACGGCGTCTTCAACATGACGCATCCGCTTTGGAGCGGCATGCGCGACAGAAAATTCGGCCGCGTCATCACGATTTCCTCCATCAACGGCCAGAAGGGCCAGGTCGGCCAGGTCAACTATTCCGCCTCCAAGGCCGGCGACATCGGCTTCACCAAGGCCCTGGCGCAGGAGGGCGCGCGTGCCGGCATCACCGTCAATGTCATCTGCCCGGGCTATATCGCCACCGACATGGTGATGGCGGTGCCGGAGAAGGTGCGCGAATCCATCATTGCGCAAATTCCGGTCGGCCGGCTGGGCGAGCCGGAGGAAATCGCGCGCTGCGTGCTATTCCTTGCGTCGGACGAGGCGGGCTTCATCACCGGCTCGACCATCACCGCCAATGGCGGCCAGTATCTGGTCTGACACGAAGGCGATATTCCAGGCTCGGGAGGCGGCGCCATCAAGCGCCGTCGCGTTTTGTGTCGTGGCGCCTATTCGTCGCCGAACAGCGACTTGTGGGCGATGCCGGCCAGGATGGCACCCGCGATGGGGGCCACCCAGAACAGCCACAGCTGCTGCAGCGCCCAGCCCCCGACAAACAACGCCGGGGCGGTCGAACGCGCCGGGTTGACCGAGGCGTTGGTCACCGGGATCGAGATCAGGTGAACCAGCGTCAGTGCAAGGCCGATGGCTATCCCTGCGAAGCCGGCCGGCACCCGACCATGGGTGGCGCCGAGAATGATCATGATGAACATGAACGTCAGTACGATCTCGATCAGCGCGGCCGAACTGAGCGGATAACCGCCGGGCGAGTGCTCGCCATAGCCATTGGCTGCGAAACCGTTAGCGAGCGAGAAGTCCGCCTTGCCGCTGGCGACCACATAGAGGATCGCCGAGGCGATGACCGCGCCAATCAGTTGCGCGATCACATAGGGCACAAGATCTCTTGCCGGCAGGCGGCCGGCGACCGTGAGGCCGACCGATACGGCCGGGTTAAAATGGCCGCCGGAAATGCCGCCGACGGCGTAGACCATTGTCAGCACGGTGAGGCCGAATGCCAACGCAACGCCGGCAAACCCGATGCCGAGATCGGGGAACGCGGCCGCCAGGACGGCGCTGCCGCAGCCGCCGAAGACGAGCCAGAAAGTGCCAAGAAATTCGGCGAGGAGACGTTTGGACATCTGTATCACCTTCTAAACACCAAGTTTAGGATGGAGCCATGAAATTGCCTGGAAGACAATGTTGGAAGTCGGGCAAGTTTGGCCTCTAGGCAATGGCCGCCGCTATTTGGGATGGAGAACCTTCTGCTTGCCGACAGAGATTGATTCTGTTCCGAAACGGAACGCTTTTGTTAATGTCCGGCTATCGCGCCGCAAATGCCCGACCTGCTCTGAGGTCGAATCTTGTGGCCAGTGGTTCTGTCACCACAACATGTTGCCGTGAACAAAGCGGGAAGCCTGTCGAAGCAGCGATTCGTCGCTGCTTCGTTCTCGTTTCAGGCGCAATGTTAACGGGCCAGCCTGCCGGCAAGCTCGCGCCCGTCATCCATTCTTAATCTTGGTTAGCGATTGCTTAACTGGCGGCTCAGCCTCAGCGGCCATCTCGCCTCCTGGCAGGAAAAGGTTAACGCTGGTGGCAAAAGGTGAGGATTGCAGCACCTCGCCAGGCTGCCATTTGGGCTGCCATCCCTGTCAAGGCACAGCATGTGGTGGTGAACAAAGCGGGAAACCCGTCCGAGCAGCGATTCGTCGCCGATTCGTTCCTCCTTTGGATGGAAGGTTAACGTGCGTATCGGTCCCGTCACCCTCAGGTGGGGAAATATACTTTTATTTCAACTGCTTACCTCTAGCGGTCGCCTCGGGCGGCGAAGCGTCGGACCCGCCAGTGGGAATCCAGAGCGCCCACGAACATTAGAGATTCAGCATATGGGACTCTCGATAGCCGAACTGACTACATCTAGCCGTGAACAAAAGCTGAATCATGCGGAGTCAGCGATTCGTCGCCGATTCGTTCCAGAGTCGTTCCCGGCCGTTATTCCGCCGAATATTTAGGGCTTTCGTTTCTCCTGCCGAACCCCTATCTGTCGGGGAAGAGCGACCCGATCATGAGTCCACTTCGCCTGCATAGAGCCGACTGGCCCGCCGCGCCGGGTCTCCGCGAACTGCCGAGCCAGAAAAGGCCGCCTAATCCCTGATGAACGTCCACCCCAAACAGTCTGACCCGCTCGTCCTGACCGGGCGCGACGTGACCGCCGTTCTCGGGCCGACCAACACCGGCAAGACGCATCTGGCGATCGAGCGCATGGTGGCGCATGAGAGCGGCGTCATCGGCTTGCCGCTCAGGCTTCTGGCGCGCGAGGTCTACACCCGCGTCTGCGAAAAGGTCGGCGCGCACAATGTGGCGCTGGTGACCGGCGAAGAAAAGATCATGCCGCCGACCGCCCGCTATTCGGTCTGCACGGTGGAGGCCATGCCGCGCGAGACCAATGCCGCCTTCGTCGCCATCGACGAGGTGCAACTTGCCGGCGATCTCGAACGCGGCCACATCTTCACCGACCGCATCCTGCATCTGCGTGGCCGGCAGGAAACGCTGCTTCTGGGCGCCGCCACCATGCGCGGCATCCTGGAAAGGCTGCTGCGCGGCATTTCGGTGGTCACGCGGCCGCGGCTTTCGCATCTGGCCTATGCCGGCTCCAAGAAGCTCACGCGGCTGCCGCGCCGTTCGGCCATCGTCGCCTTCTCGGCCGACGAGGTCTATGCCATTGCCGAGCTCATTCGCCGCCAGCGCGGTGGGGCGGCGGTGGTGCTGGGCGCGCTTTCGCCCCGCACCCGCAACGCCCAGGTGGCGCTCTACCAGTCCGGCGACGTCGACTACCTGGTCGCCACCGACGCCATCGGCATGGGGCTCAATCTCGATGTCGACCATGTCGCCTTCGCCCAGAACCGCAAGTTCGACGGCTTTCAGTTCCGCGATCTGAACCCTGCGGAGCTGGGCCAGATCGCCGGGCGCGCCGGGCGGCACATGCGCGATGGCACCTTCGGCGTCACCGGCCAGGTTGATCCCTTCCCGGAGGAGCTGATCGAGAAGATCGAGGCGCATGATTTCGACCCGGTGAAAGTGCTCCAATGGCGCACCGCCCAGTTCGATTTCGCCAGCATCGATGCGCTGAAGCGCTCCATCGACACGGTCGCCCCCGTCGAAGGGCTGACGCGGGCGCTGCCGGCGGTCGATGCGCAGGCGCTGGAACAGCTGTCGCGCGATCCCGACATCACCAGGCGCGCCGGCAGCCGCGATCGCGTCGCGCTGCTGTGGGATGTCTGCGCGCTGCCCGACTACCGCCGCATCGCGCCGGCCCAGCATGCCGACCTGGTCGCCTCCATCTTTTTCGATCTCGCCGACCGCGGTCATGTCGATGAAAACTACATGGCCGAACAGGTGCGCCGTGCCGACAGCACCGACGGCGACATCGATACGCTTTCGCACCGTATTGCCCAGATCCGCACCTGGACCTATGTGTCAAACCGGCCTGGCTGGTTGGCTGATCCGCTACATTGGCAGGAAAAGACGCGGGAAATCGAAGACAGATTGTCGGATGCACTGCATGAACGGTTGACGAAACGCTTCGTAGACCGCAGGACTTCGGTCCTTATGCGCCGCCTTAGAGAAAACACCATGCTAGAAGCCGAAATCAGCTCAACCGGAACCGTCCTCGTCGAAGGCCATCACGTCGGGGAATTGCAAGGGTTCCGCTTCACCGCCGACCAGAGCGCTGGCGGCGAAGACGGCAAGGCCATAAAAGCGGCCGCGCAGAAGGCGCTGGGCGTCGAGTTCGAGGCGCGCGCGGAACGCTTCGCGGCATGCGCCAATGGTGACCTTGCGCTCGGCTCTGACGGCACGCTGCGCTGGATCGGCGCGCCCATCGGCACGCTGGTGGCGACCGAGGATGCGCTGCGCCCGCGCGTGATCCTGCTGGCCGACGAGCAGCTGACCGGCCCCGCACGCGACAAGGTGGCAGCGCGCGCCGAGCGCTTCGTGAACTTCCAGATCGACACCGCGCTGAAGCCGCTCATCGACCTGCGCGGCGCCGACCAGCTCACCGGCATTGCGCGCGGCATCGCCTTCCAGTTGGTCGAGAATTTCGGCCTGCTCAACCGGCGCGACATTGCCGAGGAAATGAAGTCGCTCGACCAGGAAGGCCGCGCCAGCCTGCGCCGCCTGGGCGTGCGCTTCGGCGCCTATCACGTCTTCGTGCCGACGCTGCTGAAGCCCGGCCCGGCCGGACTGATCACGCTGCTGTGGGCGTTGAAGAACGACGGCAAGGACATGCCCGGCTTTGGCGACGTGGTGCACGCGCTGTCGGCCGGCCGCACCTCGGTGGTGGTCGACCCGTCCTTCGACAAGACCTTCTACAAGCTGGCCGGCTTCCGCATGCTGGGCCGCCGCGCCGTGCGCGTCGACATCCTCGAGCGGCTGGCGGATCTCATTCGCCCGGCGCTGGCCTGGAAGGCCGGCACCGGTGCGCGCCCCGAAGGCGCCTATGACGGCAGCACCTTCCTGGTCACGCCGGCGATGATGTCCATTCTCGGCGCCACCGCCGACGATATGGAAGAAATCCTGAAGGGCCTGGGCTACCGGGCCGATGCCAAGCCGGCTGTTGAGGTCAAGGCGCGGCTGGAGGCGCTGGACGAAGCGGCGCGCCAGGCCGCCGCCGAAGCCGCGGCAAAGGCTGCAGCCGAGCAGGCTCCCGCGGCCGTGGATGGCGAAACGCCAGCAGCTATCGAGGGCGAGCCCGTCGAGGTGGAAGCGGCTGGCGCGGAAGCCAGCGGGGAACTTTCGGCAGAAACCGTCGTGGAAGCTCCGGTAGAAGCAGAGGAACCTGCTTCTGCCGCCGAGGAAGCGCCGGCTGTCGCGTCGGCGCCGATTACCGAGGAAACCCCTTCCGAGGAGGCGGCTCAGGCCGCTGCCGCTGCGCCGGCAACCGAAGCCGTCGAGGAGCCCAAGCCGGTGCTTCTGTGGCGTCCGGCCCGTTTCGAGCAGCGTCCGCGCCACCGCCAGGACAATCGCCGGCGCGGCGGCCAGGCCGATGCACAGGCCGCGCCAGGGCAGCGCCAGCAGCGCGAGCGCGGCGACGGCCAGGGCCGTGAGCAGGGCGGCAAGGAGCGGTTCGAGCGCAAGTTCAAGGGCAAGCCAGGCGGCAAGCCCAACGGTGACGGCGGACGCCCCGACCGGCGCGAGGAGCGCGGCGGCAAGGGCGGCTCGCATGGCAAGCCCGCGTTCCAGGCCAGGGCACGCGACGAGCGCCCCGCGCGCATCGATCCGGATTCGCCCTTCGCCAAGCTCGCAGCCTTGCGCGACCAGCTCAAGAAGTAGGCGCCGGGGCCGATGCCTGCCGAAGGTCGTCAGCGCATCGACAAATGGCTGTTCTTCTCGCGTGCGATAAAGTCGCGCTCGCTGGCGGCCAGGCTCGTCCAGATGGGGCGCGTGCGCATCAATGGCGAGAAGACGAGCCAGGCGGCCGATGCCGTCAAGCCGGGCGACGTGCTGACGATCACGCTCGACCGGCGCATCCTTGTCTACAAGGTGTTGTCGCCGGGCAGCCGGCGCGGGCCGGCCGATGAGGCCCGGCTGCTCTATGAGGATCTCTCGCCCGCACCGGCGCCGAAGGACCCGGCACTTCCGGATGCGCTGGTGCCGGTGCGCGACGTTGGCAGCGGGCGCCCGACCAAGCGCGAGCGGCGCCAGATCGACAAGCTGCACGAGCGCTGAGCCATCACGATTTCGCCGATCGCAGCCGCGTGGAACGTCATTCCAAAACGACCGGCTTCTGCGACATGGCCGCCCTTGCAAGACCTTCGCAAAGCGGTTACCTGACCCCATATAACAGGAGTGGGCCAGAGTCCCGGAGCAGCAGCATGACCTATGTCGTGACCGACAATTGCATCAAGTGCAAATACATGGACTGCGTTGAAGTCTGTCCGGTCGACTGCTTCTATGAGGGCGACAACATGCTCGTCATCCACCCCGACGAGTGCATCGACTGCGGCGTGTGCGAGCCCGAGTGCCCGGCCGAAGCGATCAAGCCGGACACCGAGCCCGGCCTTGAGAAGTGGCTCGAGATCAACACCGAATACGCCTCGAAGTGGCCGAACATCACCTCCAAGAAGGAGGCCCCGGCAGACGCGAAGGAATTCGACGGCATGCCGGGCAAGTTCGAGAAGTTTTTCTCGCCGGAGCCCGGGCAGGGCGACTGATTGCGCTTCAGCGCGCTTGCCGCCTGGCGGGCGCGCCCTAGTTTCGAATGCATGCTGATTGCCCCGTTCCGGCGGGGCCGCGCTGGCACGCGCGGCAAAACCTTGATTCTTTCAACTATTTGTAGTAAGAAGGGGTTGATCATGCCGCTGACACGCTGTCGATTTATGGCGCAACGCCCTAATCACTGAAAGGTGAACACAACTTCGGACCAAGGCGACTTGGGCTGGGACAAACGCATTGCCCGTTTGCCGGCCTCTGGCTTTACCGGAGGGGTGTTTGTCGTCTTGCGGCATCCGCTTTTCGGCCGACTCGGCCGTCCAACAGGTATGCCGGCGTTCCAGCCGGCGTCATAAAAGGAGTTCAGGGCGTATGGGAACCGCAACCGCGCAGAAGAAATCCGCAGGCCGTCATGGCTTCAAGACGGGCGAGTACATCGTCTACCCGGCGCATGGCGTCGGCCAGATCATGGCGATCGACGAGCAGGAAGTCGCGGGCCACAAGCTGGAGCTCTTCGTCATCGACTTCCAGAAGGACAAGATGCGCCTGAAGGTGCCGGTTGCCAAGGCGACCTCCATCGGCATGCGCAAGCTGTCGGAGACGGACTATGTCGAGCGTGCGCTGAAGGTTCTGCAGGGCCGTGCCCGCGTCAAGCGCACCATGTGGTCGCGCCGTGCGCAGGAATATGACGCCAAGATCAATTCGGGCGACCTCATCTCCATCTCGGAAGTGGTGCGCGACCTCTACCGCGCCGAAAACCAGCCGGAGCAGTCCTATTCCGAGCGCCAACTCTACGAGGCCGCGCTTGACCGCATGGCCCGCGAAATCGCCGCCGTCAACCGCGTGTCGGAGACCGAGGCGGTGCGCATGATCGAGACCAACCTTGCCAAGGGCCCCAAGCGCGGCTCCAAGGCCGAGGCCGACAACGAGGAAGCCGAGCAGGAAGAGGCGGCATAAGCCGCGAAAGCTCGCACTTCGGCAACATCGAAAAAACCCGGCGGAAACGCCGGGTTTTTTGTTGGCCTGAAAGGCGTGGCGGCGCCCTGCGGATCACTCGAAAGCCGAACCAACCCGACTGGCGGGGCCCGCAATTCTGTTGGCCCAAATGCCCTTGCCCCTTTGCCGCCACGGCTTAAAATCCCTCCATCTGCAAGTTGAGGAGGCCTGCCATGGACGAAGATGTGCTGAACATGTCGATCCGCAAGTTTCTCAAGCAGGTCGGCGTCACCTCGCAGCGGGCGATCGAGGCGGTGGTGCGCGACGGTGCGGTGAGCGGCGAGCGCCTGCATGTGCGCATGACGCTGACGGCCCAAGGCACGGACCTCAACCACGTGGTGGAAGGCGACATCCGGTTGTCCTGATCCCGTTCAAGAAGGGCGGGGCCACGAGCCCGCATCATCGGCATTGCATCGTCCCGGCCCACCGGGGCACCGGCGTTGCGGTCGCCCATATTCTTCTTCGCCGACGATGGTCAGGAGGGGACGGCGGTTTCTGCCGCCATCGCGGGGTAGGCGGCGGGGCGATAGCGGCCACCCGGAAGAAGAAGTCGGCGGGTCCCGCGCCGTTTCCGGTCATCGCGCGCCTCGTCATCTTCCACCGACACTCTGCTCCGAAGAAGCCGGTTTTCGCGGAGGCAACGGGTGCTGCCGACGCCCTCCATCGGGTCGGCGCGCATTGACGCAGGCCATGGAACATTCGTTTGAGATTCACGTTGCAAGGCTTGTAGGGCGGTTCGAGTCGGCTGCGACCCTTGCCTGAAGGCACCGGATAACCGCGACCTGGAATTGCGCCAGAGTTTGGGAGCGCAGCATGACCGAAGACAAAGCAAGGCGAACCATGATCCGGGCCGCGATGAAGGCGCCGTATCTCGAGCGCGGCGAGGAGCAGGAGCTCGCCATCCGTTGGAAGGAGCATCACGACCAGGCCGCGATGCACCGCATCACCACGGCGCATATGCGGCTTGTCATTTCGATGGCGGCGAAATTCCGCTATTTCGGCCTGCCGATGGGCGACCTGATCCAGGAAGGCCATGTCGGGCTTCTGGAAGCGGCTGCGCGCTTCGAGCCCGGCCGCGACGTTCGCTTCTCGACCTATGCGACGTGGTGGATACGCGCCTCCATGCAGGACTATATCCTCAAGAACTGGTCCATCGTGCGCGGCGGCACCAGCTCGGCCCAGAAGGCGTTGTTCTTCAACCTGCGCCGCCTGCGGGCGCGCCTGGCGCGGGGGCAGGAGGTCCAGTCCAGTAGCGCGCTCTACAAGGAGATCTCCACCGCGCTCGGCGTGTCGGAAGCCGATGTGGCAATGATGGATGCGCGCCTGTCTGGCCCGGACACATCGCTCAACGCGCCGCTGGTGGACGATCGCGGCGGCTCCGCCGACCGTATGGACTTTCTTGTGTCCGACGATCCGCTTCCCGACGAAGTGGTCGGCGAGGCGATCGATGTCGAGCGCCGTTCCGATTGGCTGAAGAAGGCGCTTGGCGTGCTCAACGAGCGCGAGCTGCGCATCATCGAGGAGCGCCGCCTGCAGGACGAGGGCGCCACGCTGGAGGCGCTGGGCGAGACGCTGGGCATCTCCAAGGAGCGCGTGCGCCAGATCGAGAGCCGCGCCCTGGAAAAGCTGAAAACGGCACTGGTCAAGGAAAGCCCGGCCTTCCTGTCTGCCTGATACGCGCAAACCGCGCTCCGCAATCCAAATGAGGCCTCCCGAAAGGGGGCCTTATTTGTCGGTGACGATCTTGACCTTGTCGCCGGCGGAAACGGTCGCACCGGGCGCAAGCCCGTTCAGGACCCGGAACAGGTCGAGCTTGCGGTCGACGCCCACCATGCTGGCGGCAAGGGTTCCGATTGTCTGGCCGGGCTGAACGGTCACGATGCGGATACGCAGCGGCTTCAGCGCCGCCTTCTCGGCGGCCGTCAGCACGCGGAAACTGCTGCTCACAGTCTGCGACACGGATGCCAGCGACGTGCTTGCCAGCGGGGCGGCCGTCAGCAGGCGATAGACCTGCTCCCCGGCACGAATGACGGTGATGCCGAACTGCCAGCCGTCGGCACGCGCTTTGGCCGTCGCCGCCTCGTTGCCGTTGATCGTCTCGGCCCGCACGCTGGCGGCATCCAGCCCGGCCACCCAGCCGCTGCGCAGATAGTCGGTAAGCGGCATCCGGCTGTCGATCGCCACCCCGTCGAAGCGGATAGCCATGTCGCCGGGCCCAGTGGCCGTGACGGCCGCCGCCGAATTGTCGATGACGAAGCCGGCCGGAACCGAGAACGAGATGCCCAGGCGCGGATGCAGGAAGGTGGTGCCGCGCACATAGCCTTCCTCCGGCGTGTCGCCATAGAGCATGCCGTCTATGCCGGCCAGGAAGGAATCGCGGTCGCGCAGGCCGACGCCGTCGGGGCCGACGATGCGCGCGTGGCGCTGGGCCAGCTCGACGCGCTGCGGCGTGTTGGGGTGGCTGGCCAGGAAGTCGAGGCTCGGATCGGTCGCGCCGGTGACCGAGCGGAAGTCGCTGTAGGCGCCCATGGACTGCAGGAAGCGCCCGGCCGCATAGGGGTCGAGCCCGGCCTGGCCGCTGGCCTTGATGCCGATGGCGTCGGCCTCCAGCTCCTGGTTGCGCGAGAACTGGGCAAGCCGGAGCTTGCCGCGGATCAGCGCCGCCTTGGCGGTGGGGCTTTCGCCAAGAACGTCCGTCACCACCTTGGTGGCCAGTACTTCCTCGGCCTCCTTCTGCTGGCGCTGGATGCCGTGGTTGGCGGTCACATGGCCCATCTCATGGGCGATGACGGCCCCGAGCTCGGCCGAATCATTGGCGAGCGCCAGCAGGCCTCGGGTGACGTAAAGATAGCCGCCCGGCAGCGCGAAAGCGTTGACGTTGGGCGAATTGAGGATGGTGATGCGATATGCCTGGGTCGGGTTGCCCGACACGGTGGTCAGGTTGCCCACAACCTTGGCGACCATGCGCTCCAGCTTCGGGTCCGAATATTCGCCGCCATAGGTCGCCAGGATGCGCGGGTGCTGGCTCCTGGCCAGTTCGGCCATGCGGTCGTTGCGCGAGACGTTGTCGACCGTGACGGGATTGTTCGACGGCTGGAAGCCCGATTCCTTCAGCTCGCTGTTTATTGCCTGGCACCCCGAGACCAGCGCCAGCAAGGCAACGGCCATGCCCGCGCGCAGGCGCGAGCCTGTGGGCGAAAACGTCCATCCGGCGGAGATCAGGCGGGTCGACAGAAAACAGTTCCTTTCGTCGGGCGGGGCAGCAAAGCATCGCAGGCTAACTCAGGACGTAGCCACACTCCTCCTGACAAAACAAGAATCCGGACCGGCCCCTATGGTTCATCTGAATAAAAATTGTGTCCGCTTCCGGGCAACTTCCCGGATTCACGCCACATTGCCGCCCGTCCCGATGTAGTCGCGGAAGGCCCTGGGCCCGCTTTCGTTGAAGAATTCGGCCGCCGTGCCGGCTGCAGCCACCATTCCCCGCTCGAGAAACAGCAGGTTGCCGCCGATTCGCCTGGCGTCCTCGGGCTGGTGTGTCACGAAGACAACAGTCATGCGCCGTTCCGCGTGGACGGACATGACCATGTCGATCATGTCCGCCCGCAGGGCCGGGCCCAGGGCGGCGAAGGGCTCGTCGAGCAGCAGCACCGGTCGGTCGCGCACCAGCACCCGTGCCAGTGCCACGCGCTGGCGCTCGCCGCCGGAGAGTTCGCGCGGCAGGCGCCTTTCCTTGCCGGCAAGTCCGGTGCGGGCAAGCGCATCAGAAACAGCCGCACGGTCGGCTTCGGTCAGGCGCAGCGCCGGCGAGCGGCCGAGGCCGACATTCTGCTCGACGCTCAAATGCGCGAAGAGGTTGTTTTCCTGGAACACCATCGACACCGGACGGGCGGATGGCGGGGCGTTGGTGACATCCACGCCGCCCATCAGCACGCGACCGGATTCGGGCGTCTCGAAGCCGGCAAGCAGGTTGAGCAAGGTCGACTTCCCGGCGCCGCTGGGGCCCATCACCGAGGTGAGAGAACCGGCCTCGATCGTGGCGTCGAAGCGCATGCGCATGTCCTCATAGGTGAAGGCCACATCATCCAGCCTGATGTCGAGGCCTCCTGTGCGGGCAGGCGAGGTCATGGCGTGGTGTCCTTTCCGAGGCGGTCGGCAAGCGCCATCAATGCCAGGCAGAGAAGGCCGAGCAGCAAGGCAAGGCCGGCAGCGTCGGCGGTGCGATAGCTGCCCATGCGGGCGAGCAGGAGGTAGGGCAGTGTCTGTACCTGGTCGCTGCCGAACAGCGCGATGACGCCGAGATCGCCGAGCGACAGCGCCATGGCGAAGGCAAAGGCGGTGGAGAGCGGCCGGCGCAGGACGGGCCATTCGATCAGGCGCAGCCGGTTCCAGCCGCCGATGCCGAGCTGGGCGCACAGGCGCTCGTGCCGCTCGCTGGCGGCGTCGTGGGCCGGGCGGATGGCGCGCAGCGCAAAGGGCATGGCCATCACGGCATTGACCGTCACCACCATCACCGGCGCAAGCGCGAAGACATTCTGGGAGTTGCGCAGAAGCACGAACCAGCCAGCCCCGATGACGATGGGCGGCACAACCAGCACGAAACCGGCGCCGGTGTCGGTCGCCCGCTCCAGCAGGCTGCGCTCGCCCTTTCCGGCCCGACGCAGCGCCAGCGCCCTGCGCGCCATGGTGAGCGCCAGGGCCAGCGCCACGCACAGCAGCGCCGAAAGGCAGGCAAGCACGAGACTGGTGGCGGCCGCACGGCGAACCGTCGTTTCGCCTACCAGCCGCGCAAGGTCGGCTTCCAGCCCGGACAGCACGGTCGCCAGCATCGGCCCGGCGACGAAGGCGAGGGCAGTGGCGATCAGCACGGCATCGAACACGGTCTCGCCGCGGCTTGCCGGAATATAGCGCCGCGCAGCCACGGAAAGATTGGCGTCGCCAGTGACATTGGCGCCGAGCCGCGCCAGCGCCACTACCACGGCCATGGTGAGCAGGATCTGCAGGGCGGTCAGCGCCACGGCGCGCGCCGGGTCGAAATCGAAGCGCAGCGACTGGTAGATCGCCACCTCCAGCGTGGAGGCGCGCGGGCCGCCGCCCAGCGTCAGCACGATGGTGAAGGAGGTGATGCAGAGCATGAAGACGAGGCCCGCCACACCCGGCAGGCTG
>JAEWHN010000357.1 GCA_023387775.1 Pseudomonadota bacterium | reverse complement strand
TCCTTGAACATGCCGGTAGAGGTCGAGGTCAGGGTGGTGGAGCCCTGCTTGCGGATGCCGCGCATGGCCATGCACATGTGCTCGGCCTCGATCATCACAGCCACGCCGCGCGGGTTGAGCACGTCCTGGATGACATTGGCGATCTGCGCCGTCATGGCTTCCTGGGTCTGCAGGCGGTGGGCGAAGATGTCGACCACCCGCGCGATCTTGGAGAGGCCGACGACCCTGCCGTCGGGCAGGTAGCCGACATGGGCGCGGCCGATGATCGGCACCATGTGGTGCTCGCAATGCGAATGGAATTCGATATCCCGCACCAGCACGAGATCGTCATAGCCGGCCACTTCTTCGAACGTGCGGCCGAGCTCTTCTGCCGGGCACATGTCGTAGCCGTTGAACATCTCCAGATATGCCTTGGCGACGCGCTTCGGCGTGTCGACCAGGCCTTCGCGGTTCGGGTTGTCGCCGGTCCAGCGCAGCAACGTTCGGACCGCCGCTTCGACTTCGGCCAGATCTGGCCTGTCGGTCGCCGGCTTTTCGAGATATTCGGATTTCGGCATCAATTTCTTGATCACGGCGTCCATGAAAGGTGTCTCCCGTAGTCCCACTCAGAGGAGGGACGAGTTGAACGGACCACAGCCTTTAACGGGATGTCGGAGAGTCCGGCCCGAAAGCGGCGTGACGGAAATCCGATCCGGCAGGGCGTTGCCTTGCCGTTGTCGGATCATGAGCATTATATAAGGGTTAGCGGCACGAATGAAAGATGCCGAAACGGCACAGGCTGTTTCCGAAACGGCGACGGGTTGGAAAATCATGATCGATGACGTCTACAATGCGAAAATTCTTGGCTTCGCTGGGAATATCGCACGAATTGGCCGGCTTGAGCACCCCGATGCCACCGCAACTGCACACTCAAAGTTGTGCGGGTCGACTGTGACCGTCGACCTGAAGATGGAAGACGGCGTCGTCACCGATTTCGCGCACGATGTGAAGGCCTGCGCGCTCGGCCAGGCATCGTCCTCGATCATGGCCGCCAATGTGGTGGGCGCCAGCGCCGATGAGTTGCGTAATGTACGCGAGATCATGCTGAAGATGCTGAAGGAAAACGGCCCGCCGCCCCAAGGCCGATTCGCCGACCTGAAATATCTGGAGCCGGTGCGCGACTACAAGGCGCGCCACGCCTCAACCATGCTGACCTTCGATGCGGTTGTCGATTGCATCGGCCAGATCGAGAAGAAGCACACCGAGGCGGCAGCCTGAAGGCGATCTCAAACTGGAAAGTAGAGGCGCCGGCCCATCGCGAGCCGGCGCTTTTGTTTCAGGCAAGCAGATCGCGCACCATCGGCACTACCTTGGTGCCGTAGAGCTGGATCGAGCGCATCATCTTCTCGTGCGGCAACGGGCCGGACGAATATTTCATCTGGAAGCGCGAGATGCCGAGCGCCTTGATCGTCGCGGCGATCTTGCGCGCCACCGTCTCCGGCGAGCCGACATAGAGGGAGCCAAGGTCTGCCTCCGAGTTGAACACGGCCTGCGTGGTCGGCGGCCAGCCGCGCTCGGCGCCGATGCGGTCGTGCATCTTCTTGTAGTGCGGCCACAATTCCTCGCGCGCCTGCTCGTCGGTGTCGGCGACATAGCCCGGCGAATGCACGCCGATCGGCTGCCTTTCGCCGCCGAGCTGGTCGATAGCCCGGTAATAGAGGTCGACAAAGGGGCGGAACCGCTTCGGATCGCCGCCGATGACGGCAAGCATCAGCGGCAGGTTGTAGCGCGCTGCGCGCACCACCGATTCGGGGCTGCCGCCCACGCCGATCCAGGTTTTGAGCGTGCCGGATTCCGTCGGCGGGTAGACGCGCTGGTCGTTGAGCGGCGGACGCGTCGAGCCCTGCCAACTGACGGGCCCGCCTTTCAGCAGCGCGGCGAACAGGTCGAGCTTTTCGGTGAACAGCGTCTCGTAGTCGTTGAGCCGAAATCCGAACAGCGGGAAGGATTCGGTGAAGGAGCCACGGCCGAGGATCACCTCGGCGCGTCCATTCGACAGGGCGTCGACCGTGGAAAAGCGCTGGAACACGCGGATCGGTTCGTCCGAACTCAGCACCGTGACGGCGGAGCCGAGCTTGATTCGCTCCGTGCGTGCCGCAATCGCGGCCAGCACCGTCTCAGGCGTCGACACGGCAAAATCGTCGCGATGATGTTCGCCCACGCCGATGAAGTCGATGCCGATCTGGTCGGCCAGCACGGCTTCGTCCACGACGTTGCGGATGACCTGTGCCTGCGGCAGCAGCTGGCCGTCGGCGCCGGCGGTGACGTCGCCGAACGTATCGAGCCCGAATTCAATCTTGTCCGACATGGTGTCCCTCTACATTGAGCGCCGGATGATTGCCCGGCGACGAGGATAGCGCAATCGCCCGCAGTTCCGCATCGGCGGTGAGTGGGGACGACCAATTCGAAGTCCAGATAAGAGACTCAGTGCCCGCTTCACATTCGCCGGGCCGAGCACGGACTGTCTACGCCACGTTGACGCCCTGGCGGAAACGTTCGGCCTGCGAAGCGGCATTTTCACCGAAACATTGCGAAACCCCGCAGCGCGGGCCATCTATAGCGCATGAGTTTCTCTGTTAGGAAAACGGACGATGAGCGACCGCGCCTGCAATCATCGGCACGGTGAAGGGCGCGAGCGCAAGAAGGGTCCCGTCGCCCAAGGGCGCAACTGGTCCGGTCCTTGGTCGAAAACACCCGGGCGCGTTCTAGGGGTGTCCCTGGTGCGTTTCTACCAGCTCACGCTGTCCGGGTTTGTCGGCAATTCCTGCCGGCATCTGCCGACTTGCTCGGAATACGCCTATGAGGCCATCGCCCGCCACGGCCTGTGGGCCGGCGGCTGGATGGGGCTGTTCCGGGTCATGCGCTGCGGCCCTTGGGGCACCCACGGCATCGACCGGGTTCCGGAGACATTGCAGCAGCGCTATCGCTGGTACACGCCCTGGCATTACTGGCACATAGGCAAGGCGCCGCAGGGGCATTCCTGACGCTCGGTGCTTTACGACGCGCCAAACTCACCCTAAAAGACCGCTCGCCGCCGGATGCGAAAATCCGGCATCACCACCCGCGCTCGTTTGCGGGACTGGATATGGAGAAGAGCTTTGCTGAATTCTGTTTCCCTTACATTTCCCGATGGTTCCGTCCGCGAATACGAAGCGGCGATGACCGGCATGGGCCTGGCCGAGTCGATTTCCAAATCGCTGGCCAAGAAGGCGGTGGCCTACGCCATCGACGGCGAACTGCGCGATCTGTCCGACCCGCTCGGCAAGTCCGGCAAGGTCGAGATCGTCACCCGTGACGATCCGCGCGCGCTGGAACTGATCCGCCACGATGCCGCCCACGTGCTGGCCGAGGCCGTGCAGGAACTGTGGCCGGGAACCCAGGTCACCATCGGCCCGGTGATCGAGAACGGTTTCTATTACGACTTTGCGCGCAACGAACCCTTCACGCCGGAGGATTTTCCCGCCATCGAAAAGAAGATGCGCGAGATCATCGCCCGCAACCGGCCCTTCACCAAGGAGGTCTGGGATCGCGAGAAGGCCAGGCAGGTGTTCCGCGACAAGGGCGAGGCTTACAAGGTCGAGCTGATCGACTCGATCCCCGAGGATCAGGACCTCAAGATCTATTCGCAGGGCGACTGGTTCGACCTCTGCCGCGGCCCGCACATGGCCTCCACCGGCCAGATAGGCAACGCCTTCAGGCTGATGAAGGTGGCCGGCGCCTATTGGCGCGGCGACGCCAACAACCCGATGCTGACGCGCATCTACGGCACCGCCTGGGCCGACCAGGCGCAGCTCGACCAGTATCTCCACATGCTGGAAGAAGCCGAAAAGCGCGATCACCGTCGCCTCGGCCGCGAGATGGACCTGTTCCACTTCCAGGAAGAAGGTCCGGGCGTTGTCTTCTGGCACGCCAAGGGCTGGAAGATGTTCCAGAACCTCGTGTCCTACATGCGCCGCCGCCTCGACCAGCAGGGCTACCAGGAAGTCAACGCGCCGCAGGTGCTCGACAAGAGCCTGTGGGAGACTTCGGGCCACTGGGGCTGGTATCGCGATGCCATGTTCAAGGTCACGGTCGCCGGCGACGATACCGACGACGACCGCGTCTTCGCGCTCAAGCCGATGAACTGCCCCGGCCACGTGCAGATCTTCAAGCATGGCTTGAAGTCCTACCGCGATCTGCCGATCAAGCTTGCCGAATTCGGCAACGTGCACCGCTACGAGCCCTCCGGCGCGCTGCATGGGCTGATGCGCGTGCGCGGCTTCACGCAGGACGACGCGCACATCTTCTGCACCGAGGACCAGCTTGCCGACGAGTGCCTGCGCATCAACGATCTGATCCTGTCGACCTATGCCGATTTCGGCTTCGACGAGATCAGCGTGAAGCTCTCGACACGACCGGACAAGCGCGTCGGCTCCGACGAGGCATGGGACCATGCCGAGGAGATCATGTCCAACGTTCTGGAGACGATCCGGACCCGTTCGGGCAATCGCATCAAGACCTCCATCAATCCGGGCGAGGGCGCCTTCTACGGGCCGAAGTTCGAATATGTGCTGAAGGACGCCATCGGCCGCGAATGGCAGTGCGGCACCACGCAGGTCGACTTCAACCTGCCGGAACGCTTCGGCGCCTTCTACATCGGCAACGATTCGGAGAAGAAGCAGCCGGTGATGATCCACCGCGCCATCTGCGGCTCGATGGAGCGTTTCCTCGGCATCCTGATCGAGAACTATGCCGGCCATTTCCCGCTGTGGTTCGCACCGCTGCAGGTGGTAGTGGCGACGATCACTTCGGACGCCGACGAATACGCGCAATCCGTGGTCAAGCGCCTCAAGGCGGCCGGCCTGTCGGCAGAGGCCGACCTGCGCAACGAGAAGATCAACTACAAGGTCCGCGAGCATTCGCTGGCCAAGGTTCCGGTCATCCTCGTCTGCGGCAAGCGCGAGGCGGAGGAGGCGACGGTCAACGTCCGCCGCCTCGGCTCGCGCGACCAGCAGTCCATGACGCTGGACGAGGCGGTGGCTGCCCTTGGCGACGAGGCCATCGCGCCGGATCTTCGTCGCGCCAGGCAGGGCTGAGGCGCCGGCCATCAACAGCGATTACTAGAAAGGCGGAGCGATCATCGCTCCGCCTTTGTTTTTCTGGTCCGTTTTGTGGGCCCAGCCGATCAGTCTTCGTTAGCCTTCACGGTCACACCAAGCGTCTTGGGCAACTCGAGCGGCGCGGACATGGCATTGGCCGCCAGCAGCGCGAACGGCACCGGCGAGGCCGGAGCGGCCTTGATCTCGATGCTCTGCGGATCGTCCAGGAACTTGTTGACCGCCGCGGTGATCTGGCCGGAAAGCTCCGGGTTGTTGAGCTGCGCCGTCATGAACGGCAGGATGGCCTTGGTCTGGTTGGCGACGTCGGACGGCTTCACGCCCTGCTGCTGGGCAAGGTAGTTCAGCACCTTGCCCACCAGCGAAGCGTCGTCATAGCGCAGGCTGGCGCCCTGGAAGGTCAGCTGCTGCATCAGCCCCAGCATGGCGAACCCGTGCGCTGTGTTGTCAGCGCCTTCAGGCAACTCGGCCATCTTCTTCTGCACGTCCTGCAACGACTTCATGAAGGCGAGCGTATAGCCGCCGACGTCGAAGCTCACGCCGAACGTGCCGGCGTTCTCGACCGTCACGTCATATTGCGAAAGCGCGAGGCGACCGTCGTCGGGGTGCCACAGCCCCGCCATTTCGATGGAGCCGCTGATCTGCTGGTAGCCAAGGCTGTCGAGCACCTTGCGTGTGTCGCGGTCATCGATGGATGTCAGGTCGGCGGAGAAGCCTTCTGCCGAACCGGTGAATTCCATCGCCTTGCCATCCTTCGGCGGCGTGATTTCCATCGTCAGGTTGGAGAGCGAGAACACATCCTTGCCGTCGGCCTTCACCTCGATGCTGGCCAGTTCCGCGCTCTGGTACATGACCATCGCGGCGAGGGGATCGGTTGTTGCCCCCTCGGGCGGGAGAACGACGCCCGACAGGACCAGCGAGCTGATATCCACCGAGCTTTTGTCGTGCGAATAATGATAGGGCTCGGTGCTGATCGTTTCGATCTTGTAGCTGCCGCCGGCCTGGCTCACGCCCTCCAGCGTCAGCGAGCCGATCGAAAAGCGCTCGGCCTCGCCCGGTGTGCCGACGGTGACGCCTTCGAGCACCATTTCGGAGGAAGTGCCGCTGGCGGACTTCCAGTCCAAGTCCATGCTCTGAGCGGCCAGCAGTTGCTTCAGGCGGGAGGCAACCTCCGATGCGTCCTGCGCATGGGCACCCTGCAGCGAAGCGGCAACGAAAACGGTTGAAAATGCGAGCTTGTGGCAAGCTGGACGGAACATCGTCATTTTGTGATCCTTGAGATCGGAAATGCAGGAACGTTGCTTCTCGCGGTGGGGCAGGCGCGGGAAAGTGAGGCATTTCGCACAGAATGCTCAAAAAAGCGTGCAAAAGGCAATTGAAAGAAGGGAGCTGACGTTCTGCGACCAGCATATGGGCGATGGGCTTGCGCATTTGTTACAATTCGCCCTCTTGTCGCGACTCGGTCGGTCGGATAACCGAATTCCATGGGAAAAGGGCTTTTGCCGCCGGGCTCCGGCGATGGCGATCATATTGAACCGGTCGATCTGAAGAAGGCGCTGGAAGAGCGCTATCTTGCATATGCGTTGTCGACCATCATGCACCGTGCGCTGCCGGACGTGCGCGACGGGCTCAAACCTGTGCACCGGCGCATCATGCATGCGATGCGGCTCTTGCGCCTCAACCCCGACCAGGGCTTTGCCAAGTGCGCGCGCATCGTCGGCGAGGTGATGGGCAAGTTCCACCCGCATGGCGACCAGTCGATCTACGACGCGCTGGTGCGCCTGGCGCAGGACTTTGCCGTCCGCTACCCGCTGGTCGACGGTCAGGGCAATTTCGGCAATATCGACGGCGATAACGCCGCCGCCATGCGCTACACCGAAGCGCGCATGACGGAAGTGTCGACAGCGCTGTTGGAGGGCATCAACGAGGACGCCGTCGACTATCGGCCGACCTATAACGAGGAAGACGAGGAGCCGGTGGTTCTGCCCGGCGCCTTCCCCAACCTGCTTGCCAACGGCTCGTCGGGCATCGCGGTCGGCATGGCCACTTCCATCCCGCCGCACAATGCGGCCGAGCTTTGCACCGCCGCGCTCCACCTGATCGATAATCCCGAGGCCACCGTCGACGACCTCATCAGCAAGGAAGCCGGCGACGGGCTGGTGCAGGGGCCGGATTTCCCCACCGGCGGCATCATCATCGACAACCGCGCCTCGATCCTCGAGGCATACGAGACCGGCAGGGGCTCCTTCCGTGTGCGCGCCCGTTACACCGTCGAGGACCAGGGCCGCGGCACCTGGAACATCGTCGTCACCGAAATTCCGTATCAGGTCCAGAAATCCCGCCTGATCGAAAAGATCGCCGAGCTTCTGGTGGCGCGGAAGCTGCCGCTTCTGGAAGACATTCGCGACGAGAGTGCGGAGGACATCCGCCTCGTGCTGGTGCCCAAGAGCCGCACCGTCGACCCTGGCCTGTTGATGGAGTCGCTGTTCAAGCTCACCGAGCTTGAAAGCCGCTTCCCGCTCAACATGAACGTGCTGTCGCGCGGCAAGGTGCCGAACGTTCTGTCGCTGAAGACCGTTCTTCAGGAATGGCTGGAACACCGCAAGGAAGTGCTGGTGCGCCGCTCGCGGCACCGCCTGGCCGAGATCGAGCGCCGGCTGGAAATCCTCGCCGGCTATCTAATCGCCTATCTCAACCTCGACGAGGTGATCCGCATCATCCGCGAGGAGGATGAGCCCAAGCAGGTGATGATGGCCCGCTGGGCGCTCACCGACACCCAGGCCGAGGCGATCCTCAACATGCGGCTGCGCGCGTTGCGCAAGCTGGAAGAGATCGAGATCCGCAAGGAACACGACGCTCTCAGCGCCGAGAAGTCCGAGATCGAGCAACTGCTGGCTTCCGACGCCAGGCAGTGGAAGACCATCGCCTGGCAGGTCCATGAGGTGCGCCGCGATTTCGGACCCGAGGAAAACCCGGAACTGGGCAAGCGCCGCACCACCTTCGCCGATGCCCCCGACCACGATCTCAGCGACATCCAGAACGCGATGATCGAGAAGGAGCCGGTGACCGTCGTCATCTCCGAAAAGGGCTGGCTGCGGGCGATGAAGGGCCACCTCAACGATCACTCTCTGTTCAGCTTCAAGGAGGGCGACGGCCTCAAGCTCGCCTTCCATGCGCAGACCACCGACAAGATCCTGGTCTTCACCACTGGCGGCAAGTTCTACACCATCGGCGTCGACCGGCTGCCGGGCGGCCGGGGCCATGGCGAGCCCATCCGCATCATCGTCGACATGGAGAACGATCAGGACATCGTCACCGCTTTCGTGCACGACCCGTCGCGCAAGCTGCTGCTGGTCTCAAACGAGGGTAACGGTTTCGTGGTGCCGGAGCAGGATGTCGTGGCCAACACCCGCAAGGGCAAGCAGGTCATGAACGTCAAGTCGCCCGACGAGGCCAAGCGCTGCTTGCCGGTGACGGGCGACCACGTCGCCATCGTCGGCGACAACCGCAAGATGCTGGTGTTCCCGCTGTCCGAAATCCCGGAAATGACGCGCGGCAAGGGCGTGCGCCTGCAGCGCTACAAGGACGGCGGCGTGCTCGACCTGAAGCTTTTTGCCATCGCCGAGGGGTTGACCTGGCAGGATTCGGCCGAGCGCACCTTCGTGCGCAGCCGCGAGGAGCTGCTGGAGTGGATCGGCAATCGTGCTGCCGCCGGCCGCATGGTGCCCAAGGGCTTCCCGCGCACCGGTAAGTTCGGGAACTAGGTTCTTCAGGCAGGGGGCGAGCTAGCGCCTGCTCCCTTCCTCTCCTGTTCGGCCTTGATCCTGCGCGCGATCGGGCCGTACTGCTTCGACCAGGCGATGAAGGCCTCGAACACCGGCCGTAACCCGTAAGCAGCTTCGGTGATGTCGTATTCGACCCGCGGCGGGCTTTCGTCATAGGCCGTGCGCTTGACCAGCCCATCCGCCTCCAACTCGCGCAGCTGCACGGTCAGCATGTGCTGGGTAATGCCAGGAAGTGCCCGCCGCAACTCGCCGAAGCGGTGGGTTCGCTGCGCCAGTGCCCACATGATCTCGATCTTCCACTTGCCCGTCAAAGGCCGCATGGCTTCCAGAAAGGGCGAGTAGGGGTGTTCGCCGGCTTGGTCTTCGTCGTCTTTGGCGTGCATGCTCATGTGCGGGTCAAAAGATCGTTCCGGCTGAAGTCGCCGGCCAAACGGAGCCGCCCGGTAGCGCCTCAATGGCTGTTTGCTCGGGCAAAATGAAGACCGCAGGTCGCGCTGGCCCCCGGCCTCCAGTCACGATTCTTTTAAAGAAATTACGGTTCGCTGAAGGCTGCTGCCGGCTGCCGCCCGCGAACGCGCCGTTTGACTTGGCTTGCCGGTGGCGAAGGGGCATTCGCCCCTCCGCCTGGTCTCGTTCTAGAGGCCCTTGGCGATCCTGGCTGCCAGGCGGGCGTTGTTTTCCACCAGCGCGATATTGGTTTTCAGGCTCGCGCCATTGGTCAGTTCGAGGAGGCGGGCCAGCAGGAACGGGGTTACCGCCTTGCCCGAAATGCCCTGCGCCTCTGCGTCGCGCTGCGCGGCATCGACGTAGCCGGCCATCGTCTCGACCGGGATCTCGTCGGCTTCCGGAACCGGATTGGCCACCAGCATGCCGCCGCCGAGGCCGAGCGCCTGGCGCGTGCGGAAAAAGCCGGAAATGTCGTCGGCGGCATCCAGGCGAAGCGGCGCTGCATAGGGCGAGACGCGCGACCAGAAGGCCGGCACCACGTCCGAGCCGAACGCGACCACCGGCACGCCGCGGGTTTCCAGCACTTCCAGCGTCTTTTCGATGTCGAGAATGGCCTTGGCGCCGGCCGACACCACGATGACCGGCGTGCGCGCCAGCTCGTCCAGGTCGGCGGAAATGTCGAAGCTCTTTTCCGCACCCTTGTGCACGCCGCCGATTCCGCCCGTGGCAAAGACGCGGATGCCGGCCATATGCGCCGCGATCATGGTGGCGGCAACTGTGGTGCCGCCGGTGCGCCCCTGCGCCACGGCAAAAGCCAGGTCGGCGCGAGAAAGCTTCATGGTGCCGGTGGTCTTTGCCAGCGCCTCGCGCTCCGCGTCCGAAAGGCCGATCTTCAGGCGGCCATCGATAACGGCGATGGTAGCCGGCACCGCTCCCTCGTCGCGGATGATTCTCTCCACATTGGCCGCCATCTCGCTGTTCTGCGGATAGGGCATGCCGTGGGTGATGATGGTGCTTTCCAATGCCACCACCGGCTTTCCGGAAGCGAGCGCCTCGGCGACGGGAGCATGGATGTCGACGAAGGGGCGGGCGGTTTCTGGCGTCATGGGGTATCTCCGATATTTGCGCCTTCATGCAATTCCTCGGCCTGGGGCACAAGCGAAAGCATTGCGGCAAATTCCTCTGGCGAAAGCTCGGGCGCGGACTTGTCGCTCTCCACCGCCAGCACCGCCGCCGCCACGCCCTCCCGCAGCGCCTGGCGAAGCGGCAGGCCGCGCAGCATGGCAACCGTCGTGGCGCCGGCCAGCGCGTCGCCTGCGCCGGTCACATCGACCACTTTGCGCGCTTTTGGCGGCACGATCGAAAACAGCTCGTCGCCATCGAAGCCGATAACCGCGCTTTCGCCGGCGGTGATGACGCCGCGGCAAAGGCCGCGCTCGCGCAGCGCCCCGACCGAAGTCGCAATGCCTGCTTCTCCGGTTTCGGCCAGCGCGCCGATTTCACGGCGGTTCATGAACAGGCAGGCAAGGCCGGAAAGCAGGCCGTCCAGGCGCACGACCTTGGCCGGCGAAACCGCGATGACGAAGACAGGCTTGCCCGCAGCCAGGCCCACGAGGCTGCGCAGCGCCTCGGCCGGCAGGTTTGCGTCGCACAGGATGGCGTCGGTGCGGTCGAGCACCTCGCGCATCTTGGAGCGCCGCATCTGCTTGGGGAAGGCGAGCTCATAGAGCATCATGTCGGCAAAGCCGGTGATCACGTCTCCGTCCTGGTCGAGGATGGCGGTGTAGCTCGGCGTGGTGCGGTCGAGGAACACCGCCGAAAGATCCTCCATGCCTTCCTCGGCGATTGCGCGCGCCACCATGTCGCCGGCCGCGTCGCCACCGCGCACCGACATCAGCGCCGCTGTTGCGCCTCGCCGAACGGCATTGCGCACCGCGTTGAAAACACCGCCGCCCAGGTCTTCGCGCATGATGCCCGGGTTTGAAGCGCCCGGCACATATACGCCGCTGACCTGGCCGCGCCGGTCCACATGGGCGCCGCCAACGGCCAGAATGCTGGGAGATTTCATGCTTGTGTCCTGTCGAAACTAGCTTGCCGAAGCGCCGCGGACCTTATGGCTTCTCCCGGTTATGGGCAATCGGCCGCGACGAATCGAGGAAATGGCGACGAAACCCGGGCGGGAGTGCACTTCCCGCGCCTCGTGTCTCTTGTTCTTTCGGCCATGTACAAAAATAGAACAAAATTGGAATATCGTTCTTTGCCAGATAGTTAATCACTCTTGTCAAACGTGAACAAAAAAGGTACAAATCTTTTCTCGAAAAGGACATTCCGGCCTTCATTGACGTCCGAGGGGTAATGTATCATGGCTCAGAATTCGTTGCGGCTTGTTGAGGACAAATCGGTGGACAAAACTAAGGCTCTGGATGCAGCGCTGTCGCAGATCGAGCGCGCCTTCGGCAAGGGCTCGATCATGCGCCTGGGCGCAAATGAGAAGAGCGTCGAGATCGAAACGGTTTCGACCGGCTCGCTCGGCCTCGACATTGCGCTCGGCGTCGGCGGTCTGCCGCGCGGTCGTATCGTCGAGATTTACGGCCCGGAAAGCTCGGGTAAGACCACGATGGCGCTGCACACCGTGGCAGAGGCACAGAAGAAGGGCGGCATCTGCGCCTTCGTCGACGCCGAACACGCGCTCGACCCCGTCTATGCCCGCAAGCTGGGCGTTGATCTGGAAAACCTCCTGATCTCGCAGCCCGATACGGGTGAGCAGGCGCTGGAAATCTGCGACACGCTGGTGCGCTCCGGCGCCATCGACGTTCTGGTGGTCGACTCGGTCGCGGCACTCACCCCGCGCGCCGAAATCGAAGGCGAGATGGGCGATTCCCTGCCCGGCCTGCAGGCCCGCCTGATGAGCCAGGCGCTGCGCAAGCTCACCGCGACCATCTCGCGTTCCAACACCATGGTCATCTTCATCAACCAGATCCGCATGAAGATCGGCGTGATGTTCGGTTCGCCCGAAACCACCACGGGCGGCAACGCGCTGAAGTTCTACGCATCGGTGCGCCTCGACATCCGCCGCATCGGCTCGGTGAAGGATCGCGACGAGGTCGTCGGCAACCAGACCCGTGTCAAGGTGGTGAAGAACAAGCTGGCGCCGCCCTTCAAGCAGGTCGAGTTCGACATCATGTATGGCGAGGGCGTGTCCAAGACCGGCGAACTTATCGATCTCGGCGTCAAGGCCGGCGTGGTCGAGAAGTCGGGGGCGTGGTTCTCCTACAATTCGCAGCGCCTCGGCCAGGGCCGCGAGAATGCCAAGACATTCCTGCGTGACAACCCCGACACGGCGCGCGAGATCGAGACGATGCTGCGCCAGAACGCCGGCCTGATTGCCGAGAAGATGCTCGACCAGGGTGGCGAAGACGGTTTCGACGAGGCCGGCGAGGCTTAAAGCCGCCGCAGTTCGAAAGGTTTGGCAGGCCGTCGGCGTTCGCGTCGGCGGCCTGTTTCGTATTGCCGGCTTGCATGCGTCCGCCTGTGGCATTGATGGCCGTCCCACAAGCAAACTCAGGGCTTTCGGCGTTCTGGACAGGGTAGAATGCGAAGGCTAAAAGGCCATGTTCATTTTCCGCCTCCGGCATGGGCGGATCTCTCGCAAAGGCAATGACATGAGCGGCGTAAACGAAATCCGGTCGACTTTCCTCGACTATTACCGGAAGAACGGTCACGAAGTGGTGTCATCGAGCCCGCTCGTGCCCCGCAACGACCCCACCCTCATGTTCGTCAATGCCGGCATGGTGCAGTTCAAGAACGTGTTCACGGGGCTTGAGACGCGCAACTATTCGCGCGCCGCGACCGCGCAGAAATGCGTGCGCGCCGGCGGCAAGCACAACGATCTCGACAATGTCGGCTACACCGCCCGCCACCACACCTTCTTCGAAATGCTCGGCAACTTCTCGTTCGGCGATTATTTCAAGGAACAGGCCATCGAGCTCGCCTGGAACCTGATCACCAAGGAGTTCGGCCTCGATCGCGAGCGTCTGCTGGTCACCGTCTACCACACCGATGACGAGGCGGCCGGCTTCTGGAAGAAGATCGCGGGCCTGCCCGAGCAGAAGATCATCCGCATCCCGACCAGCGACAATTTCTGGGCGATGGGGGATACCGGCCCCTGCGGCCCGTGCTCCGAGATTTTCTACGACCACGGCGAAGGCATTGCCGGTGGCCCTCCCGGCAGCCCTGATGAAGACGGCGACCGCTTCATCGAAATCTGGAATCTGGTCTTCATGCAGTTCGAGCAGGTGACGAAGGAAGAGCGTATCGCGCTGCCGCGTCCCTCGATCGATACCGGCATGGGGTTGGAGCGCATCGCAGCCGTGCTTCAGGGCAAGCACGACAACTACGACATCGACCTGTTCCAGGCGCTGATCCGTGCCTCGGAAGACGCGACCGGCGTCAGGGCCGAGGGCAAGAACCGCGCCAGCCACCGCGTGATCGCCGACCATTTGCGCGCGGCGAGCTTCCTGATCGCCGATGGCGTTCTCCCGTCCAACGAAGGGCGTGGCTATGTGCTGCGCCGCATCATGCGCCGTGCGATGCGCCATGCGCAGCTTCTCGGTGCCGGCGAGCCGCTGATGTGGCGCCTCGTGCCGGCGCTGGTGCGAGAGATGGGCCAGGCCTATCCCGAACTGGTGCGCGGCCAGCCGCTGATCACCGAGACGCTGAAGCTCGAGGAAACCCGCTTCCGCAAGACGCTGGCGCGCGGTCTCAATCTCCTGTCCGATGCGACCGAGACGTTGGGCACCGGCGACCGTCTCGACGGCGAGACCGCCTTCAAGCTCTACGACACCTACGGCTTCCCGCTCGATCTTACTCAGGATGCGCTGCGCCAGCGCGGCATTTCCGTCGATACCGACGGATTCAATGCTGCCATGGAGCGCCAGAAGGCCGAAGCGCGCGCCAACTGGGCGGGTTCCGGCGAAGCCGCAACCGAGGCGGTCTGGTTCGCCGTCAAAGACAAGGTCGGTGCCACCGAGTTCCTCGGCTACGAGACCGAGCATGCCGAGGGCGTGATCGCCGCGCTGGTGAAAAGCGGCGAGGAGGTCAGCTCCGTCCAGGCCGGCGACATGGTCGATATCGTCGTCAACCAGACACCTTTCTATGGCGAGTCGGGCGGCCAGGTGGGCGACACCGGCACCATGTCGGGCGAAGGTTTTGCGGTCGAGATCACCGACACGCAGAAGAAGGGCGACGGCCTGTTCGTGCACAGCGGCAAGGTGGTCAAGGGCAGCGTCCGGGTCGGCGCTGCCGTGGAGATGAAGGTCGACCACGAGCGCCGCACGCGGCTGCGCTCCAACCACTCTGCCACCCACCTCATCCACGAGGCGCTGCGCGAGGTTCTGGGCACCCATGTCGCCCAGAAGGGTTCGCTGGTTGCGCCGGAGCGCCTGCGCTTCGACTTCTCGCATCCGAAGCCGATCTCGGCCGAGGAACTGGAACGCATCGAGACCATGGCCAATGAGGTCGTGGTGCAGAACAGCCCGGTCACCACGCGCCTTATGAGCGTCGACGATGCCATTGCCGAGGGCGCCATAGCCCTGTTCGGCGAAAAATACGGCGACGAGGTACGCGTCGTATCGATGGGTACGGGCCTGCATGGTGACAAGGCCGGAAAGTCCTATTCGACCGAACTGTGCGGCGGCACCCATGTCAACGCGACCGGCGACATCGGCCTCGTGCGGCTCGTCTCGGAAGGCGCGGTGGCCGCGGGCGTGCGACGCATCGAGGCGCTGACCGGCGAGGCGGCCCGCCGTCATCTCGACGAGCAGGACCGCCGCCTGAAGGCGATTGCGGCGGCGCTCAAGGTGTCGCCCGCGGATGCGCAGGCACGCGTCGAGGCGCTGGTCGAGGAACGCCGCAAGCTTGAGCGCGAACTCACCGAGGCGCGCAAGAAGCTGGCGCTGGGCGGCGGCGCGGCGGGCAGCGGCGCCGCGGCAGCGAACGAGACGGTTGCCGGCGTCGGCTTCATGGGCCGCGTCGTCTCGGGTGTTTCTCCCAAGGACCTCAAGCCGCTTGCGGACGAGGGCAAGAAGTCGCTCGGCTCCGGCGTCGTGGTGTTCGTCGGCGCGGCCGACGACGGAAAGGCGAGCGTGGTCGTCGGCGTCACCGACGATCTCACCCAGCGCTTCAGCGCGGTCGACCTCGTGCGTGTCGCCTCTGCTGCGCTTGGCGGCCAGGGCGGCGGCGGCCGGCCGGACATGGCGCAGGCTGGCGGCCCCGATGCTGCCCGGGCCCAGGAAGCCATCGACGCCGTGAAGACCGCGCTTCAGTAAGCGCGGTCAGTCCTTCGGCTCCGGGGGGACTTCCTGAGCCTTTCAAATCCAACACTGAAACAAAAAAGCCCCGGATCGCTCCGGGGCTTTTTCGTCAGGGCTGCGCGTCTCAGGCCGACATGGCGGCGCGAAGGTTCTCGTCGATCTTGTCGAGGAAACCGGTGGTGGAAAGCCACGGCTGGTCGGGGCCGATCAGCAGCGACAGGTCCTTGGTCATGAAGCCGGCTTCCACGGTCTGCACGCAGACGCGCTCCAGCGTGTCGGCGAACTTCTTCAGTTCGGCGTTGTTGTCCAGCTTGGCCCGGTGGGCCAGGCCGCGCGTCCAGGCAAAGATCGAGGCGATCGAGTTGGTCGAGGTTTCCTCGCCCTTCTGGTGCTGGCGGTAGTGGCGGGTAACGGTGCCGTGGGCGGCCTCGGCCTCAACCGTCTTGCCGTCCGGCGTCATCAGCACCGAGGTCATCAGGCCGAGCGAGCCAAAGCCCTGCGCAACCGTGTCGGACTGCACGTCGCCGTCGTAGTTCTTGCACGCCCAGACGTAGCCGCCCGACCACTTCAGGCTGGAAGCGACCATGTCGTCGATCAGGCGGTGTTCGTACCAGATCTTCTTTTCCTTGAACCGCGCCTCGAATTCCTGCTCGTAGACCTCCTGGAACAGGTCCTTGAAGCGGCCGTCATAGGCCTTGAGGATGGTGTTCTTGGTCGACAGATAGACCGGATAGCCGCGCAGCAGGCCGTAGTTCAGCGAGGCGCGGGCGAAGTCGCGGATCGATTCGTCGAGGTTGTACATGGCCATCGCCACGCCCGAACCCGGCGCGTCGAACACCTCGTGCTCGATGACCTGGCCGTCTTCACCCACGAACTTGATGGTCAGCTTGCCCTTGCCGGGGAACTTGAAGTCGGTGGCGCGGTACTGGTCGCCGAAGGCATGACGGCCGACGATGATCGGCTGGGTCCAGCCCGGCACCAGGCGCGGCACGTTCTTGGCGATGATGGGCTCGCGGAAGATAACGCCGCCGAGGATGTTGCGGATGGTGCCGTTGGGCGACTTCCACATCTTCTTGAGGCCGAACTCCTCGACGCGCGCCTCGTCGGGCGTGATGGTCGCGCACTTGACGCCGACGCCGTACTGCTTGATCGCGTTCGCCGCGTCGACCGTCACCTGGTCGTCGGTGGCGTCGCGGTTCTGGATGCTGAGGTCGTAGTACTTCAGGTCGATGTCGAGGTAGGGGTGGATCAGCTTTTCTTTGATGAACTGCCAGATGATGCGGGTCATCTCGTCGCCGTCGAGTTCGACGACGGGATTGTCCACCTTGATTTTTGTCATTGAAATGCCTCGTTCTGGGAGCGGAACCCGATGGTTCCAGCGGTTTTACGAAGGGAGTCCGGGCCCCTATAGCAAAGCGGGGGGGACCGCGCAAACGCTACCGCCCCGCTGTGGGCAGGCGGCTTGCCGCGGCACCCCAATCCAGGCGCGGCCGGGCAGAATTGTAGCCGAAAATACCTCGCCGGCCATGCTTGCGGCGGTTTCGTTTCGTTTAAACTTGTGCAAGACAGGGCGCCGGAAAACCGGCTTCGAATAGGACAATGGCAGGCACGGATCGCGACAAACCCCTCATCACCGGCGGCCCGGCAATCATCCTGGTCGAGCCGCAATTGGGCGAGAACATCGGCATGGTGGCGCGCGCCATGGCCAATTTCGGGCTCTCGGAATTGCGGCTGGTCAACCCGCGCGACGGCTGGCCGAGCGAGAAGGCGCGTGCGGCCGCGAGCAAGGCAGATCACGTCATAGATGG
Organism: Pseudomonadota bacterium; assembly: GCA_023387775.1. Taxonomy (GTDB): domain Bacteria; phylum Pseudomonadota; class Alphaproteobacteria; order Rhizobiales; family Rhizobiaceae; genus Pseudaminobacter. The sequence continues at coordinate 2,124 of JAEWHN010000357.1, read as the reverse complement.
GGTGGTGGTGTTCGACACGCTGGAGCAGGCGGTGGCCGACCTCAACTTCGTCTTCGCCACCACGGCGCGCGAGCGCGACGGCTTCAAGCCGGTGCGCGGCCCTGAGCAGGCGGGAGCGGCGCTGCGCGCGCGCACGGCGGTCGGCGAGCGCACCGGCATTCTTTTCGGGCGCGAGCGCTTCGGCCTGTCGAACGAGGAAGTCGCCCTGGCCGACGAGATCGTCACCTTCCCGGTCAACCCGGCCTTCGCCTCGCTCAACATCGCGCAGGCGGTGCTGCTGATGTCCTATGAATGGATGAAGTCCGGATTCGATGCCGGCGAGCAGATGCCGTTCACGGGCCCGGAACTGACGCCCGCCAGCAAGGAACAGCTGAACGGCATGATCGGGCATCTGGAGGCCGCGCTCGACGCGCGCGGCTATTTCCGCCCCGCGGCCAAGAAGCCGAAGATGCTCGACAATCTGCGCGCCGTGCTGACCCGTCCGGCCTTCACGCTGGAAGAGATCAAGCTTCTGCGCGGTGTGATATCCTCGCTGGACTATTTCTCGCCGAAGGCGCCGCGGGGTGCGGGCTATCCGGAAAGAAAAGCGAAAGCGGATCGTGATACACATGACACCGACGAGACCGTGAAAGGCGAGGGACCCTCGAAGGATGACTGATCGGCCGGTGCTGATGTTCGATTCCGGCATTGGCGGGCTCACCGTGCTGCGCGAGGCGCGCGTGCTGATGCCCGACCGCCGTTTCGTCTATGTGGCCGACGATTCCGGCTTTCCCTACGGCGACTGGGAGGAAGAGGCGCTGAAGCGGCGCATCGTGGACCTCTTCGCCGGGCTGCTCGAAACCCATCAGCCGGAAATCGCGGTCATTCCTTGCAACACCGCCTCCACGCTCGTTCTGTCGGACCTGCGTGCGGCGTTCCCGCAAACGCCTTTCGTTGGCACCGTGCCGGCCATCAAGCCTGCGGCCGAGCGCACTCGGTCCGGGCTCATTTCGGTTCTCGCCACGCCGGGCACAGTCAAGCGTGCCTACACGCGCGACCTTATCCAGTCCTTCGCCAATGAGTGCCATGTGCGGCTGGTCGGCAGCCAGAACCTTGCCCGCATGGCGGAGGCCTACATCCGTGGCACGGCGCTGGACGATCAGGCCGTCAAGGCCGAGATCGCGCCCTGTTTCATTGAGGAGGATGGCCGCCGCACGGATATTGTGGTGCTCGCCTGCACCCACTATCCGTTTCTGGCGAATGTGTTCCGCCGTCTGGCGCCCTGGCCGGTGGACTGGCTGGACCCGGCCGAGGCGATCGCGCGCAGGGCGCTGTCGCTGCTCTCGCCGGCGCCCGATGCCGAGCCCGAACACGCGCCGGACGTGGCGATCTTCACCTCCGGCAAGCCGGATTTCCCCACGCGCCGGCTGATGCAGGGATTCGGCCTTTCGGTAGGTTGAGCGTTTTATCGGAACCTGATGCCGATCCGCGGGTTTTCCTGATTGCGCCGTGCGTCCGGTTGGACGCGCAAGGGACAACGACCTGCCCTTGCAGAACCTTCCCCCGACACCGAGGTTGAGATGACGCGCGGGCCGGTCACAAGGAGTCGAAACCATGCCTGCCACATCCAAAGCCCAGCAAAAGGCAGCCGGGGCCGCGCTCGCGGCCAAGCGGGGCGAAACCAAGGTCAGCTCGCTCAAAGGCGCGTCCAAGCAGATGTACGAATCAATGAGCGAGAAGCAGCTCGAGGAATTCGCCGAGACCAAGCGCAAGGGTCTGCCCGAGCACAAGACCAAGCACTGATCTATCCGAGCACCAGCGCCGGCCGCTTAAAGTCGGCCGGTGCGGGACGCCGGTGTGTAGAACAGTCCATAGGCACTGTCCAAATACGTTGACTTTCCGCGCCGGGTCACATATTGACCCGCCAGCCGTGCAGCGATGCGCGGTCTACGTGTCCCGTGGGTTTTTCCGCCAGCTTTGCGCGGGAAATCCTGTCAGGTCTCGAAAAAGGAGGCCAGAGGAGGGCGCGTTTCCTTCGCTCGGAGCATGAGGTTCCGGGCATATTTGATTGAAAGGGAATGCGATGAGCAAGCGCGAATCCGCCAAGTATAAACTCGATCGCCGTCTTGGCGAAAACATCTGGGG
>JAEWHN010000351.1 GCA_023387775.1 Pseudomonadota bacterium | reverse complement strand
CGTTAACACTGAAATACTGTGAGAGTACTCACCCGATGGGCGGGACGGCCGTAGAACCATCCACATCGATTGATGTTCAGTCAACGAAAGGAATTTGCCATGAAGAAGCTCCTCCTTGCCTCGATTGCGGTGATCGCCATGACGGCTTTCGCGGCCGAAGGCTATGCTACCGGTGGTGGCGGCGGCGGCACCAGCCAAGGCGGTTCCAACAACGGGAACGGCAATGGCAATGGCAACACCGGCAACAACAACGGCAACAATAACGGCAATAACAACACGGGGTCGAACAACGGAAATAACAACGGCAACAACAATGCCGGTAGCGGCAATGGCGTTGGCAACGGCAACCACAATTCGGGGAACAACAACGGAAACGGAAACGGGAACAACAATACCGGTAATAACAACGGCGGCAACAACGGAAACAACAACGCCGGATCCGGAAACGGCAACAACAACGGAAACGGAAACAAGGTCGTCGTCAAAAATCCCGGCGGCGGGCATCATCACCATCATCACAAGAAGAACAAGTCGAGCACCAATGATTGAGCGATAAGGTAGAGCTTAGAGCGTAAGCAAGAAGAGAGGGCGGCTGGCTGTCTGGCAAGGCGGCCAGCCGTGTCTACTTCATCTTCGCAGTCCGCGTCGCGGAGCAGTTCCCCAAAACGGGAAGGCAGCTCGCACGCGACGGAACCTTGTTCGCAGGGGATCGTTAGATGCCGACCCTTCCAGGCCCTGGCTCCAAGTGAGGTGGCCATGAAAAGTAGCTTCAACCGTCGCACTTTTCTGGCCGGCGCCTCCAGCGTCGTCGTCTGGGGCGGGCCCACCCAGGCCCGCGAGATCAAAGGTGAGAGGCCGTGGGTTCCGCAGCAGGCGGATTTGCCCAACCCGAACCCTTCTTCGGACTATCTCTATTTCACGCCGGAAGAGGTCGCCTTCGTCGATGCGGCGACGGAAAGGCTGATCCCGGAGGACGAACTGGGGCCTGGGGCCCGCGCTTGCGGCGTGACGCTGTTCATCGACCACCAGCTGGCCGGCGCCTTTGGGCGCGCGGAGGGTTGGTACATGTCTGGGCCTTGGGAAAAGGGGCAGGACACGCAAGGCTTCCAGTCGCGCCTCACCCCGGCCGCCCTTTATCGCGCCGCCATCAAGGCGATCGATGAGCATGTCGGTGGCCCATCGGGCAAGCGCTTCGCTGATCTTGCCGCCGAACAACAGGACGCGCTGCTCAAGGATATTGAAGGCGGCAAGCTCCAGCTTGCCGACGTCGATGCCAAGACCTTCTTCAAGATGCTGCTAATGAACACCAAGGAGGGCATGTTTTCCGATCCGATCTACAGCGGAAACCGGGACATGGCCGGCTGGAAGATGCTGGGGTTTCCCGGCGCTCGGTACAACTACCGCGACTGGGTTGGCCGGCACGGCCAGCGCTATGATCAGCCCCCGGTAGGCATCAGGGGCCGGCCCGCCTGGAACGGGAAGGGGTGAGGCGATGGCGCGCAAGCTTCCATCCGTCGACGCGGTTCTGGTGGGATTCGGCTGGACCGGCGCGCTGATGGCGCATCAGCTGACCGACAGCGGGCTGGACGTGCTGGCCCTCGAACGCGGCAGTTGGCGCGACACGGCCACCGATTTCGCGCCGACCTTCATTCAGGACGAGCTGCGCTATCGCTACCGCGAGCATCTGTTCGAACAGCCCGCTCGCGAAACGATCACCTTCCGCAACTCGCCGGACCAGACCGCCCTTCCGATGCGGCGGCTCGGCTCGTTCCTGCCGGGAACGGGCGTGGGCGGCTCGATCCTGCACTGGAACGGCCAGGCGTTCCGATTCTTGCCCTACGATTTTCAGATAAGGTCGCAGACGATCGCCCGATACGGAGCGCAGATGGTCCCGGACGAGATGACGATCCAGGACTGGGGCGTCACCTACGAAGAACTCGAGCCCTATTACACGCAATTCGACGAGCTTTGCGGCATTTCGGGACAGGCGGGCAACGTTCGAGGACAAAAACAGGCTGGCGGCAATCCATTCGAGGGCAGTCGCTCGCAGCCTTACCCGACGCCGCCGATGGAGCAGACCTACGGGCCGACGCTGTTTGGCGAGGCGGCCTCTTCGCTCGGGCTGCACCCCTTTCCATGCCCCTCCGGCAACCTTTCCGTCGCCTACACCAACCCGCTCGGCGTCCGGCTCGCCCCCTGCACCTACTGCGGATTCTGCGAGAAGTTCGGCTGCGGCAACTACTCCAAGGCAAGTGCGCAGACGACCATCCTGCCGGTGCTGATGCACAAGCAGAATTTCACGCTTCGGACCGAAAGCGAGGTGCTCAGGATCAATCTCGATCGAAGCGGAAAGCACGCCACCGGCGTGACGTATGTCGATACCAGCGGGCAGGAATTCGAACAGCCGGCGGACCTGGTAGTCCTGTGTGCCTACATCACCCACAACGTCCGGATGCTGATGGTTTCGGGCATCGGCGAGATCTACGATCCTGCCACCGGCAAGGGCAGTCTGGGCAAGAACTACTGTTACCAGATGAACCCCTCGGTCGACATTTTCTTCGACGACAAGCTGCTCAATCCCTTCATCGGCGCCGGCGCGCTGGGCGTGATCGTGGACGACTGGAACGGCGACAACTTCGACCATGGCGGGCTGGGCTTCATCCACGGCGGCTATATCGCAGGCTATGTCACGACCGGCCGGCCGATCGAAACGGAGTTGCTGCCCGAGGGCACCCCGAAATGGGGCGCCAAGTGGAAGCAGGGTTTTGTCAAGAACTACCTGACTTCCATGTCGATTTCCCTCATGGGGGCGGTGATGCCGCACAAGGCAAACCGGCTCGATCTCGACCCGACCTATCGCGACGTCCACGGCCGGCCGCTGATGCGCATGACCTTCGATTTTCAGGACAACGAGCGGAAGCTGCGGGATTTCGAAGTGGCCAAGATGGTGGACATCGCCAAGGCGATGAAACCGCGCGAGTTCAAGAAGTCGCCGCGCGGTCCGCATTACGACATCACGGAATACCAGACCACGCACAATACCGGCGGCGCCATCATGGGGGCCACGCCGCAGGAAAGCGTGGTGAATCGCTATCTGCAGCACTGGGACGTGCCCAATCTGTTCGTCGTGGGCGCGAGCGCGTTCCCCCACAACAGCGGCTACAATCCCACCGGCACCGTCACGGCCCTGACCCTTTGGGCGGCCAATGCCATCCGCTCCCAGTACCTCAAGCAACCCGGCCCCCTGGTGCAAACATGAGGATCTTCGCGCTTCTCGGCCTCTGCGCCGGAGGCGGCGCCCTGGCGGTCGCCTCGCTGACCGCCGGGCTTGCGCATGTTGGCGAATATGCCCAACAACAACGTGGCCGCTACCTGACGGACCTTGGCGACTGCGCTGCGTGTCACACCGCCGAGGGCGGACAGCCATTCGCCGGCGGCCGCCCGATAGAAACCCCGTTCGGAACCATCTACTCGCCCAACATCACTCCCGACCCCGACACGGGGATAGGGGCGTGGACCGACGACCAGTTCTATCGCGCCATGCATGAAGGCATAGCCGAGGATGGCACGCGGCTTTACCCGGCGTTCCCCTATCCCTGGTTCACCAAGGTGACGCGCGAGGATGTCGACGCCATCCACGCCTATCTGCTGACGCTTCCGGCAGTAAGGTCCAAGCGACCCGAAAACACCCTGGTCTGGCCGCTGAACCATTCCCTGGCGATGGTCGGATGGAACACCTTGTTCTTCCGGCCCGGGACGTTCCAACCGGACCCGGCAAAATCGGCGGAATGGAACCGCGGGGCGTATCTGGTCGAAGGGCTCGGCCATTGCGGCGCCTGCCACAGCCCGAAGAATGTCTTCGGCGCAGTGAAGGAATCGGAGCGTTACCAGGGGTCTCAAGTCCAGAACTGGTTCGCACCCAACCTGACAGGGGATATGGGGAGCGGCCTTGGCGGATGGAGCGTGGACGACATCGTCCGTTTCCTCAAGACCGGCCACACCGAGCGCACGCTTGCCTACGGGCCCATGTCGGAAGTGGTTTCGGTCTCGACCTCGAAGATGGAGGAAGCCGATCTGCGGGCGATGGCCGAATATCTGAAATCGCTTCCGAGCCAGGCCGGCGCGCCCAAGAAGGCGGCCGCGGATCACGGGATCTCGAGCCAGGGCGAAGCCATCTACTACGACCAGTGTTCCGCGTGCCATCAAATCCGGGGCGAGGGCGTGCCCGGCTTGTTCCCCGCCTTGAAGGGAGGCACGATGGTGCATGCGCAGGACCCGAGCAGCATGATACGGCTGGTTCTCGAGGGCGGTCGCGGTGCGTGGACATCGCAGGACCCCAATGCGATGTCGATGCCATCCTTCAACTGGAAACTGTCGGATGAGCAGGTGGCTGCGGTGGTGAGCTACATCCGCGCCGCCTGGGGCAATGCGGCGCCGCCCGTGTCTGCCGACGCCGTCAAGACCATGCGAGAAGCGCTGGAGCCCAAGAGCCAGCAGTAGAGCACCCCAGTCCGCTTCTTTCGGAAGCAACCACAGGCAAA
>JAEWHN010000306.1 GCA_023387775.1 Pseudomonadota bacterium | reverse complement strand
GGCATCGGCCGCGCGCGCGCCGGCGCCGGCCGCCGGCGGCGCCTTCGCGCCCGACGGCCGCGTCGTCGCCATCGGCGCCTCGACCGGCGGCGTCGAGGCGCTGGTCACCATCCTGTCGCAGTTCCCGGCCAACTGCCCGCCGACCGTGATCACCCAGCACATGCCGCCGGTGTTCACCAAGAGCTTTGCCGAGCGCCTCAACCGCATCTGCCGGCCCGAGGTCAGCGAGGCCGTCGACGGCGCGCCGCTTGTCCCCGGCCAGGTCTATCTCGCCCCCGGCGGGGTGGCGCATCTCGAGGTCGCCGGCACCGGCACGCTGCGCTGCCGGCTGCGCGCCGGCGACCCGGTCAGCGGCCACCGGCCGTCGGTCGACGTGCTGTTTGGCTCGGTCGCCCGGACCGCCGGCGCAAGGGCCGTCGGCGCCATCCTGACCGGCATGGGCCGCGACGGCGCCGAGGGCCTGCTGGCCCTGCGCCGGGCCGGCGCCGCCACGCTCGGCCAGGACGAGGCCACCAGCCTGGTCTACGGCATGCCGCGCGCCGCCTTCGAGGCCGGCGCGGTCGAGCGCCAGCTGCCTCTGGCGAGGATCGCCGGCCACATCCTCGCCCTTACCCGCTTGCATTCCAATGGAGCCAACCATGTCGTTCGTACAACATCTTAAGGTCCTCGTCGCGGATGACACGACCACCAGCCGCATGCTCATCACCGATGCGCTGCAGGACATGGGCATCCGCCAGATCGCGCTGGCCAAGGACGGCGAGGAGGCGCTGCGCATGATGATGGACAAGCCCTGCCACCTGATCCTCTCCGACTTCAACATGCCCAAGCTCGACGGGCTCGGCCTGCTCAAGGCGATCCGCTCCTACGGCCCGTTGCGCAACACGCCGTTCATCATCCTGACCGGCAAGAGCGACCGCGCGCTGGTCGAGCGCGCCGCAGCCCTCGGCGTCAACAACTACCTGACCAAGCCGTTCACCACGCCGCAGCTGAAGCGCGCCATCGAGGCGATCGTCGGGGAGCTGACGTGAGCCATCACGCCAGCCGGCGCCTCACCGTGCTGCGCGGCGAATACCACGTCGCCGGCGAGGGCGTGGTGCTGACCACCATCCTCGGCTCCTGCGTCGCCGCCTGCATCCGCGACCCGCTGGTGCGCGCCGGCGGCATGAACCACTTCCTGTTGCCCGGCACCGCCGGCCGCGCCGGCCCGGATGCGCACAGCTACGGCGTCCACCTGATGGAGCTGCTGGTCAACGGGCTGCTCGCCCGCGGCGCCCAGCGCCACCGGCTCGAGGCCAAGCTGTTCGGCGGCGCCCGCACCGTGCAGGGCCTGTCCGACATCGGCGCCCTCAACGCCGAGTTCGCGCAAACCTTCCTGCGCACCGAGGGCATCGCCATCGTCGGCGGCGACCTCGGCGGCGACCGCGGCCGCCGCATCGAATACTGGCCCGCCTCCGGCCGCGCCCGCCAGGCGCTGCTCACCGGCGACACCGCCTTCGCCAGCCAGGACGCCGCCCGCCCGCCGCCGCCGCAAGGCGGCACCGTCGAACTGTTCTGAGCCTGCCGAAAGACCCCGCCATGCCCCATTCCAGCGACGCCCCAGCCGCCATGCCGACAGCCGATATGCCGTCAGTCGCCGTGCCGACGGCCGCCGCCACAGCCGCCATGCCGCAGCCTGCCACGCCGACGGCCGCCATGCCGCCCCATTCCAGCGACGTCCCGTCCGCCGTGCCACCCGTCGATATGCCGCCCGCCGCCATCCCCGCGCCCGAGCTGCTCGGCCGCCTCGGCGCCGAGCTCGCCGATCTGGCCGCCACCGTCGAGCGCCTGCACGTGCTGGCCGGCGCGCCGGCGGCAACCGACCCCGCCTATGTCGTGGCCGTGCAGAGCCTCGACGCTGTCGAGCAGACGCTGCGCAATCTCGCCGGCTTCCTCGCCGCGCTCGCCCCCGCCATGCCCGCCCAGCCGCTCGACGCCGGCCCGGCGCTGGCCACCATCACCCTCGCCGACCTCGCCGTCCGCCTCGCCGGCAACGCCACACCCCCAACCCCCGCAACCGGCGACTGCGAACTGTTCTGAAAGCAATGGACGGGGGATATCGGTCCGAATACGGGTGTCCTCTCAGTCTATCCTTGCCCCGGCGCGGATTGGTGCCTCGATTGGCCGGACGGTTATTGGCGGAGAGGTAAGACGGCTAAGCGTTACTGGCCCGGTCATGCAGAACTTGCATGTCCCCGAAAGACATTAAGCACCGTTTAACTATTTGTTGTGTACGGTATAGTTCATTCGTTACCGTACATAAAACGACTGACAGGTTCAGGCGGGAGGACATGCTGAACCGTGACGGCGCCTGCGCAGGCGAGCTTGCGCGCCAGGCTCCGCCCGTGTCGTCGCGCACGCGCGGCAGCGAATGTGTGCTGGGGAGGGGACTGCGGCCCGCGAAGGGCGGGAACAGCATGTCCTAGCATATGCGGTACCACCAGCCTCGCCCGGCAACTACGGAATATCGCATCAATACACGCAATTGCCCGCTGGAGGGGGGACGCCTTGGCGTCCAGATTGGCGGGCGCTCTGAAGGGGAAATTTGATGACGGATTCGATACGGCGCCAAAGCTCTTTGAATCAACGTCTCGACTTTATCGGGATGGATCACAAAGCGCGCGCAGCATTGACCAGGTTGCAGCCAATTCTCAGCCAGTCGCTCGGGCCAGCTCTGGCTTCATTCTATGAAAAGGTGAAGGCCACTGCCGAAACACGAAAATTCTTCGGCGACGACGAGCATATGGCGAGCGCCAAGAGCCGTCAGGAGCAGCATTGGCAGATCATCGCCGGGGCCGACTACGACGACGACTATGTTAGGGCCGTGCTCAAGATCGGGCAGACCCACGCGCGGATCGGCCTTGAACCGCGATGGTATATCGGTGGCTATGCGCTGGTGCTGGAGCAACTGATCCACGCCATTGTGAAGGAGCAGTGGCCGGGCCTGCTGGCAATCGGCAAGTCGCGGCCGGAAAGTGTCGCGGAAGCGCTGTCGTGCCTGGTGAAGGCGGCCATGCTGGACATGGACCTGGCCATCTCCGTCTACCTGGAAACCCTGGACGAGCAGCGCCGCAAGGCGGAGGAAGCCGGGCACGCGGCCATCGAGCAGGAGCGGGCATTGGTGGCCAACTCGATCGGCGTCGGCCTGGCGAGGCTCGCGGCCAAGGACCTGAGCTATCGGATGGAAGCGGAAATGCCCGAGGCATATCGGCAACTGCAGGGTGATTTCAACGCGGCCATCGAGCAGCTCGAAGCCGCGATGCAGGGCGTCTCCGGCAGCACCAATGCAATCCAGTCGGGAACGCGGGAAATGCAGGCCGCGGCGGATGATCTGTCGCGCCGCACCGAACAGCAGGCTGCAAGCCTCGAAGAGACGGCCGCCGCGCTGGACGAGATCACGGCCACCGTCAAGCTATCGGCCGAAGGGGCGACGCATGCGCGCAAGGTCGTGACGGCTGCCGACGAGGATGCCAAGCAAAGCGCGCTGATCGTGCGCCAGGCGGTCGAGGCCATGGACGAGATCACGAAGTCGGCGCGGCAGATCAGCCAGATCATCGGCGTGATTGACGAGATCGCCTTCCAGACCAACCTTCTTGCCCTGAATGCCGGCGTCGAAGCGGCGCGGGCCGGCGATGCCGGCCGCGGCTTTGCGGTGGTGGCCTCCGAGGTACGGGCGCTGGCCCAGCGTTCGGCCGACGCGGCCAAGGAGATCAAGAGCCTGATCTCGGACTCGACCACCCGGGTCGAAAGCGGGGGCAAGCTGGTGGTGGAAACCGGCAATTCGCTGGAGAGGATTCTGGCGCAGGTGGCCGACATCAACAACGTCGTCACCCAGATAGCCGCTGGCGCGCAGGAACAGGCGGCCGGGCTCGACCAGGTCAACACGGCAATCAACCACATGGACCAGGCGACGCAGCAGAATGCGGCAATGGTGGAGGAAACGACGGCCGCCACCCATTCCCTGTCGCAGGAGACCGAGCAACTGGCGGAACTGGTCGGGCAGTTCCAGGTCGGCCGGTCCGGCGAAAGCGATCTTCGCCGCGAACTGAAGAAGGTCGCCCCTCATGCCTTCAGGCAGGCGGGAAGGCGCGCGCCTGCGGGCGGCGTCCCGGGCTGATGCACAGCTTGGGTTGCAGCATTGCCCTGCTCGCCCGCGCCTTTCAGTTCGCTCCTGAGGAGGCGGCGCGTCTGCCTCGCGCCGCACGCTGCGTGGAAGCGATGTCCACCTGCATCATCAGCTTGAGGTAGGTCTCGGCTATGCTGCGCCAGGTGTAGCGCTGCGCCCGGGCCTTGCCGGCCTCGATCAGGCGCCGGCGCATGCCCGCGTCCGATCGGATGAGGGCCACCGCTTCCGCCCATTCCTCGACGTCGTCGGGATCGGCATACAGCGCCGCCTCGCCGCACACTTCCGGCAGGCACGGGGAGGTCGAAGCAACCACGGGGCATCCCGCCACCATGGCTTCGACCGCCGGCAAGCCGAAGCCCTCGATCCGTGAAGGAAACAGGAAGCACAGCGCGCCTGCCAGCGCCTTCTTGAAATCGTCGTCGCTGATGCGCCCCAACAGGCGAAGGTTGCGTGGTGCCGGCTGGGTGACGCCGGCAATGGCGGCCGGATCGACCTCGCCGGCCATCCATAAATCGAGACCCATGGCATCGAGCAGCGGAGCCAGGCGCACGAGAAGATCGACGTTCTTGTATTTCTGGCTGCGCCCAAGGCAGAGCACGTAGGAGCGCGCCGGCGACACCTCCAGCGTCGAGCGGGCAGCATCCCAGCGTGCGGCGTGGTCGCTGCCGTTGTAGGTGACGGTAATTCTGTCAGCGGGCGCGATGCCGTATTTTACGAGATGCAGCCTTGAGAGTTCCGACACCGTGGTGATGCGGGCGGCGCGGCGGCCGAGGACAGGCAATATCAGGCGGTGGGCCCAGCGAAACAGCCGGCCATAGCTCTCCGGCATCAATCTGGTGTGCATGTCATGGATGCAGACGATATGTCGGGAAAGGGCGATTGGGGCGAGGTTGCAGAAGCTGAGCAGCCCGCCGGGCACATGGCGCGGAAGCTGCGCCTGCACCCAGAATTGCGGTAGCCGCGGCGTGCTGTACTCCGGCACCACCCGCGAGCTTATAGCC
>JAEWHN010000294.1 GCA_023387775.1 Pseudomonadota bacterium | reverse complement strand
GAATTGAGATCCCAGACCCTACAAAGAATATCGGCTGACATTCAAGTAATTCCAGCGTATCTCGTATAAGCGCGTCGGTTCTTTCGACGTAGCGCTTGTAATCGACTTCGCTAACCATTGATTCGCCCCCCTGTCGCTAGGCATCTCAGAATAATGGGGTCGTTGCGTCAACACGTCGTGTCGAAGAGGCAAATGCGCCAGTTTGGGTGGCAATGCCGGCAAGTAGCGCAAACTATCGGTTAAGTTGCTGAAGCTCCCCTCTCAAACTTCATCACCCAGTTCACCTCCCAACTCCCCCCGCCATCCGTGGAAAAAGCCTGTTCCCAGCGCGGGTTTTCTCCCGCCGTCCATAAAAACCGCACGCGCACCGGCTTTCCGCCTTCGACATCGTCGCCAAAAAATTCCCCGCGGCCGTTTTCGAATTTTCCGACCGTCGGCGGAAACAGCCGGTGCGATTTGGTGTCGGACCAGTAGAGCGACCACAGCCTTGTCTCGGGGTTGTAGAGGCGCAGCGTCATGCCGGTGAAGCCGCGCGCGGGCACGAACATCTGGTCGAGATTGCCGCCGCCATCCATCACCTTTTCCACGCGCGCGGTGGCCGGGAAACTGTGCCATTCGGTGCAGCCGGCCAGCCGCTCGTTGAGGCATTCATTGGTGATGTTCCATTCCCCAATCAGGAAATCGAAATCGGCAAATCCCTGGTCGCGCATTCGTTCCTCCCTTGTTTGATGCTGCAGCATAACTGACAGCTCCTGACAACTTGCTGTCAGGAGCGATGCCCGCCGAGAACAAAAGAAGGGGACAAAGGCGGGGCGTGGTAACGACAAGACCCGGCCCGCGCTGGCTCAACCTTGCGGTGCTTCCGTGGCCGGGCTTTGTGGGCTAAGGGCAGGGGCGAGTTCAACCGCCCCGGAATGCCCGCGACATGACCGAAAAGCCCACGCCGCCGTCCCCGCTGTTGCTCGGCCCCCTCTTTCTGGGCATCGATACCGGCGGCACCTACACCGACGCGGTTCTGTGGTCGGAGAGCGCGGGCGTCACCGCCAAGGCCAAGTCGCTCACCACGCGGCACGACCTGGCGGTCGGCATTTCCGGCGCGGTCGACGCGGTGCTGGCCGAGGCCAAGGCCGATCCGGCCGGCATAAAGCTGGTGTCGATGTCCACCACGCTCGCCACCAACGCCCTGGTCGAGGGGCAGGGCGGGCGCGTGGCGCTGGTCATGATCGGCTTTTCGGAAGCCGATCTTGCCCGCGATGGGCTGAAGACCGCGCTCGGCACCGACCCGGTGGTGTTTTGCGGCGGCGGGCATGACGTGCACGGCAACGCAGCGCCGCTCGACCTTTCCGCGCTGGAGGCGGCGCTGCCGGAGCTGGAGAAATCGGTGTCGGGCTTTGCGGTCTGCGCCTATTTCGCCACCCGCAACCCGGCGCACGAAATCGCTGCGCGCGACCTGATCCGCGAAAAAACCGGCCTGCCCGTCACCGCCAGCCACGAGCTTTCGGCCAAGCTCGGCGGCCCGCGCCGGGCGCTGACCACGCTGCTCAATGCGCGGCTGATCTCGATGATCGACCGGCTGGTCGCCGCCACCGAAGGATTTTTGGCCGCGCGGGGCATCAAGGCGCCGCTGATGGTGGTGCGCGGCGATGGCGCGCTGGTCTCGGCCGCGTTCGCCCGCCAGCGGCCGATCGAGACGATTCTGTCCGGCCCTGCCGCCAGCCTCGTCGGCGCCCGCCACATGACCGGCCTCGACAACGCCGTCGTGTCGGACATCGGCGGCACCACCACCGACGTCGCCGTGCTCGACAATGGCCGCCCCCGGCTCGACCCCGAAGGCGCCACCGTCGGCGGCTTTCGCACCATGGTCGAGGCGGTGGCCATGCGCACCTTCGGCCTCGGCGGAGATTCGGAGGTCGGGCTGGAGGATGGCGGGCTTGCCCCGCGCATCATGCTAGGGCCCCGCCGCGTCGTGCCGCTGGCGCTTGCCGCCGTCGACCATGGCGAGGCGGTGCTGGGCCAGCTCGAGCGTCAGCTGCGTGCACCCAATCCCGGCCGCATGGACGGCCGCTTTGCCATGCGCACCGGCGTGCCCGAGCGCCTTGCCGCCGGCCTCACCGGACCGGAAGCCAAGCTCTACGAGGCGATCGGCCCCGTGCCGCTGCCGCTCGACAAGCTGCTCACCTCGACCGCGCAGACCGCAACGCTCAATCGGCTGGTGGGGCGCGGGCTGGTGCATGTCGTCGGCTTCACGCCGTCGGACGCCGCCCACACGCTCGGCCGCCAGACCAACTGGAACATTGCGGCCGCCAGGCTCGGCGCCGAGATTTTCGCCCGCAAGCGTGATGGCCGCGGCCAGCCGATCGGCGAGACGCCGGAAGCGCTTGCGGAAAGGGTGCTGCTGGCCGTTACCAGAAATTCTGCCGAGGCGATCCTCGAAACCGCCTTCGCCGAGGACGGGCTGGACGGCGCCGCCACTGTCGCCCATGCGCTGGTGCAGCGCGCGGTGGATGGCCACGGCGGGATTGCCCGCTTCGCCGTTGCGCTCGACCGCCCGGTGATCGGCCTCGGCGCCTCCGCGCCGCTGCATTATGCCGGCCTGCCGGGCTTCGTCGGCAATGACTGCGTGGTGCCGCAGGATACGGACGTGGCCAACGCGCTGGGGGCCGTCGTCGGTCAGGTGCGCATTTCGGCCGAGGCGCGCGTCAGCCAGCCGAAGGAAGGGCTTTTCCGCGTCGCCTCGGGCGACGACATCCGCGATTTCCTGGACGAGGAAGAGGCCATCCGCGTCGCCGACGCCGAGATCCGCAAGATTGCCGCCCAGCGCGCGCTGGAAGCGGGCACGGATGCCGCTGAGATCGAGGTCACGCACGACGTGCGCGCCTCGATGGTGGACGGCCAGCGCATGTTCATCGAGGCGCATATCCTGGCGGTTGCCACCGGCCGCCCGCGCATTGCCGTCTGAAGGACAGGTTCATCCACGCCCGTTTCGCGCGTATTATTAGGCTCCTGCGGGCCTGGTAAATCTGGGGATGAATTGACCCTGCCACCCCAACGTGGTCAAAGGCCGCGGAACTATTGAGTGGGGCCGGGCTTACAGGCCCGCCCGGAAGGTGTCAGGAGAGGAAACATGAGCGGTATGATCGAAGCGTCGGGATTGAGGATTGCCCGGGAGCTTCACGATTTCGTGGCGCAGGAGGCTTTGCCGGGAACCGGATTTGCCGGCATCGATGCGTTCTGGGCCGGGGTGTCGGAGATCGTGCACGAGCTTGCGCCCAAAAACCGCGCTCTTCTGGCCAAACGCGACGAGATCCAGAAACGGATCGATGCCTGGCACCGGGAAAACGGTGCGCCCTCCGACATGGACGCCTACCGCGCCTTCCTGAAGGAGATCGGCTATCTCGTCGAAGAAGGCCCGGACTTCCAGGTTGCCACCGGGAATGTCGACCCGGAAATCGCCACCGTTGCCGGTCCGCAGCTCGTCGTGCCGATCATGAATGCGCGCTATGCGCTCAATGCCGCCAACGCCCGCTGGGGCTCGCTCTACGACGCGCTCTACGGCACCGACGCGATCCCCGAGACGGATGGCGCGGATAAGGGCAAGGGCTATAACCCCAAGCGCGGGGAAAAGGTCATCGCCTGGGGCCGCAGCTTCCTCGATGCCTCGGCGCCGTTGCAGTCTGGCTCGTGGGCCGGGGCCGGCCCGCTCGTCGTGAAGGATGGAAAGCTGGCCGTCGGCGAAACCGGCCTGGCCGATCCGGCGCAATTCGTCGGCTATCGCGGCGAGGCGTCCGCACCCTCTGCGGTGCTGCTCACCAAGAACGGCCTGCATGTCGAGATCGTCATCGACCGCAACAGCATCATCGGCAAGACCGACCCGGCCGGCATTGCCGACCTCGTGCTGGAAGCCGCGCTGACCACGATCCAGGACTGCGAGGATTCGGTCGCGGCCGTCGATGCCGAAGACAAGGTGCTGGCCTATCGCAACTGGCTCGGCCTGATGAAGGGCGACCTTGCCGAAACCTTCGAGAAGGGGGGCAAGAGCCTCACGCGCACGCTCAGCGACGATCGCGAATACACCGCGCCGGATGGCGGCAAGCTTGTGCTTCCCGGCCGCTCGCTGATGCTGGTGCGCAATGTCGGCCACCTGATGACCAATCCGGCCATTCTCGACCGCGACGGCAACGAGGTGCCCGAGGGCATCATGGATGCGGCCGTCACCGCGCTCATCGCGCTGCATGACGTCGGGCCGAACGGCCGTCGCGCCAATTCGCGCGCCGGCTCCATGTATGTCGTGAAACCCAAGATGCACGGGCCGGAGGAAGCGGCCTTTGCCGTCGAGCTGTTCGAGCGCGTCGAAAAACTGCTCGGCATGGCGCCGAACACGATCAAGATTGGCATCATGGACGAGGAACGGCGCACCACCGTCAACCTCAAGGAGTGCATCCGCGCTGCCAAGGACCGCGTGGTCTTCATCAACACCGGCTTCCTCGACCGCACCGGCGACGAGATCCACACCTCGATGGAAGCCGGGCCGATGATCCGCAAGGGCGACATGAAGCAGGCGGCCTGGATCTCCGCCTACGAGGCGCAGAATGTCGATATCGGCCTGGAGTGCGGGCTTTCCGGCCGCGCCCAGATCGGCAAGGGTATGTGGGCAATGCCGGACCTGATGGCGGCGATGCTGGAGCAGAAGATCGCGCACCCGCAGGCTGGCGCCAACACCGCCTGGGTGCCTTCGCCGACGGCGGCAACGCTGCACGCCACGCACTACCACAAGGTCGACGTGCTCGCGGTGCAGGAGAAGCTGAAGAACCGGCCGCGCGCCAAGCTCAACGACATCCTGTCGGTGCCGGTGGCCGTGCGCCCGAACTGGACGCCGGAGGAGATCCAGCACGAGATCGACAACAACGCGCAAGGGATCCTGGGCTATGTCGTGCGCTGGATCGACCAGGGCGTCGGCTGCTCCAAGGTTCCCGACATCAACGATGTCGGCCTGATGGAAGACCGCGCCACGCTGCGCATCTCCTCGCAGCACCTCGCCAACTGGCTGCACCACGGCGTGGTCACGCATGAGCAGGTGATGGAGACGATGAAGCGCATGGCGGCGGTGGTCGATCGGCAGAATGAGGGCGATCCGCTCTACCGGCCGATGGCGCCCGACTTCGACGCCTCCATCGCCTTCCAGGCCGCCTGCGACCTCGTCTTCAAGGGCCGCGAGCAGCCCAACGGCTATACCGAGCCGGTGCTGCACCGGCGCCGGCTGGAGCTGAAGGCGCGCGACCGGGCGGCGACGAAATAGTCGCCCGAAGGTCGCGCCCCCGATGAAGCTTCTCGCCATCGATTGTTCGGCCCGGCTCTGCGCTGCCTGTGTCTACGACGCGGGGGCGGGGCAGGAGCTCGGCCGCCAGGTGCTCGATCTCGGCAAGGGCCACGCCGAGCACCTGATGGGCGTCATCGAAGAAGCCATGAGAGCGGCGGGCGTGGGATTTTCCGATCTCGGCACCGTCGCCGTCTCGGTCGGCCCGGGTTCCTTCACGGGCGTGCGCGTCGGCGTTTCGGCGGCGCGCGGCCTTGCGCTGGCGCTCAAGGTTCCGGCGGTCGGCGTGAACACCCTTGAGGCGCTGGCGGCCGAGGCGCGGGCGCTGCATGGCCCGTGCACCGTGTTGGCCGCACTCGACGGCGGGCGCGGCGAGATTCAATCCGCGGTCTACGACAATGTCGGTGCGGTTCTTTTCGCCCCGGCGGTGATCGACCTCGAACGGGCGACGCTGCTGGCGACCGAATATTCCGCTGCCCTTGCCGGCACAGCGGCGGAAATGATCGCCGCTGCCCTGCCTGGGCAGAACAATCCCGTCGGCCCGCTCGGGTCGACCGCCGATATCGGCACCTATGCCCGGCTGGCGGCGGGCAAGGAGCCCGGCGAGCGCCCGAAGCCGCTTTACCTGCGCGAGCCGGATGCCAAGCCGCAGGCAGGCTTCGTCCTGCCGAGGAGCGGCTGATGCGCATCCCCTTCGTCACCTCGCGCGAGTTTTCGCTGGAGCCGCTGACCGTCAGGGACAGCGACGCGATCTCCACGCTGCACCGCGAGGATTTCGTGCGGCCATGGACCGGCGGCGAGTTCGCCGATCTTCTGGCGCAGGACACCGTGTTCGGCTTTGCCGCGCGCGAGGTCGGCCGCGGCAAGGGCCCGCCCATCGGCTTCGTCCTGGCGCGGCTGGTGGCCGGCGAGGGCGAAATCCTGACCGTGGCGGTGGCGCGTTCGCACCGGCGGCAAGGGCTCGGCTGGCGGCTGATGGATGCGGTGCTGCGCGAACTTCACGCCCAGCGCGCCGAGGCGCTGTTCCTTGAGGTGGACGAGACCAATGCCGCCGCCATCGCGCTCTATCGTGGGCTCGGTTTTCGCGAGGTCGGCAAGCGCGCCGACTACTACCGCACCGGCGGCAACGGGGCCAATGGCGCCCTTGTCATGCGCCGGGATCTTCGCTAGCCGCCATATGAGATCAGGCTGAAGGAACCGCGCGGCGCATGATCACTTCGATCCGGATATGGCTGGCGTTCCTCTGGGTGGCGGTGGGCCTGTCCGCGCTGTTGCCGCTGGTTTCGCTCGGCATGAGGACCGGCCTTTATCAGCCGCACCGGCTGCGGCGCTGGTGTCATGGCCTCATCGTGCGCGCGCTTGGTTTCCGGGTTCATGTGCATGGCACCATCGCCAGGGAACGGCCGCTGCTGCTTGCCGCCAATCACATTTCCTGGACCGACGTCATGGTGCTGGCGTCGTTCAACGACGTCTCCTTCATCGCCAAGTCGCAGATGTCACGCTGGCCGCTCATCGGCTGGATGGCGCGGCTGCAGCGCTGCGTCTTCGTCGAGCGCGAGCGCAAGCGCAAATCCGGCGAGCAGGCGAGCGAAATTGCCACGCGCCTTGCCGCCGGCGACGCCATGGTGCTGTTTGCGGAAGGCACGACGGGCGACGGCAACCTCATATTGCCGTTCAAGAGCACGCTTTTCGGCGCCGCGGCACTTGCCATTGACGAAGGCGCGGTCGACCAGGTTTTCATCCAGCCGGTGGCGATCAGCTACACGCGCCTGCACGGATTGCCCATGGGGCGCCAGCACCGCCGCGTCGCCGCCTGGATAGGCGACCAGGACCTGCTGCCGCACATCAAGCTCCTGCTGGCCGAAGGCGCGGTCGACGTGGAGGTGCATTTCGGCGAGACGGTCGCCTTTTCGGCCGGCACCAACCGCAAGGAGACGGCGCGCAAGATGGAGGAGCAGGTCAGGACGATGATGCAGCGGGCCCTGAGCGGGCCCCGGTCATGATTCGGTCGAGGCCCGGCGAGCGCGGCCGCGCGGTCAAGATTGGTCTGTTTTTTGCCATCGAAAAGCGTTAGAAGCCGCGACATGGAACTGGAGCAGATTTCTCAGGACGGTGCCGAGACCCTTGAAGGGGCGGCGGGTGTGGCCAAGAAGGTTTTCGTCAAGACCTATGGCTGCCAGATGAACGTCTACGATTCCCAGCGCATGTCGGATGCGCTGGCCGCTGACGGCTATGTCGCCACCACGGCCATCGAAGAGGCCGACCTGGTGCTGCTCAACACCTGCCACATCCGCGAAAAGGCCGCCGAGAAGGTCTATTCCGAGCTTGGCCGCATTCGCGAGCTGAAAGCCGAGCGGGCCAGGAATGGCAGCGAGATGGTGATCGGCGTCGCCGGCTGCGTGGCGCAGGCGGAAGGGCGCGAGATCATCCGCCGCGCGCCGGCGGTCGATCTGGTGATCGGCCCGCAGACCTACCACCGCCTTCCCGAGGCGCTGAAGAAGGTGCGCGGCGGCGAGAAGGTCGTGGAGACCGAATACGCGCTGGAAGACAAGTTCGACCACCTGCCGCAGCCCAGGCGCGCCGAGATCATCGGCCGCGGCGTGACCGCCTTCCTCACCGTGCAGGAAGGCTGCGACAAGTTCTGCACCTTCTGCGTGGTGCCCTACACGCGCGGTTCCGAAGTCTCACGTTCGGTGGCCCAGATCGTGGCGGAGGCCGAGCGCCTGGCGGCTGCCGGCGTGCGCGAGGTGACGCTGCTTGGCCAGAACGTGAATGCCTGGCACGGCGAGGGGCCGGACGGCAGCGAATGGGGCCTTGGCCGGCTTCTGTTCCGGCTGGCCGAAATCCCCGGCTTTGCGCGGCTGCGCTACACCACCAGCCACCCGCGCGACATGGACGACGATCTGATCGAAGCGCATCGCGACCTGCCTTCGCTGATGCCCTACCTGCACCTGCCGGTGCAGGCAGGTTCGGACCGCATCCTGAAGGCGATGAACCGCAAGCACACCGCGGCCGACTATCTTCGCCTCATCGAGCGCATCCGGGCGGCACGGCCCGACATCGCCATGTCGGGCGACTTCATCGTCGGTTTCCCCGGCGAGACGGATGCCGATTTCGAGGACACGATGGAGATCGTGCGCGCGGTGAACTACGCGCAGGCCTTCTCGTTCAAATATTCGCCGCGCCCCGGCACGCCGGGCGCCGAAATGAAGGATCATGTCGCCGAAGAGGTGAAGGACGAGCGCTTGCAGCGCCTGCAGGCTCTTCTCAACGAGCAGCAGAACGCTTTCCTCAGCAGCCTCGTCGGCAAGACGATCGAGACGTTGATCGAGAAGCCGGGCCGCCAGGCCGGGCAGATCGTCGGCCGCTCGCCTTGGCTCCAGCCGGTTATCCTTGATGAAGGCGCCGGTGGAATTGGGGAGATTATCCAGGTAAGAATCACGAAGACGGGCCATGCCAGCCTGTTCGCCGAGCGGGTCTGAGGGCGCCGAGATGAGGAGATACGGTTGAACGCCGACGCGAAGAAAGTGCCCTCAGGGGCCTCGGACATGGCGCATATCGTTCTGACCTTCGACGACAACAAGCTTGCCAGCGCGCTTTATGGCCAGTTCGACGAGAACCTGGCCCGTATCGAGCAGAAGCTCGGCGTAGACATCAACTCGCGCGGCAACAAGCTGACCATCAAGGGCGATCCTGCGGCGGCCGAGCAGGCCCGCCGCGCGCTGGACCATCTCTACGGCATTTTGCAGAAGGGGGCCGAGATCGCCCAGTCCGACGTCGACGGCGCCATACGCCTGGCCATCGCGCCCGACGACCAACTCACCTTGCCGACGCTGGAACGCAAGGGCAGGGTGGCGGCTGCGCAGATCTCCACGCGCAAGCGCACCATCTATGCC